>CAZBYA010000196.1:0-1508 GCA_964496175.1 uncultured Gaiellales bacterium | reverse complement strand
CACGAGGGCGCCGCGACGATGGACTGGATGGCGCAGGAGCAGGAGCGCGGCATCACGATCACGTCGGCGGCGACGACCGCGTTCTGGCGCGACCACCGGATCAACATCATCGATACGCCCGGGCACGTGGACTTCACCGTGGAGGTCGAGCGCAGCCTGCGCGTCCTCGACGGCGCGGTCGCCGTCTTCGACTCCGTCGCCGGCGTCCAGCCGCAGTCCGAGACGGTGTGGCGGCAGGCCGACAAGTACAAGGTGCCGCGGATCGCGTTCATCAACAAGATGGACCGCACCGGCGCGAACTTCTTCGCCGCCGTGCAGTCGATGCGCGACCGCCTCGGCGCCAACCCGGTGCCGGTGCAGATCCCGATCGGCCAGGAGGAGAAGCACGTCGGCGTCGTCGACCTCGTCGAGATGAAGGCGATCGTCTACAAGGACGACCTCGGCCAGGACTTCGAGGTCGGCGAGATCCCCGCCGAGCTCGCCGAGCAGGCGCAGGAGTACCACCACCAGCTGATCGACGCGATCTCGCACTACGACGACGAGGTGCTCGAGGCGTACCTCGAGGACGAGTCCTCGGTGACGCCCGAGATGATCCGCCGCGCGATCCGCAACGGCACGCTGTCGGACGAGATCACGCCGGTGCTGCTCGGCAGCGCGTTCAAGAACAAGGGCGTGCAGCCGCTGCTCGACGCCGTCATCGACTACCTGCCGAGCCCGCTCGACGTGCCGCCCGTGCGCGGCG
The DNA here is from genome assembly GCA_964496175.1 of uncultured Gaiellales bacterium. Taxonomy (GTDB): domain Bacteria; phylum Actinomycetota; class Thermoleophilia; order Gaiellales; family Gaiellaceae; genus PALSA-600. The sequence continues at coordinate 766 of CAZBYA010000196.1, read as the reverse complement.
TCGACCCGAAGAGCGAGGCGGAGTCGGAGCGGAAGGCGTCGCCGGACGAGCCCTTCAGCGCCCTCGCCTTCAAGGTGATGTCCGACCCGTACGTCGGCAAGCTGACGTACTTCCGGGTCTACTCGGGGACGCTGAAGGCGGGCGACCGGGTCCTCAACACGACCACCGGCAGGACGGAGCGCGTCGGCCGCATCCTGCAGATGCACGCGAACCACCGCGAGGAGCGGGACGAGATCGCGGCGGGCGAGATCGCGGCGGGCGTGGGCCTCAAGCAGACGACGACCGGCGACACGCTCTCGGCGGAGTCGGCGCCGATCGTGCTCGAGTCGATGACCTTCCCGGACCCGGTGATCTCGGTCGCCGTCGAGCCCAAGTCGAAGGCCGACCAGGACAAGCTCGGGAACGGCCTCGCGCGCCTCGCCGAGGAGGATCCGACGTTCCGCGTGACGAGCGACGAGGAGACGGGGCAGACGCTCATCTCCGGGATGGGCGAGCTGCACCTCGAGATCATCGTCGACCGCCTCAAGCGCGAGTTCAACGTCGACGCGAACGTGGGCCGGCCGCAGGTCGCCTACCGCGAGACGATCGGGAAGCCGGCCGAGCGGGTGCAGGGCAAGTTCGTCCGCCAGACCGGCGGCTCCGGCCAGTACGGCGACGCCGTCATCAACCTGCTGCCGCAGGAGCCGGGCGCGGGCTACGAGTTCGTCGACAAGATCGTCGGCGGGAAGATCCCGAAGGAGTACATCCCGGCGATCGACGCCGGCAT
>CAZBYA010000195.1:0-1523 GCA_964496175.1 uncultured Gaiellales bacterium | reverse complement strand
GCCACGCGCCGCCGTTCGGGTGGTACTGCAGCGCGTCGAGGTCGCGCGCCTCCGCGCCGAGGTCGAGCGCGATGCGCGTCACCTCGCCCGTCGCGTTCGGGTGGTTCGTCGAGAGCTCGCCGCGCTGCTCCGCCTCGGCGTAGCAGCGGCCGCCCGCGGCGAGCACGACGGTGCCCGCCTCGACGACGTGCTCGCCGACGCGCGCGCGCCAGCCGCCGTTCGACCGCGCGAGCTCGCGCAGGGGCGCGTTCGCGAGGGTGGTGCCGGCGCCGGCCTCCCACGCCTCGCGCAGCTGCTTCGTGATCGCGTGCCCAGTGCGGTCGCCGACCTGGAGCAGACGCTTCGCGCTCGCGCCGCCGCAACGGGCGAGGCGGTAGCCGCCGTCCGGGTCGCGCGTGAACTCGACGCCGAGCTCCTCGAGCCAGTGGATCGCGCCCCGCGCGTCGCCGGTGAGGGCCTCGACGAGGCTCCGATCGGCCGTCTCGTGCGAGGAGCGCCACACGTCCTCGGCGTGCTGCTCGGGCGAGTCGTCGGCCGCGAAGGCGGCCTGGATGCCGCCCTGCGCCTTCGACGAGTTGTTCGCCTGCAGCGAGCCCTTGGTCGCGAGCGCGACGCGCGCGCCCGCGCGCTCGGCGGAGACGCCGGCGGCCAGGCCCGAGGCCCCGCTCCCGATCACGAGCACGTCGAAGCCGGCGCTGCTCACCACCTGGATCATACCTAATCCGGAGGATTAGTAATCGTTATTGCAGATCCCAGTACACGTTTCGTGCGAACACGTGCTAGCCTCATTCCGATGGCCGACGAAAGCATCCGTCTGAATGTGACGCTCCCGCCTGCCTACGGCGAGAAGCTGTCGCGGATGGCCGCACGGACGCACCTGCGCGAGGGAACGCTGGCGAGCTCGCTCCTCGCGCAGGCGATCGACGACGCCGATCCCGATGCCGCCCACATCGTCGCCCTCCTCGATCGGATTCCCGGTGCGTGGGACAGGATCGACGCCGGGATCGCGGACGCCCGAGCCGGCCGCGTGGTTCCGCTCGACGACCTGTAGGCCGGGATGGCCCGCGTCTACTGGGCGGAGAGCGCGCGATCGGCCCTGGCGCAGCTGATCCTCAGCCACAGCCTCCCTGCCGACACGCCCGACCGCGTCAAGGCCTCCGTCGCTCCGCTGGGGCGCTTTCCGCGGCTCGGGCCGGAGATCGCTCGGCTCGAGGAGGGCAAGGAGCTGCGCTTCGTGATCGGCCCGTGGCCATGGCTGATCCTGGTCTACGTGTACGACGAGGACGACGACCGCGTGACGGTCGTCTCGCCCGAGGACGGGCGGTCGGCAACCGCGACGATCACCGAACGCCGAGCCGCGCCGCGGTAGCCAGCGCGTCAGTCGACGAGCGCGGGCGGCGGCGTCTCCCGCCGTTCAGCCGCCGGCAGCCACTCGAGCCACGCCGGCAGGTACCAGTTCCAGCGCCCCAGCAGCTTCATCGTCGCCGGCAGCAGGACGGCGCGGACGACCGTCGCGTCGACCG
>CAZBYA010000194.1:0-1523 GCA_964496175.1 uncultured Gaiellales bacterium | reverse complement strand
TCATGGCGTAGGTGAGCGAGCCCGACCTCGACGACTTCGTCTTCGCGCCGAGCGAATGGGACATTGCGTTCGAGATGCGGCTCGCACTCGAGCCGGGCGACGACCTGCCCGCGCTCCGCGAGGTGGCGGACGCGCTGCTCGTATGGGCGGACGAGGCGGCCGTCGACGAGCTTGCCGCGCAGGCCGTGGACGAGGCCTGGTCGGACGAGCTCGAGGCGGCGATCCGCGACGGCCTGGCGCGCGTGGCAGCGTTCGGCGAGGAGTGGCCAGCCGCCGTCGACCGCGCGACGGCGGCGTTCGATCGCGACCCGCGCGGGTCACCGGTGACGCTCGCGGTCGTCGAGCACCTCGCGATGGAGCTCGGCTCGCGCGACAAGCCGCATCCGCTCTTCTGCCTCTGCTGCATCGACGAGTTCGTGGCCGCCGCGCCGCCCGAGGAGCGGCGCGCGCTGGCCCTCGAGGCCGCGACCCTCGCCCGCCGCGACGCGAACGTCCCCGCCGAGGAGATCGCGGCAGCGCTTGCCGCGTGCACGCCGAGCGCGCTCGCGACCGACGAGCGCCGGCGTGCCGTCAGGGCGCGTCTCGCGAGGCTCGCGGCCCTCGGCAGGTCATCCGTCCCGGCGCTCGCCGCGCAGCTCGAGGCGATCGCCGCCGAGCCGTTGCCGGAGGACGCCGCGGCCGACGACGTGTGGGAGGTGGTGGTGCGGACGCTGCTGGCCGACGCCGCGCGGCCTGAGCTGAACTAGTGCGTATGACAAACGTGATACAATCTGGGTCGATGCCCGAGAAGGCGATCTCGGTCCGGCTCGATGCCGAGGCCCAGCGGGCGCTCGCGACGCTCGTTGCGAGTGGGCTGACCCGTTCGGAGGCAATTCGCCGAGCGCTCGTTCAGACGGCCCGTCTCGACCGTCTCGAGCAGGTCGAAGCCGATGCCAAGCGGATCGGCTCCGATCCGGCCGATCGGGCCCTGGTCGCAGAGATCCGCGCGCTCATGGATGACCTTGCTCCGCCGTGGTGACATCGTCGCCCTTGGGCCGCCCACGGCGCCTCGTGGTCGCGAGCAATCGGGTCGTCGCTACGGGGTGGTCGTCCAGTCGGACCGATTGACGTGGCTGTCGACCGTGCTCGTCGCTCCCACCTCGACGGGTGCGCAGCCCGCGCCGTTTCGTCCCGAGGTGATCGTTCGGGGACGGCGCACGAGAGCCCTGGTCGACCAGATCGCCGCGGCCGACCCGTCGCGGCTAGGACGGGTGGTCGGACGCCTCGAGCCGGGCGAGCTACGCGAGGTTGACGAAGCCCTGAAGGACGTCTTCGGCCTTTTCTGAGCCGGTCCGGGTGCTCGCCGGGGGCGGGCGTACACTGGCTCTCCGCGATGCCCGAGGCGCCCTTCGTCCACCTCCACGTCCACTCCGAGTACTCGATCCTGGACGGGGCCTGCCGGGTCAAGGACCTGGTCGAGCGGGCGGTCGAGCTCGAGATGCCGGCGGTCAGCCTCACCGACCACGGCTCGATGGCGGGCGCCG
>CAZBYA010000193.1:0-1558 GCA_964496175.1 uncultured Gaiellales bacterium | reverse complement strand
GCGCCTGGGCACAATGGGCGCCGTGTTCAGCCCCGCCGTGGAGAACCTCGTCGCCCAGCTGACGCGCCTGCCGGGGGTCGGCGCCCGGACCGCCCAGCGGCTCGCGTTCCACATCCTGCAGCGGCCGAAGGAGGAGGCGCTCGCGCTCGCCGCCGCCCTCGAGGAGGTGAAGGAACGCGTGCGCTTCTGCCGCGAGTGCGGCAACCTGACGGAGGAGGAGGTCTGCGCGATCTGCCTCGACGCCCGGCGCGACCACGGCGTCATCTGCGTCGTCGAGCAGCCGGTCGACGTCGTCTCGCTCGAGCGGACGCACGAGTACCGCGGCGTCTACCACGTCCTCGGCGGCGCGCTCTCCCCGCTCGACGGCGTCGAGCCGTCCGACCTGCGCATCGACGAGCTGCTCCGTCGCGTCGACGCGAACGGCGTGCAGGAGGTCGTGCTCGCGATGAACCCGAACATGACCGGCGAGGCGACGGCGGCGTTCCTGGCCGACCGGCTACGCGGGCGCGTTCGGGTGACCCGCCTCGCCAGCGGGCTCCCGGTCGGGGCGGACCTCGAATACGCCGATGAGGTCACCCTCGGACGCGCGCTCGCGGGCCGTCGCGAGATGTAGCGCGCGCTCGATCACGCGCTCCGTGCGGTACGCGACCCAGAAGCAGACCGCGGCCATCGGCACCTCGGCGAGCAGCGCCAGCAGCAGCGAGAACCGGAGCTCGTCGGCGTGGCTCTCGAGCACGCAGTCGAACCAGGCGTCGGTCAAGAGCAGCGTGCCGGTCGCCGCCGCGAGCACGCCGATCCACGGCGAGCGCCGGTGCGCGGCGAGGGCGGTCGAGAGGAAGGCGGCTGCGAGCGCCGTGTCGAAGCCCGACCAGGCGAGGTCCCAGCGGATCGTCAGGTGGTGCGGCTTCAGGGAGGACGAGAGCCAGAGCGCCCAGGGCAGCAGGGCGAACCCGACCAGCGCGTAGCCGGTGACGACCAGCTCTCGGGGGCTGCGGGGCAGGAAGCGCACGCGCCTACACTGTCGCAAATGGCCCTGACCGAGTTCGAAGCCGTCCCCGCGGTCGAGCGCGCGCCCCGGACGCCCGGGCTCGTGGTGATGAAGTTCGGCGGCACGTCCGTCGGCGACACGGAGCGCCTGAAGCGGGTCGCGGCACGCCTCGTCGCCGCCCGCGAGTCGGGCAGCAAGGTGGTGGCGGTCGTGTCGGCGATGGGGCACACGACGGACGAGCTCGTCGACCTCGCGCACCAGGTCTCGCCGCACCCGCACGAGCGCGAGCTCGACATGCTGCTCTCCGTCGGCGAGCGCATCTCGTGCGCGCTCGTCGCGATGGCGATCGTCGACCTGGGGCACCGCGCGATCTCGCTCACCGGCTCGCAGGCCGGGATCGTCACCGACTCGAGCCACACGAAGGCGAAGATCGTCGAGGTGCGCGCGCGGCGGATCCACGAGGCGCTCGAGAGCGACCAGATCGTGCTCGTGGCCGGCTTCCAGGGCGTCTCGGGGGAGTCGCTCGACGTGACGACGCTCGGGCGCGGCGGCTCCGACACCACGGCGGTC
>CAZBYA010000192.1:0-1581 GCA_964496175.1 uncultured Gaiellales bacterium | reverse complement strand
GCGCTCGAGGAAGCCGTGCTCGATCATCCAGTTGTCGTCGAGGAACTTCGAGAGGTAGGAGCGGCCGGAGTCCGGCAGGATCGTCAGCACCTGCGAGCCGGGGCCGAGCCGCTTCGCGTACTCGATCGCGCCGGCGACGGTCGAGCCCGCCGAGCCGCCGACGAGCAGGCCCTCCTCGCGTGCGAGCCGCCGCGCCGTCACGAACGACTCTCGGTCGGAGACGCGGATCCACTCGTCGACGACCTCGAGGTCGATCGTGTCGGGCCACGTGTCCTTGCCGATCCCCTCGACCAGGTACGGGTGGAGCTCGCTGTCCTCGCGCGCGGTGTAGATCGACCCCTCGGGGTCGACGCCCACGATCCGCACCTCCGGCTTGCGCTCGTGGAACCAGCGGCCGACGCCGCTGATCGTGCCGCCGGTGCCGACCGAGATGACGATCGCGTCGAGCTCGCCGCCGGTCTGCTCCCAGATCTCGGGCGCGGTCGTGTCGTAGTGCGCCTGCGGGTTCGCCAGGTTCGAGTACTGGTCGGGCTTGAAGCCGCCGGGAATCTCCTCGGCGAGCCGCGACGAGACCGAGTAGTACGACTCGGGCGAGTCGTGGTCGACCGCGGTCGGCGTGATCACGACCTCGGCGCCGTACGCGCGCAGCATCGCGATCTTCTCCTGGCTCATCTTGTCCGGCATCACGAAGATGCAGCGGTAGCCCTTCAGCGCGGCCGCGATCGCGAGGCCGACGCCGGTGTTGCCGGAGGTCGGCTCGACGATCGTGCCGCCCGGCCGCAGCTTCCCCTCGCGCTCGGCCGCCTCGATCATCGCGAGCCCGATCCGGTCCTTGTTGGAGCCGCCGGGGTTGAGGTACTCGAGCTTCGCGAGGATCGTGCCGGGAACGTCCCGGGAGATGCGGTCGAGCCGGACGACCGGCGTGGTTCCGATCAGGTCGAGGACGGTCGGGTACTCGCGCGCCACGCGGCCGGAAGCCTACAGCCGCCGCGGACGTTGAACGCAACGGAAACCAGACGGAGGTGACACGGATGCGGATCACGGTAATCGGCAGGGGGAACGTCGGCGGCGGGCTGGCGGCGCTGTGGCGGCGGGCGGGGCACGAGGTGCAGGAGCTGGGCAAGGACGGCGGAGACGCCTCGGCGGCCGACGTGCTGCTGGTGGCGGTGCCGTCAGGCTCGATCGAGGACGCGCTCGGCAAGGTGAGCGGGATCGAGGGCAAGCCGACGATCGACGCGACGAACGCGTTCGCGGGGCGCGACGAGAGCTTCGAGTCGCTCGCGCACGAGGTGAAGGCCATCGTCGGCGGGCCGACGGCGAAGTCGTTCAACCTCAACTTCGCCGCGATCTACGACGAGATCCCCGAGCAGCGCGTCCCGCCGAGCAACTTCTACGCCGCCGACGACGACGCGCGTGAGGTGACGGAGCAGCTGATCCGCGACGCCGGCTACGACCCGCTGTACGTCGGCGGCCTCGAGCACGCCCGCGCGCTGGAGGACCACCTCGCGCTCTTCTTCGCCGCGAACAAGGCGGGCCTCGGGCCGCACTTCTACCGCTACGCGAAGCCCGGTGAGCTCTAGG
>CAZBYA010000191.1:0-1593 GCA_964496175.1 uncultured Gaiellales bacterium | reverse complement strand
GGCGACGAGGTTCTCCACGGCGGGGCTGAACACGGCGCCCATTGTGCCCAGGCGCCCCGGCTAGCCCGACACGGCGGCCTCGTACGCGGCCCGGTCGACGAGGAGCACGCGCACGTCCGTGCGCGCGAGCACGCGCACGGGCTCGCTGCCGTCGAGCCGCTCCCACCGCCCGACCACCTGGCCCGGCCCGCGCTCGTCCTCGCCGGCCTCCGTCTCGACCGCGACCAGGCCGCGCAGCACGAGCACGAGCCCGCTGAACGGCGCCTCCTCGTCGACGAGCACGTGGCCGGCCGGCAGGTCGAGCTCGGTGCCGACGTCGAGCAGCTTCGCGACGAAGCTCTCGTCCACCGCGGTCTCGCCTACGCGCCGGGCAGGAGACCGCCGAGGTCCGGCGGCAGCATCCCCTTCATCCTCGCCTCGACCTTGGCCCGCGCCGCGCGCAGCGCCTCGTTCGCGGCGGCCGTCACCAGGTCGGCGAGCAGCTCGGGGTCGTCCGGGTCGATCGCCTTCGGGTCGATCCGGAGCTCCTTCAGCTCCCCGCCGGCGGTCGCGACGACCGTCACCATGCCGCCGCCGGCCGAGGCCTCCGCCGTCTCCTTCGCCGCCTCCTCCTGGATCTGCTGCATCTGCGCCTGCATCTCCTGCGCCTGCTTCAAGAGTGTGTTGAGGTCGAAGCTCATTCGTCCTGCTCCCTCGCGTCGAAGGTGCTCTTCAGCAGCTCGACGACGTCCTCCTCGGTCGTCGGGCCCTCGTCGGCCTCCGCCGCATGGCCGCGCTCGCCGAGCGCGAACGCCACCGCGAGCTTGCGCCCCGTCACCTCGTAGAGCGCCTCCTTGAGCAGCGCTGCGTTCTTCGGGTCCTCCGCCAGCTTCAGGTGGAAGGACGCCGTCTGCGGGAACTCGAGCGTCAGCGTGTCGCCGGCGAGCGCCGACGGCCGCGCCTCGGCGAGCGTCTTGCCGATCGGGATCGACCGCTGCTCGACCGCCGGCAGGATGCTGCGCCGCCACGCCTCCTGGAGCTGCTCCAGCTCGACCGGCACCTCCGGCCGGGGCTCGTCGGCCACGCTCGCCGCCGGCTCGCCGTGCGGGGCGGGCTCACGCGGAGGGCCCTGCTGCTCGAGGCGGTCGAGCCGGAACGCCAGCGACTCGCGCGACAGGTCGGACGAGGCGCGCGTCACCTTGACGAGCGCCAGCTCGAGCGGCAGGCGCGGGTCGCCGCCCTGGCGCAGGTCCTCCACGGCGACGGCGAGCAGGTCGATCAGGCGCACGACCGTCGCCGGCGGCAGCTGGTTCGCCTGCTCGCGCAGCCGCTCGCGCGTCTCCTCCGTCAGCGGCAGCGAGTCCGGCACCTCGCCCATGTGCTGCACGAGCAGCAGGTGGCGCAGGTGCTCGAGCAGGTCGGTGACGAGGCGGCCGAGGTCCTGGCCCTGCTCGGCGAGCTCCTCGAGGAACGTCAGCGCGCCCGCGGTGTCGCCGTCGACGACGAGGTCGCAGAGCCGGAACAGCACCTCCTCCTCGACGGCGCCGAGCAGCTGCAGGACGTCCTGCACCGTGATCGTGCCGCCCGTCGCCGACGCGAGCTGGTCGAGCGTCG
>CAZBYA010000190.1:0-1629 GCA_964496175.1 uncultured Gaiellales bacterium | reverse complement strand
TTCACGGCGTCTCCCCGGCGAGGATCGTCCGCAGCACGGCGGTGTCGATGTTCCCGCCGGAGACGATGCAGACGATCCTGTTCGCGTCGACGCGACCGGAGACGGCGGCCGCAACGGAGAGCGCGCCCGCACCCTCCGCGACGACGCGCGTCCGCTCGGCCAGCAGCCGTACCGCCGCCGCGACCTCGTCGAGCGGCAGCGCGAACGCGTCCTCGAGCACCTGTGACGCATGCTCCCAGACGCGCGGGATCAGCTCGCGGCTGCCCGAGCCGTCGACGAACGACGGGCGGTAGTCGACCGCCGTCGGCACGCCCGCGGCGAGGGTGGCGGCGACGGGCGCGCCGGTCTCGGGCTCGGCCGCGTAGAAGCGCACGTCCGGCCGCTCGGCCTTGACCGCGCTCGCGATCCCGGTCAACAGGCCGCCGCCGCCGTACGGCACGACGACGGCGTCGAAGCCGTCGAGCTGCTCGAGCAGCTCGAGCCCGATCGTCCCGTTCCCCGCCATCACGCGCTCGTCCGCGACCGGGTGGACGAAGAGGCCGTCGACCCCCTCGCGGCCGCCGCTCACGAGCGTCTCCCACCACTCCTCGTACGGCACCTTGATCACGCGCCCGCCGTAGCGCTCGATCGCGTCGATCTTGGTCTGGGGCGCGTGCTCCGGGACGACGATCGTCGCCGGCACGCCGCGCAGCCGCGCCGCGTACGCCACGCCCTGGGCCATGTTTCCGGCGCTCGCCGTGACGACGCCGCCGGCGAGCTCGGCGTCGGTCGCCTGCAGGATCGCGTTGCCCGCGCCGCGGATCTTGAAGGAGCGCACCGGCTGGAGCAGCTCGAGCTTCAGCCAGACCTCTGCGTCCGTCTCGGCGTCGAGCCGGACGAGCGGCGTGCGCAGCGCCGTCCCCTCGAGCACGCTGCGCGCGCGGCGGATCTCGTCGAGCGCGATCACAGCGACACGACCGTGCCGGCGCCCTCGCGCTCGGCGGCCGCGAGCACGTACTCGGCCGCGGCGAGGTCCTCGACGGCGAGGCCGAGCGACTTGAACACCGTCAGCTCGTCGGGCGAGCGGCGCCCCTCCCCCGTGCCGAGCAGCAGCTCGCCGATCTCCGCGCGGATGTGCTCCGGGCCGAGCGCGCCCTCGCGCTGGGGGAAGAGGAAGTCGCCCGCCTCGTTGACGGTCGACTCGCGGCGGTCGACGAAGAGCGCGGCCTCCGCCATCGTGCGCGTGTCGAGCTCGCGCGTGGTCGGGATGCTGGAGCCGACGGCGTTCACGTGCACACCGGGAGCGAGCCAGTCGCGCTCGACGATCGGCTCGGCCGCGGAGGTCGCGGTAACGAGCACGTCGGCCGCGCGCACGGCCTCCTCCGCCGACGCCGCCTGCTCCGCGCCCTCGAGGGCGCGGCCGCTCGGGCTCCAGACGAGCACGCGCTCGAAGTCGTGGACGGCGCGCATCGCCTCGAGGTGGGCGCGCGCCTGGATACCGGCACCGAGGATCGCGAGCGTGCGCGCGCCCTCGCGCGCGAGCAGCCGCGTGGCGACGCCGGAGACCGCGGCCGTCCGCACGGCCGTGATCGCGCCCGCGTTCAGGAGCGCGCGCGTCTCGCCGGTCTCGCCGTCGAAGAGCGCGACGAA
>CAZBYA010000189.1:0-1630 GCA_964496175.1 uncultured Gaiellales bacterium | reverse complement strand
ATGGTCACGGACCAGCGCGCGTGGCGTCGTTGGCTGGGAAGGAACCACGCTCGAGCCGACGGCGTGTGGCTCGTGCTGGCGAAGAAGAACACGACCGAGCCGACCAGCCTCACCTACGACCAGGCGTTGGCGGAAGCGCTCTGTCACGGGTGGATCGACGGCCAGCTCCGGACGCGGGACGACGGAACGTACCGGCAGCGGTTCACGCCACGGCGGCAGCGCAGCAACTGGTCGAAGCGCAACTCCAGCTCGTCGAGCGACTCGTCGCCGAGAAACGGATGACACCGGCGGGACTCGCCGCCGTCGAGCGGGCCAAGCGCGATGGCTCGTGGGAACGGGCCTACGCCGGCGGCGCCGGCAGCGAGGTGCCAGAGGACCTGCGGTCGGCGCTCGCGGCGAACCGCAAGGCTGCTGCGACGTTCGAGCGGCTGTCGGGCCGCAACCGCTACGCGATCCTCTATCGGCTCCAGACGGCGAAGCGAGCCGAGACGAGAGAGCGGCGAATCGCCGAATTCGTCGCCATGCTCGCTCGCGGCGAAGCGATCCACCCGCAGCGGGACAGCTAGCAGCCGGCGTCAGACGATCCCGGAGCGGACGGCGTAGACCGCCGCCTGGATCCGGTTGTCGATCTGGAGCTTCATCAGGATGTTCGAGATGTGGTTCTTGACCGTCTTCGGGCTGATGTGCAGCTCGCCCGCGATCATCGCGTTGTCCTTGCCGTTCGCGATCAGCTTCAGCACCTCGATCTCGCGGTCGGACAGCTCGGACTGGATCAGCTCCGCCTCGCGGTGCGACGCGCTCGACGCACGCACGCGCTGGAGCACCTTCGCCGCGATCGTCGGCGAGACGAGCGACTCGCCCACCGCGGCCGCCTGGATCCCCTGCATCAGCTCCGTGATCGACGCGTCCTTCAGCAGGTAGCCGCACGCCCCGGCGAGGATCGCGTCCATCACGTCGTTGTCCTGATCCGAGATCGTGAGCACGAGCACGCGCGTCAGCGGCGCGATCATCGAGATCTGCCGCGTCGCCTCGACGCCGCTGATCCCCGGCATGTTCAGGTCCATCACGACCACGTCCGGCGCGAGCTCGCGAACCGCCCGCAGCGCGTCGGTGCCGTTCTCGCACTCGCCCGCGATCTGGACGCCCTGCTCCTCGAGCAGGTTGCGCAGACCCGTCCTGAACAGGTCGTGGTCGTCGACGAGCAGGACGCGCGGCGTCTGCTGGTCCGAGGTGTTCGCAGAATCGTTCAGCTCGGCCTCACTGGGCGCCCGACCGGGCGGTCCAGTGTACCCGGCTCGGCTTCTAGTGAAGCACGATCGTGACGGTGCGGCGGCCCCAGGCGCTCGCCTGCGCGACCGTGGGGAACCAGAGGTCGATCGTGTCGCCGACGATCGCGCCGCCGGTGTCGGCCGCGACGCCCTCGCCGTAGCCGGGGATCGTCATGTGCGTGCCGAGCGGGATCACCGTGGGGTCGACGGCGACTACGCCCCAGCCGACGGGGAGGCCCGTGGCGGTGGTGCCGGGGAGCGCGTAGCCGGTGGCGGTCACGGTCAGCGTGCGCCCGCCGGCGGCGGGCGCCGCGGGTGTGGGCGCCGCGGCGGGAGCCGGAGCGGCGGGCGCCGGCGCCGGC
>CAZBYA010000188.1:0-1644 GCA_964496175.1 uncultured Gaiellales bacterium | reverse complement strand
GGAAGTCCTTGCCGAGCTCGTAGACCTTCTCGAGGCCGCCGACGATCAGCCGCTTCAGGTACAGCTCGGTCGCGATGCGGAGGTAGAGGTCGACGTCGAGCTGGTTGTGGTGGGTCACGAACGGCTCCGCGAACGCGCCGCCGTAGCGCGGCTGGAGGACCGGCGTCTCGACCTCGACGAATCCCTCGGAGTCGAGGTAGCGCCGGACCGCCGAGACGATCCGCGCGCGCAGGATGAAGTCGGCGCGCACGTCCTCGTTCATCAGCAGGTCGAGGTAGCGCTTGCGGTAGCGCTGCTCGATGTCGGTGAGGCCGTGGAAGGTGTCGGGCAGCGGCGAGCGGATGCGCGAGAGCAGCACGAGCTCGTCCACGATCAGGGACGGCTCGCCGCGCCTGCTCTTGGCGGGGTGGCCGATCGCGCCGACGACGTCGCCGAGGTGCACGTCGACCTCGCCCGTGCGCGCCGCCGGGCACAGGAGCTGGATGCGGCCGCTCCGGTCGACGAGGTCGAGGAAGACGAGCTTCCCCAGGTCCCGACGGGCGAGCACGCGCCCCGCGAGGCGGCGGACCTCCTCGGCCTCGGCGCCGTCCTCGAGCTGCTCCGCCTGGGCGCGCACCGAGGCGATCGGGTCGCGGTCGGGGAAGCGCTTCGGGGTGCTCACGGCGGCTTGACCATAGCCCAGGCGTGCGGGCCGCCCTGCGGCGTCTCGCCCTCCTTGACGACGGCGAAGCCGTGCCCCTCGTAGAACGAGAGGTTCGCCTCGCTGTTCGTCAGCAGCACCGTGGGCAGCGACTCGCGCTCGGCGGCGCTGATCCCCGGCTGGAGCAGCGCGCCGCCGATCCCGCGGCGTTGCTCGCTCGGCTCGACGCCGATCCCGGCCAGGTACCAGTGCGGGCCGGGCTCCACCTCCGACCGCAGCTGCTCGACGGCGCGCCCGTAGGCCAGGAACGGGGCGGTGGCGGCGCCGAGCCGGAGCGGCGTCAGCACGAGCGCGCGCAGCGCCGGCCCGAGGCGCATCGGCGGGCGCCCGGGCGGCAGCCAGCGGGCGGCCCCGTGCACGCGGCCGGCCGTCCCGTACACCTCGGCCGCGGTGACGTCGAAGCCGATCCGGAACAGCCACGGCAGGATGCGCGCGCGGCGCACCGGGTCCGGGAAGAGCCAGACCCACGCGGGGTCGTCCTGGAAGGCGCGGGCGAGCACGTCGCTCGCCTCGCCGAGGCGTGCCCCGTCGAGCCGCACGATCTCCACCGTGCGGAGCCTATGCGTCTAGGCGGCCTTGATCTCCATGATCTTGAACTTGAGGGCCCCGCGCGGCGCGGTCACCTCGACCACGTCGCCCTTCTTGTGCCCCATGATCGCCTTGCCGACCGGCGACTCGTTCGAGAGCTTGTTCTCGGCCGGGTTCGCCTCGGCGGAGCCGACGATGTGGTACTCGAAGGTCTTGTTCGCCTGCATGTCGCGCAGGCGCACCTTCGAGCCGATCGAGACGGCGTCCTTCGAGATCTCCTTCTTGGTGATCACGCGCGCCGAGAGAAGCCGCTCCTCGAGCTGGGCGATCTTGTGCTCCAGCATCGCCTGCTCGTTCTTCGCGTCGTCGTACTCGGCGTTCTCGGCGATGTCGCCGAACTCGCGGGCGACGCGGAT
>CAZBYA010000187.1:0-1724 GCA_964496175.1 uncultured Gaiellales bacterium | reverse complement strand
TCTGACACCTTGAAAGGTGTCAGACACCAGTTCGGAGCGGGGCGCGAATCGAGATCCGCTCCCCCGCCGCGTCTAGCGGATCTCGAAGACCGCGCGCAGCTGCGTCAGCAGCTGCTGCGCGATCAGGTCGCCCGCCGCGTCGGTGTAGTGCACGCCGTCGGGCAGGCGCATCAGCGTCAGCTTCCCGTGCACGCGCAGGTACGCGGTGTACTGCCCGTGCGCGCCCTCGAGCAGCCGCCACGTGTCGACGAGCGTCGACGTCCCCGGATGGTCGTGCACGACGCGGCGCAGCACGCGGTTGACGACGGGGAACGTCTTGCCGAAGCCGGGGCCGTCCGGGATCGGCAGCCCGAGCCAGACGACGTAGACGCCGCGCGCGATCAGCTCGCGGGTGACGCCGTCGGCGCGGCGGAGGTACTCGGCATCCCACGACGGGCTGCCCAGCGGCCCGACCGTCCGCCCCGCCGGCACGCCCGCCATGAAGTTGTGCGCGTCGTCGGCGCCGAACGAGAAGACGACGACGCGCGGCCGGTACTGGCGGACCGCCTGCGGGATCCGCACGAACCAGTTGTAGAGGTCCGGGCGCGTCAGCCCCGTCGAGAGGCGGCTCTCGATCGCGACGACGTCGAGCGCCGGGTCGCCGACGCGCTCGAGCGCCTGTCCGGGCACCTCGGCGAGCGAGTCGCCGGCGACCCAGATCCGCAAGGGGCGCGCGGCGGTGAAGACGGGCTTCGGCCTCGGCTTCGCGGGCGCGACCGGCCGGCGCGGGTGCGCGAGCCGGCGCGGCAGCGGCCCCGCCGGCGGCGGGAGCTCGACGCGCGTGTCGATCACGTCCTCGTTCTGCCGCCCGATCGCGACCTGGAGCGCGTGCCGCGGCGACGTCAGGTGCACGGCCCGGCTCCAGTCGACGAGCGTCCCCGTCACCGCGAGCGCGAGCCGCCGCTCGAAGCCCGGCGGCTGGATCTCGGCCTGCTTGCGCAGCCCCTCCGCGTCGAGGAACGCCGCGAGCGTGAGGCCGAGCGCCAGGACGACGATCCCGCGGGCGGCTGACGAAGAGGGCAGCTTCATCAGAACCGGAAGTAGATGAAGGGCGCGACGCCCTCCGGGCCGAGGGTGTTGATCAGCATCAGCACGACGCCGACGCAGCCCGCCTGCGCGAGCGCAGGCAGCCGGCGGAAGCCGTCGAGCGTCGCGGCGACCATCCCCGGCCGCAGGTACTGGCCGACGATGCCGACGGCGATCGCGAGCACGACCGAGGTCGTGACGAGCGGCGACGGCCCTCCCCACGCGGTGAACAGCCGACCGATCATCTGCCCGGCGCGGCCGAACGAGTCGGCGCGGAAGAAGATCCAGCCGAGGCAGACGACATGGAACGTGAGCACGCGCCCGAACCACGTCGCCGCGCGCGAGACCGGGCGCCAGCCGACGGCGCGCTCGACCGCGAGCCCGGCGCCGTGGATCCCGCCCCAGACGACGAACGTCCACGCGGCGCCGTGCCAGAGGCCGCCGAGCAGCATCGTCAGCAGCAGATTGCGGTAGGTCAGCACCCGGCCCTTGCGGTTGCCGCCAAGCGGGATGTAGAGGTAGTCGCGCAGCCAGCGCGACAGGGTCATGTGCCAGCGCCGCCAGAAGTCCTGGAGCGACACGGCGGCGTACGGCGACGCGAAGTTCTGCGGGAACTCGAACCCGAGCAGCAGCGCGACGCCGATCGCGATGTTCGTGTA
>CAZBYA010000186.1:0-1738 GCA_964496175.1 uncultured Gaiellales bacterium | reverse complement strand
CCGGGGAACGGCTGCCGCCAGACCATGCGCTCGGGCATCCCGAGCTCCTCGCCGACGCGGCGCACCTCGTCCTTGAAGAGCAGGCGCAGCGGCTCGACCAGCTTCATCTGCATGTCCGCCGGGAGGCCGCCGACGTTGTGGTGCGACTTGATCGTCTCCGCGACGCCCGCGGTGCCACCCGACTCGATCACGTCGGAGTAGAGCGTCCCCTGGACGAGCCAGCGCACGTCGCCGAGCTTCCGCGCCTCGTCCTCGAACACGCGGATGAACTCCTCGCCGATGATCTTGCGCTTCCGCTCCGGGTCCTCGACGCCCTCCAGCCGGCCGAGGAAGCGCTCCTGCGCCTGGACGTGCACGAGGGGCACGTGGAAGACGCCGTCGAACGTCTCGACCACCTGCTCGGCCTCGCCCTTGCGCAGCAGGCCGTGGTCGACGAAGACGCACGTGAGCTGGTCGCCGACCGCCCGGTGCACGAGCAACGCGGCGACGGCGGAGTCGACGCCGCCGGAGAGCGCGCAGAGGACGCGGTCGGAGCCGACCTGCGCGCGGATGCGCTCGACCTGCTCCTCGACCACCGCGGCCGGCGTCCAGACGGGGTCGGCGCCGGCGACGCCGTAGAGGAAGTTCTTCAGCACCTCCTGGCCGTGCGGCGTGTGCACGACCTCCGGGTGGAACTGGACGCCGTACCAGTGCTTGTCGGCATGCTCGAACGCCGCCACCGGCGTGTGCTCCGACGTCGCGACGATCTCCGCGCCCTCGGGGGGCGCGGTGACGGTGTCGCGGTGCGACATCCACGCCGTCTGCTCCGCCGGCAGGTCGGCGAAGAGCGTGCCGCCGCCGACGCGCATGTCGACCTTGCCGTACTCGCCGGCGCCGGTCTGCTCGACCCGGCCGCCGAGCTCGAGCGCCAGGAGCTGCGCGCCGTAGCAGATGCCGAGCGTCGGGATGCCCTGCTCGAACACCGCGGGGTCCATGCGCGGCGCGCCCTCCGAGTACACGGACGCGGGGCCGCCGGAGAGGATCAGCGCGGACGGGTTGTGCCTGCGGATCTCGTCGACGCTCGCCCGGTACGAGACGAGCTCGGAGTAGACGCGCGCCTCGCGCACCCGCCGTGCGATCAGCTGCGAGTACTGGCCGCCGAGGTCGACGACCAGCACGGGCCGGTCTTCGGCGTTAGCCCCTTCGGTAATTGGGGGCGTCCTTCGTGATCGTCACGTCGTGCGGGTGCGACTCGCGCAGGCCGGCGCCGGTGATCCGGACGAAGCGCGCCGCCTTCAGCTCCTCGATCGTCGCGGCGCCGCAGTAGCCCATCGCCTGGCGGAGGCCGCCGACGAGCTGCTGGAGGACGACGGCGACCGGCCCCTTGTACGGCACCCGCGCCTCGATCCCCTCGGCCACGAGCTTCTCCGAGTCCTCGACGTCACCCTGGAAGTAGCGGTCCTTCGAGAAGCCGCGCGCTTTCATCGCGCCGATCGACCCCATCCCGCGGTACTCCTTGTAGCGCTCGCCCTGCACGACGATCACGTCGCCCGGCGCCTCGTCGGTGCCCGCGAGCAGCGAGCCGAGCATGACGGTGTCGGCGCCCGCCGCGATCGCCTTGGCGACGTCGCCGGAGGTGGTGATGCCGCCGTCGGCGATCACCGGGACGCCGTGGCGAGAGGCCGCCTCGGCGACCTCGTAGACGGCCGTCACCTGCGGCACGCCGACGCCCGCGACCACCCGGGTCGTGCAGATCGAG
>CAZBYA010000185.1:0-1738 GCA_964496175.1 uncultured Gaiellales bacterium | reverse complement strand
ATCACGGAAGCTCGAGGAAGGGCTGGACGGTCCTGCCGGCGTACCACCCTAGCCCCACCGGCCGCCCCGTGGGTGTTAACCGCAGGGTTTCAGCCGGTCGTCCCGGCTTGGCCGGGGCGACCGCCATGAGGCCGTCGACGCCGGGAGGGCGGCGGTGGCACGGGTCCGCCCGGGCGAGGAAGAAGGGGGCCACCGGGGGAAACATGGTTTCCCCCGGTTTCATCAGCGGAGGCGGATCTTCTCGCCGATGAAGAGGGACGTCGACTTGACCGTCGGGTTGAGCTGCTCGATCGTCGGCACCGGCACCCCGGTCCGCGCGGAGATGAGGCCGAAGGTGTCGCCGGCCCGCACCGTCCAGTAGCGCCGGGCGGCCGCAGGCGGCCCGGCGGCGGTCGTGGTCGTCGCCCCCGTCAGCGTCACGGTCAGCTTCGTCGGCGCGCTCGGCACGGTCGCGGACGGCCCGCCCGCCCTGTGGCCCGACTCGACCCCGGAGCGGATCAGCACGATCGCGATCGTCGCCGCGAGCAGGAACGCCGCCGGCGCGGCGTAGCGCCGCCAGTCGTCGCGCACTACCAGCCCGATGCGGCCCAGACCTCGCCGCGCAGACGCGCCGCCTCGGCGCCCGCCGCCTCGCGGTAGTCGCGGCCGCCCTCGCCGTCGCGGAAGGCGAAGATCACCGACCGCGAGGCGTTCACGAGCGCGCTCGCGGGCCCGCTCTGGAAGGCGCGGACGAGGTCGCCCGGCGCCGCCCCCTGGGCGCCGACGCCCGGCAGGAGCAGGATCGCCTGCGGCATCGCCCGGCGCGCCTCCGCGACGGCGCGCGGATGCGTCGCCCCGACGACGGCGCCCACCGAGGAGAGGCCGACCTCGCCGACCAGGTCCTCGCCCCACTCCGCGACCAGCCCCGCCACGTGCTGCCAGAGCGGCCGGCCGTCGCGCAGCACGACGTCCTGCACGTCGCCGCCCGCGTTCGACGTCTTCACGAGCACGAAGAGGCCGCCGCCCGCCCGCCGCGCGGCGGACAGGAACGGCTCGACCGACTCCCGGCCGAGGTAGGGGTTGACGGTGACGGCGTCGCCGCGCGGCGGCTCGCCCTCCAGGTACGCCTCCGCGTACGCGCGCGCCGTCGAGCCGATGTCGCCGCGCTTGCCGTCGACGATCACGAGCAGCCCGGCGCGGCGCGCGTACCGGCACACCTCGTCGAACGCGGCCGCGCCCGCCGGCCCGAGCGCCTCGAAGAACGCGAGCTGCGGCTTGACGGCGACCGCGTACGGCGCCACCGCGTCGACGATCCCGCAGCAGAAGCGCGCGATGTCGCCGCGCAGCTCGACCGGCAGCAGGTCGGGACGGGGGTCGAGCCCGACGACGAGCTGCGAGCGCTTCCGCTCCACCTCGGCGGCCAGGCGGTCGGCGAACGTGACCGTGGCGACCTGCATGCGGGGACACCGTACCGCGGTCGGCGGCGGGCAGCGCGTCCGGCCAGGGCCGCGCCCTTCTGGCGCGCGAAAAGCAAGCGATGCAAGGACGGAGGGAGCCCCGGTAGTGGGACTACCGGGGCGACCGAGGACGCAGCAGCGCGCCGCTTTGCAGCCGCCAGAAGAGCGGAGGGCGGCTTGCGCCGCCCTCCGCGAAGACCCCTGCCGCCGCGAGCGCTAGCTCTTGAGGGCGGCCTTCAGCTGGCTGCCGGCCGAGAACTTCGGCACGGTCGTGGCCGCGATCTGGACGCGCTCGCCCGTGC
>CAZBYA010000184.1:0-1757 GCA_964496175.1 uncultured Gaiellales bacterium | reverse complement strand
GCGTCCGGCAGCTCGAGGGCCAGGCGCTGTCGCGGCTCGCCGCGCTGCGCGAGCTGGCCGGCCTCGCGGCGTAGCGCTACTCGATCTCGTGCGCGACGCCCTCGAGGTCGGGGCGGTCCGCACGCTGCGCGCCCTCGGCCTGGCGGATCTCGTCGTCCGTCATCGGCCAGCGCTCGAGCGGGTAGTGGCACGCCGCCTGCTGCCCGGGCGCCAGCTCGCGGAGCTGGGGCGCCTCGACGTCGCAGTGGCCGCGGTGGAAGCGCGGGCAGCGCGGGTGGAAGACGCAGGCGGGCGGCGGCGCGACCGGTGACGGCACGTCGCCGCCGAGCACGATCCGCTCGCGGCCGCCGGTCGTCGCACGCGGGACGGCCGAGAGCAGCGCCGCCGTGTACGGGTGCTTCGGGTGCTCGTAGATCGACTCGCTGTCGCCGATCTCGACGACTCGCCCGAGGTACATGACGGCGATCCGGTCGGCGATCTGCCGGATCACGGACAGGTCGTGCGAGATGAACACGTAGGTGAGGTGGAACTCCTGCTGGAGGCCGCGCAGCAGGTTGAGGATCTGCGCCTGGATCGAGACGTCGAGCGCCGAGACCGGCTCGTCGCAGACGATCAGCTTCGGCGAGAGCGCGAGCGCGCGCGCAACGCCGATCCGCTGCCGCTGGCCGCCCGAGAACTCGTGCGGGTAGCGGTTGAAGTGCTCCGGGCTGAGGCCGACCGTCTCGAGCAGCTCGCGGACGCGCGTGCGCGCGCCCTTCTCGCCGTGGATCGCGAACGGCGCGCCGATGATCTGCCCCACCGTCTTGCGCGGGTTCAGCGACGAGTACGGGTCCTGGAAGATCATCTGCATCTGCCGGCGCAGCGGCCGCAGCTGGCGCTGGGAGAGCTTCGTGATGTCGCGTCCCTCGAAGCGGATCGTCCCCGAGGTCGGGTCGAGCAGCCGCAGGATCAGCCGCGCCGTGGTGGACTTGCCGCAGCCCGACTCGCCGACGATCCCGAGCGTCTCGCCGCGGCGCACCGTCAGCGTCACGTCCTCGACTGCGTGCACCTGCGAGTGGCCGCGCGCGAACACGCCCTGCTTGACGTGGAAGCGCTTGACGAGGTGCTGGAGCTCGACGAGGTTCGAGCCGTCGCCGCCGTTCGTGCTCACGCCGCGTCTCCGAGCCGCGCGACCGAGCGCTGCCGGCCGAGCTCGACCTTCTTGTCCCACGGCAGGTGGCAGGCGTCGAGGTGCGCCTCGGGCACGGGCGCGACGAGCGGCGGCCGCTCCGTCGGGCACGGCTCGAAGCGGTAGCGGCAGCGCGGGTGGAACGGGCAGCCCGACGGCGGCGTGATCAGCGACGGCGGCGAGCCCTCGATCGGCACGAGTTGCGTGAGGCGGCGCTCGACGGACGGCATCGAGTCGAGCAGCCCCCAGGCGTACGGGTGCTGCGGCTGCTCGAAGATCTCGCGCGCGGGGCCGTACTCCATCACGCGGCCCGCGTACATCACCATGACCGAGTTCGCGGTCTCGGCGACCACGCCGAGGTCGTGCGTGACGAGGATGACGCCGATGTCGAACTCGCGCTTCACCGCCTCGACCAGCTCGAGGATCTGCGCCTGCACGGTGACGTCGAGCGCGGTCGTCGGCTCGTCCGCGATCAGGATCGACGGGTTGTGGACGAGCGCCATCGCGATCATCGCGCGCTGGCGCATGCCGCCCGAGAACTGGTGCGGGTAGTCGCGCGCGCGCGACTTCGCGTTCGGGATGCCGACGT
>CAZBYA010000183.1:0-1783 GCA_964496175.1 uncultured Gaiellales bacterium | reverse complement strand
CGGTCTGCCCGCGACAGCTCCCCGTCCGCCTGCTTCGACAAGTAGAGCTCCGCCTCCGCGCACGTGAGCGTCCCCTCGAGCTGCTCGCGCAGCGCCCGGCGCGCGCGGAAGAGCAGCGTCTCGACCGCGCTCGCCGACAGCCCCAGGATCTCCGCGATCTCCGCGTAGCTCCGCCCCTCGAGCTCCCGCAGCACGAGCGCCGAGCGCTGGCTGAACGCCAGCTGGCCGAGCGCGCGCTGGATGTCCTCCGCCGAGTAGCCGTCCTCGCGCTCCTCGACCACCGCCTCCGCCACGTCCTCCCGCAGCGGCGCCTCCAGCGGCCGCCGCTGCCGCTGCCGGAACCGCTGCCGGCAGACGTTGTGCGCGATCGCGATCAGCCAGTTCTTCGGCGACTCCGGCTCCTGCCCGCCCGCCATCGCCCGGTAGGCGTTCAGGAACGTCGTCTGCGTCACGTCCTCCGCGTCCTGCGGGTTCCGCATCACGACCAGGGCGTAGCGATACACGTCGCCCGCGTGGCGGCTGTACAGGCGCTCGAACGTCACTGCCCATGTGATGCCCGGAAACCCCGAAACTTGCGCCTTTCCGCGGTATAGGCTCCGCCCGTGGGTCTGGGGGAGACTCTCGAGCCGCTCAGGGAGCGCCGGTTCAGGTTGCTCTGGCTGGGCCGCGTCGCCTCGTCGGCGGGGGACGCCCTCGTCCCCGTCGCGCTCACCTGGGCCGTCCTCTCCGTCCACCACTCCGGCCTCGCCCTCGGCGGCGTCCTCGCCGCCTTCACCGTCTCCCGCGTCACCTTCACGCTCGCCGGCGGCGTGATCGCCGACCGCTTCCCGCGCCGCGCCGTCATGCTCACCTGCGACCTCGCCCGCTTCGGCGTGGAGGGCTTCACCGCCGGGATGCTCCTGACGCACCAGATGACGCTGCCGCTCTTCTTCGTGACGGCCGCGATCTTCGGCGCCGGCTCCGCGTTCTTCGTCCCCGCCTCCGACGGGCTCGTGCCGCAGACCGTCAGCCCCGCCAGGCTCCAGCCGGCGAACGCGCTGCTCGGGATGTCGCGCAACACGCTGAACGTCTTCGGCCCGGCCGTCTCGGGCGCGTTGATCGTCGCCGTCGGGACCGGCTGGATCTTCGCGATCGACGCCGTCAGCTTCCTCGTCAGCGCACACTTCCTCTACCGCCTCCGCGTCGACCCGCAGGAGCGCGCGCCGCGCAGCCGCTTCCTGCTCGAGCTGCGCGCCGGCCTCAAGGAGGTGACGTCGCGCGCGTGGGTGACGGCGCCACTGCTCGGGTTCGCGCTGACGAACATCGCGCTCGCGTCGTTCATCGTGCTCGGCCCGCTCGTCTTCTCGCGCCACTTCTCGAACCCGAAGCTCGACTGGGGCCTCGTCTCCTCGTGCGGCTCGATCGGCGCGATCGCCGGCGCGCTGCTCTCCGCGCGGCTCACGCCGCGCCGGCCGCTCTACGCGTGCTTCATCGCCTCGACGCTGGTCGCGCTGCCGATCGCGACGCTCGCGGAGCCGCTGCCGCTCTACGCGCTGATGGTCGCGTGGGGGATCGGCATGGGGACGATCGCGCTCTCGAACACGTGGTGGGAGACGTCGCTGCAGCGGTGGATCCCCGCGCAGGTGTACGCGCGCGTCCGCTCCTACGACATCCTCGTCTCGTTCGTGTTCATGCCGGTCGGGATGATCGCGTTCGGGCCGATCGCCGCCGCCGTCGGCTTCGAGCCGACGCTGATCGCCGCCGCCGCGGCCGTCGTCGCCGGCAACCTCGCGGTCGCGCTCGT
>CAZBYA010000182.1:0-1797 GCA_964496175.1 uncultured Gaiellales bacterium | reverse complement strand
CTTGGCGCATGCACCACCTGATGGCGCGCTCGGTCGCCGACGAGGTGATCTTCTGCGACGGCGGCGACTACGCAACCGGTCTCGACATCCTCGCGGGCGTGATCCGCGACGGGCTCGCGCGCTGCCACGCGTTCTGCTTCCTGCCGACGCAGTACCACCTGCTCGGCGAGCTCGCGGATGTGTCGGCGGTCGCGCGCAAGCTGAACCGGCACTATGCCGCTGCGTTCAACCGCCGCTACCGCCGGCGCGGCCCGGTCTTCGATGGGCACGAGGCCTTCGAGGTGCGGTCGGAGCGCGACTTCCTCGCCGCCGCCCGCGATCTCGCGCTGAACCCCGACCGGTACGACACGTGGCCGTACTCGAGCTACCCGGGGGTGATCGGCATCCGCACGCCGTTTTCGTTCGTCGACCCGGCGCCGCTCGTCGGCGCGTTCGGGAGCATCGACGAGCTGCGGCGGTTCGTCGACGAAGGGGCGGCGTTAAGACGGGAACCGGGTTCCGGCTTCGCCCGCAACCCGGTTCCGAGCTCGCTCATCTGCCGAGCCGTGTGAGCAAGTCCGCGCGGATCAGGTTCTGAACGAACACCTTGAGCGGCGCGCCCGAGTCCAGAGACGGCCCCAGCCCCGGTGCGAAGTCGCCCGCACTCGGGGTCACGAGCTCCCAGTTCGCGGCGCCGTCGTCTGCCAGGACGAGTGCGGTCACCTCGAACCGCTTGAAGACTGTCGCCGAGCCCTTCAAGCGACGAGCGGCAGCGATCTCGGGGAACCGCTCGTCGAGCGCTTGGCGGATCTCGGCGGAGGAATTGGCGCCGAGCCCGGCGTCGAAGTCCAACAGGGCCTTTAGCTTGTCGAGGGCGAGTCGCTCGAGATCGGCTTCGGAGGCGTCCCATGGATCCAGCGTCCACTCCGGCGGGGTGGCAAGCGCTCCGCGTAGCCGCCCATGCGGCAACCCATCGTTGAGCCGAAGCGACGATTCCTCGAGGTCGACCGTCACGCTTGCCGTGTACCGCGCGGCCCAGACGATCTCCGGCGGGCCTGGAGCAGCCATCACTACAAGGCGCGCTTCATGACGAGGCCGCCGTCGTCGTCGCGCACGCGCTCGAAGCCGTTGCGCTCGTAGAAGCGCACCGCGTCCGATTCCGACTCGACCTCGAGCGTCACCGCCGAGTGGCCCGCGGCGCGCGCCTGCTCGAGCAGCGCGTCCAGCAGCTCCTGGCCGACGCCGTGCCGCCGCCGCGACGGCACGACGGCGATCGTCAGCTCGGGCGTCCCCTCGCCCACGAACGCGTACCCGGGCTCGTTCGCCGGGAACACGCGCAGCCACGCCGCGCCGACCGGATGCCCGCCCTCGGTGGCGATCAGTGCCAGGTCGCCCGGACGGCCCCAGTTGTCGACGTAGCGCGAGAGCGGGATCGCCGCGTCGAACTGGTTCACCCGCCACGCGTAGGCGTGCGCGAGCATCGAGCGCATGAAGGTCGCGTCGGGCTTCGAACCGCGGCGGATCACGTCACCCCTCTTCGAGCGGCTGCGCGAGCTGGATGCGGTTGCCGTCGGGGTCGAAGACGTCGACGAGCCGCATCTGCCCAGCCAGCTCGAGCACGGTGCCCACCTCGACGCCCTCGGCGCGCAGCCGGTCCGCGTCGGCCTTCACGTCGTCGACGTCGACCATCGCGACGCCGGCCTCTGTCGGCTCGCCCTCCGCGAGCGCGATCTGCATCGTCCCGCGCTCGAGCTTCGCGAACTTGTCCTCCCAGTCGACGTACGTCTCGTCGAAGCCCAGCAGCCGCTTGTAGAAGTC
>CAZBYA010000181.1:0-1809 GCA_964496175.1 uncultured Gaiellales bacterium | reverse complement strand
CCAGGGCGACGGTGGTGCCCGACGGCGAGGTCGAGCTGGAGCCGGCGACCGAGCCCCCGCCCTGGGGGACCGTCGACGTCGAGTGGTACGCCGACCGCGTCACCGTCACCGTGCGCGGCGTCGGCCGCGCGTGCCTGACCGAGGAGTACGGGAGCTGCGAGGACGTCGTCCTCGAGGTCCGCATCCCGGCGCTCGACGAGCTGGCCGAGAAGGTGCCAGGCGCGGACTAACGGCCGAGTGCACGCAGCGCGGCGACGGCGTCGTCGACCGTGTGCACGATCGTCCCGCACGACTCGATCGCGCCGCCGACGAACAGGTTCATGCCGCCGCCGACGACGCCGCGCTCGCGGCGGCGCTCGAGCCGCAGGTCGGTCGCGATCCCGACGATGCCGCGGTACTGCTCGCCGCCGCTGCGCACGAGCTCGGCGAACATGCCGATCTCGCAGGCGGTGCCGTCGTCCGTCAGCGGCCCGTCGAGCCAGGCGACGAGCGCGTTCGCGGAGCGCAGGCCCTCGCCGTCGATGCGGTAGACCTCCTCGAGCGTCACGTCGGCCAGCTCGGGGAAGTTCTCGTGCGGGACGAAGCAGTCGAAGCCCTCCGCGCGCAGCCGCGCCGCGAGGCCGTCGAGCCACGTGCGCTCCGCAGCGGAGAAGAGGGGACCGGCGACGTAGAGGCGCACCGCGGCCGACGCTACACCACCCTCGGACGGCGGGCGGCGCCACGGCGTCTGAGGCGCGTCTGACGCCGGGACCACCGCGGCACGCCCCCGGCGGCGACCCGAGGGCTCAGAGGTCCGCGCTGAATCGTCCCTGCAAAGAGGCGGTTTTCGCCCTGCGGAAAGGGAGCGGTGGCGTCAGAGGTCCGTCTGAGCCGCGTCAGAGGTTCCAAATACGCGGCATGCTTTCACACGGCAAGACCGAGGATCCAATGGCGGATACCCTTCCGAAGGGGGACGACGAAGAGCTACCCGGATGGCTGAGGGCGTCGGTTGGGGGATGACTCATCGAGGCGCCTTGGCGGCGCTTCTGCTGTTTGCGCTTGCTGGTTGCGGTACGCACCGCAACAGCGGTCCTTCTCCGGTCGAATCGATGCGTTTTGCTCGCCAGTACGCCGTGGCTCTATTTGTGCGCCACGACTGCGCTGAGGTGCGTAAGCTCGCCGAAGATCCCTACCTGACTGGTTGCGCCCAGCTCAGCTTCTTTCCATGGGGTTCGGTCCCGGTACGCGGGCACGCCGGGTACTACCGACATTGCCCCAACATCAGCCTTGGAGGGCGCCGACGCCACAGCCTTGCGCCAGTCTCGTCTTGGTGAGCTCGATCCCCGGGACATGGACGTCGGGTCTGCTCCACGTATTCATCGAGCGCCGCGGCCGCCAGCTCAAAGTGGTGGCTGTCGCGTACGACGCTGGATCGTTCTGCCGGGGCGATGCCGTGTCGTGTCCCCGCTGGGCGCGGCTCTGGTCTCAGCGAGAGAGATCCTGACTTCCCGTGGAGGTTTGCGGTCGCGCCGTTAGGCGCGCACGTCGACGTGCGGCGCGCCGTCGTCCGTCGGCTCGTCGTCGCGCTCGTCGGGCTCCCGGCGTTCGTCTTCGTCCGTGTGACGCTCGTCGTCGCGCCGCTCTCGCTGCACACGGCGCAGCGCCCCGACCGGCGACGGCGGCGGGACGCGGAGAGGGTCGATCGCGCTCACGACGCGTCAGGCTCGGGGCCCCGTGCCGCAGCGGACGCCCGCTCGTAGACGCTGCGTGCCTCTGCGACGAGCAGCTGCCGCCAGACCGCGACGGCTGCCGCCCAGGTGACGAGGTACG
>CAZBYA010000180.1:0-1858 GCA_964496175.1 uncultured Gaiellales bacterium | reverse complement strand
GTCTTGTCGAGCGTCGACTTGATCGCGTCGATGATCTGGTTGACGGGCTCCTCGAGCGCGTGGCGCACCTCCTCGCTCGAGAGGATCACCGTCTTCGGCAGGCCGGTGAGCATGTCGCGCCCG
Organism: uncultured Gaiellales bacterium; assembly: GCA_964496175.1. Taxonomy (GTDB): domain Bacteria; phylum Actinomycetota; class Thermoleophilia; order Gaiellales; family Gaiellaceae; genus PALSA-600. The sequence continues at coordinate 1,735 of CAZBYA010000180.1, read as the reverse complement.
CGCACCTCCGCCTGCACCTCTTCTTTCATCGCGAACGCGGAGCCGACCTCGAGCTTGATCTCCTCGGCGGTCTGCTGCCCGATCAGCAGCTTGTACTCGCGCTTGATGTGGTTGATGATCGCCTCGTCCATCTCGTCGCCGCCGACGCGCAGCGACTGCGAGACGACGATCCCACCGAGCGAGATGACCGCCACCTCGGTGGTGCCGCCGCCGATGTCGACGATCATGTTCCCGGTCGGCTCGGCGACGGGGAGGCCCGCACCGATCGCCGCGGCCATCGGCTCCTCGATCAGGTACGCCTTGCGCGCGCCCGCAGACAGCGTCGCCTCCTCGACCGCGCGCTTCTCGACGCCGGTCACGCCGGACGGGACGCAGACGACGACGCGCGGATGTGCGAAGCGGTGCTGGTGCACCTTCTGGATGAAGTGGCGGAGCATCTGCTCGGTCACGTCGAAGTCGGCGATCACGCCGTCCTTGAGCGGGCGGATCGCGCTGATCGTCCCCGGCGTGCGGCCGAGCATCCGCTTCGCCTCGAGGCCGACGGCGTGCACCTCGCCGGAGCGCTGGTCGATCGCGACCACCGACGGCTCCGAGAGCACGATGCCGCGGCCGCGCACGTAGACGAGCGTGTTGGCGGTGCCGAGGTCGACCGCCATGTCGCGGCCGCCGAATCCGGTCAGGTAGTTGAAAATGCCCATTGCGACGACCCGCGGCGCACTCTAGCCGCTGAGCACTGCGGCCAACCAACGCGTCGCCTCGGCGTGCAGCTCCGGGTTCGTGGCCGGCGTGTAGTAGCCGAGCGCGATCAGCGCCTGCGAGAGCGCCCAGCCCTTCGCCCGCAGCCACGTGTCGTCGTCGACGCCGAGCAGCTCCCGGAACCGCTCCCGCTCCCCGGGCGCGACGAGCTTCCACGCCACCATCACGTCGACCGCCGGGTCGCCGACGCCCGCGCCGCCCCAGTCGAGCACCCCGGTCAGCCTGCCGCCGCGCGCGAGCACGTTGCGCGCGTCGAGGTCGCAGTGGATCCAGACCGGCGCTCCCGCCCACTCGGGCGCCGCCATCGCGTGCTCCCAGAGCTCGAGCGCGCCCGGCGCCTCCACGCGCTCGAGCGCGTCGCGGACGAAGCGGTCGCGCCACGCGAGCGGCTTGCCACGCCCGCCCGCCGGCTCCGGCGCACCGTCGGGGTCGATCCCCCGCAACGCGACGACGAACGCCGCGAGGTCGTCCACCGGCAGCGGCCCGTCGGGCGTCTCGCCCTCGAGCCAGGTGTGGACCGACCAGCGCCACGGGTAGCCGGCGCCGGGCTTGCCGCGGCCGACCGGCCGCGGGATCTCCACGGGCAGCTGCGGCACGAGCACCGGCAGCCATCGCTGCTCGACGTCGCCGTCCTCGGCGCGGCGAGGCAGGCGCACCGACAGGCCGTCGCCGAGCCGGTAGATGACGTTGACGGTCCCGTCGCCGACGCGCTCGAGCGGCAGCTCGGCCCACTGCGGGAACTGCTCGGCGAGCAGCGCCCGGACGAGCGGCTCGTCGATGTCGAGCTCGTCCGCGTGGACTCTCATCCGAAGCCGTAGACGCCTGCGAAGCGCGTCGCCAGCAGGCCGACGAGCAACGAGCCGGGCAGCCCGACCACGTTCAGGAAGTCGCCGTCGATCCGCTCGACGAGCGCGGCGCCGAGCCCCTGGATCGCGTAGGCGCCGGCACGTCCCTCCCACTCGCCCGAGGCGACGTAGTG
>CAZBYA010000179.1:0-1860 GCA_964496175.1 uncultured Gaiellales bacterium | reverse complement strand
GCGCGCGCGGCGCGCGCGCGCGACGAGCCGAGAGGCCGCGACTGGGCGTACCCTGGGGCGATGAGCGACGCTCCGAAAGCGGCGGCGCCACAGGAAGACGCCGACCAGCTGGCCCAGGTTGCGCACGCGCAGGCTGCCGCGGAGCGCGCCGACGCCGCGCTTCGACGCGCCGAGGAGGCGCTCGATCGCGCCGAGGCGCGCAAGGCCCGTGCGAGTTCGGGACGGGAGCGGTCGTCTGCGGCACGGCGGCGTGTGGTCGCCGCGGATGCGCGCAGCGCCGCGAGCGCGCTGCGATCGCAGCACGGGGAGGGTCAGGAACGCGCCGACGAGCGTGACGAGCGTGCCGACGAGCGGGAACGGATCGGGGACGAGCGCGAACGGCTCGCCGACGAGCGCGATCGTCGCGCCGACCTGCGCGACAGCACGGCCGATCAGCGCGAGCGGGCCGCCGACGAGCGCGAGCGGACTGCAGACGAGCGGCAGCGTTCCCTCGACGCACCCAGCACCACCTGAGACCCAGCCGCGAACGCGCTCGCGATCAGCGAGCGCGTCCAGGCCCGTCGTTCCGCGCGTTCTTCCTCGCTCGCTTGACCTGATGCTCTGCCTGGTGCCGGAGCGCCTCGGCGTCCTCGAGCAGCCGCCGTGCGCGCTCGACCTGGCTGAGTCGGTGGCCCGGGGCGAGCACCGCGCCGCCGCCGTCGTGCAGGGCGGCGTACGCGTCCAGGCTGAGCGAGACGTACGCGTGGCAATCCTCGCGGCCGCATTCGCAGAAGAACTCCCACTCCTGCTCGTGCGCCTGCTCGCTGAGCGAGTCGCGCGCGAACGCGAGGATCCCCTGGTTCACCTCGGCGAGCGCAGCGGTCTTGATCGTCCGCCGCTTGACCATCAGGGACCCGGGACCGGCTGCTGACCCATATGGCTGTACCCCTCGCAGGGCTCGGAATAGCGGGTGGACTGTACGCCGCGTTGTCAGGGGGGCGCAAGGGGAGTACCTTGGGTGGGGCAGCACGCCCGCCGGGTCGCCGTCCGCTTCTTCTGCCTCTCGGGTGCCTTCCCGTCTAGGAGCGGAGTCAGGACAGTCGATGACCGCCACCCGAACCTTCGAACGCGCGCGCGCCGGGCGGGGTGCGTGACGGTGGCTCGGCCGCAGCCGCTGCGGGTCCTGGTCGTCGACGACGAGCCGCCGATCCGGCTGCTGTGCCGCGTCAACCTCGAGGCCGAGGGGATGACCGTCATCGAGGCCGCCGACGGGGAGGAGGCGCTCGCGGTCGCGGCCGGCGAGCCGCCCGAGGTCGTGCTGCTCGACGTGATGCTGCCCGGCATCGACGGGTGGCAGGTCGCAGAGCGGCTGCGAGAGCAGGCCACCACCCGGGAGGTCCCGATCGTCTTCGTGACCGCCGCCACCCGCGGAGCGGCCGAGCGCGCGCGGGCGTACGGCGGCGTCTACGTCCCGAAGCCGTTCAACCCGATCGAGCTCCCGCAGATCGTCCGGCTCGCGGCCCGCGGCGGCTAGAGGCCTCTCGGCCGCGATCGCGGCCGGGGGGCGGCATAATCGAGCGGGTGTCCGCGAGGGGGGTCGTCGCCGGGGTCGCGGCAGCGCTGCTGCTCGCGGCCGGCGCTGCGGTCGCGCCCGCGCAGACCCGGGCCGACACGACGACGACCACGGCCGCCACCGCGCCGGCGCCGACCACGACTGCAACCGCGCCCGTCACGACGACCGCGCCCGTCACGACGGCGCCGACGACCACTGCGCCGCCGCCGGTGACGACGGCCCCCGCGCGGCCGCCGGTGACGACGACTGCGGCGACCACGACCGTGCGGTCGACCCCGCGGCGCGAGCGCCCGCGGCAGCCGAAGCCG
>CAZBYA010000178.1:0-1872 GCA_964496175.1 uncultured Gaiellales bacterium | reverse complement strand
CCAGGGCGACGGTGGTGCCCGACGGCGAGGTCGAGCTGGAGCCGGCGACCGAGCCTCCGCCCTGGGGGACCGTCGACGTCGAGTGGTACGCCGACCGCGTCACGGTCACCGTGCGCGGTGTCGGCCGCGCGTGCCTGACCGAGGAGTACGGGAGCGGCGAGGACGTCGTCCTCGAGGTCCGCATCCCGGCGCTCGACGAGTTGACGGAGACGCTGCCGGGCGCGGACTAGGCGCCCCTGATGGAGCTCGTCTCCGGCAACCGGCTGACCGCGCTCGGCGCGCTCTCGGCCGGCTGCCGTTTCTTCGCCGGCTACCCGATCACGCCGTCGAGCGAGATCTTCCGGACGATGATCGAGGAGCTGCCGCGCCGCGGCGGCGTGGCGCTGGGCGCTCCCGACGAGATCTCGGCGGTCGCCGCCTGCGTCGGCGCGTCGCTCGCCGGCCACCCGGCGATGACGGCGACGTCGGGGCCCGGCTTCTGCCTGATGATCGAGACGGTCCAGTACGCCGTGATGACGGAGACGCCGCTCGTGATCGCCCTCGTGCAGCGGCTCGGCCCGTCGACGGGCGGCGCGACGCAGGGAGCGCAGGGCGACGTGCTGCTCGCGGAGTTCTGCACCTCCGGCGGCTACACGATCCCGGTCTTCGCGCCCGCGGACGCCGCGGACTGCTGGGAGCTGACGCGGACGGCGTTCGCCTGGTCGGAGCGCCTGCGCACGCCCGTCGTCCTGCTCTCCGACAAGGAGGTGGCGATGACGCTCGAGGGCGTCGACGTCGCCGCGCTCGAGGACGGGCCGGTGGTGCCGCGCCGCGCCGCGCCCGTCGGCGGCGGCAGGCGGGTCGTGGTCACCGGCTCGGCGCACGACGCCGAGGGTCGGCTGCGCGCGCGGGGGCCCGAGGTGGTCGAGCAGCTCCGGGGGCTCCAGGCGAAGGTCGACGCGCACGCGGACGAGCTCGCGCTCGTCCGGGCCGACGTCCAGCGCGGCGCGACGACGCTGGTCGTCTCCTACGGCATCTCGGCGCGGGCGTCGCTCGAGGCGTGCCGGCGCGTCCGCGCCCGCGGCGGCCGCGTCTCGTTCCTCCAGCTCCGCACGCTCTTCCCCCTGCCGCGCGCCACGCTCGAGGAGGCGCTCGAGGGGTGCACGGACGTGGTCGTCGTCGAGGAGAACCTGACGGGGCTCTACGCCGGGGTGCTCGAGCCGCTCGCCGGCGGCCGGCGCGTCGTTCGCGTCAACGCCGTCGGGGCGATGGTCGCTCCGGAGCGGGTGGTCGCGGCCGTCGAGGCGGTCGCCTGATGGGCGCCCGCTACGTCGAGGCGAGCGCCGGCCCCTACTGCAAGGGGTGCGGCCACCCGCTCGTGCTGCGTGCGCTGGACGCGGCGCTCGCGCGCCTCGAGCTCGACCCGGCGGATGTCGCGATCGTCACCGACATCGGCTGCGTCGGCCTGGCGGACGCGCAGGTGGTCGGCCCGCACACCGTGCACACGACGCACGGCCGCTCGACCGCGTTCGCCGCCGGGCTCGCGATCGCGGACGCGGCGCTCGGTGCGGGGCGCCTGAAGCCGGTGGTGCTGATCGGCGACGGCGGCGCGACGATCGGCGTCAGCCACCTCGTCGGCGCCGCGCTGCTCAACCCGGACGTGACCGTGCTCGTGCACGACAACTTCCTCTACGGGATGACCGGCGGCCAGAGCTCCGCGTTCTCGCCCGTCGGGTTCGTCACCTCGACCGCGCCGACCGGCGGCTTCGTGCCCCCGCTCGACCTCGCCCGCGTCCTGCTCGCCGCGCGTGCGCCCTTCGTCGCGCGCACGGTCACCGGCGACCGCGACCTCGCCGGCGTGCTCGAGCGGGCGATCGCCCATCCGGGCTTCGC
>CAZBYA010000177.1:0-1880 GCA_964496175.1 uncultured Gaiellales bacterium | reverse complement strand
CCCGGGCCACCGCCCAGGACTGCGATGTCGACATCCATGCCGGCGATGCTAGCGACCGGCGGCGAGCAGGTCGGTGACCAGCCGTCCGGTGACCGGCGCGAGCGTGACGCCGAGCATGCCGTGGCCGGTGGCGACGACCGTGTGCTCGTCGATTCGCTCGATCCGGGGCCGGCCGTCCGGGGTCGTCGGTCTGAGGCCCGCCCAGCCGGAGCCGCCCGGGTCGGCGAGCTCGAGGCCGAGGTGCTCGCTCGCGGCTCGGATCAGCTCGCGGGCCCGCTCGGGGCTCGGGCTCGCGTCCCCGGCGCCGGGCTCGAGGAAGCCGGCGATCCGCAGGCGGTCGGGGAACGGCGAGATCGCGATGTGGCGCTCGTGGTCGTACCGCGCCGTCTCGGGCGCGCCGTCCGGCAGCGGCACGTCGATCGAGTAGCCCTTGACGGCGTCGAGTTCGACGCCGGCCAGCTCGCGGCTGCCGATCCCGGCGGCGACGACGACCGTCTCGCCCGCCGGCAGCTCGCGCACCGGGCTGTGCTCGCGCACCTCCACCCCGTGCGCCGTCAGCCAGGCGTGCAGCGCGGCGCAGAAGGCGGCCGGGTCGAGGTGGCTCTCGACGTCGGGGCTGCCGTCGTGGTGGACATCGACCTCGACGCCCGCGGCGCGCATCGCGTCGAGCTCGGCGAACGAGGCGCGGCACAGCTCCGGCAGCCCGAAGCCGGCGGTCAGCCAGCCGGCGTTGCCGGACGACGCGCCGCTGCCGACCGTCTCCGCCTCGTGCACGACCACGTCGTGGCCCGCGCGGCGCAGCGCGAACGCGACCGAGAGCCCGACCACGCCGCCGCCGACGACGATCACGCGAGCCATCGTTCCAGGGCGCGGCGCTCGGCGGCGACCGCACGGCCGGACGGGTTCGGCTCGACGACGCCGTCCACCAGCACGTTCGGCTCGCCGATCACCACCGCGCCGAAGCGGCTGCGGTCGGCGTGCGCGAGCAGCAGGTTGTCGAAGCGCGGCAGCACGCGCACGGGCGCCGGCGTGTCGCCCGGAGGCCGCGGCGCGCCCGGCACGTCGTAGTAGAGGACACCGTCCGGCCCCTCGAGCTCGTCGAGGTCGAGGCGGTCGAACACGGGCCTCAGCTTCGTCAGCCCCGACCACGCCTGCGCGTCGCGGACGGTCGCCGGCCCGAACGCGCGCAGGTAGGCCACCACGAGGCGCTCGACGTCCGGCTCCCCCACCTCGACCAGCTCCTGCACGGGGCTGCCGCCGACCTGCCACGTGCCCGCCGGCGGGACGCGCACGAGCGGCAGGTTCGCCTGGAAGAAGTCGGCGAGGTAGCCCGGGTTCAGGCCGGGCGGCGCCAGCCTCCGCAGCTCGGGGATCTTCGCCGGCAGGCGCCGACGCGCCTCGGCGAGCAGCGCCTCGTGGTCGAGGTCGCGGATGCCGGGACGCTGCCGCGCACTCTCGGCGAGCGGCGCGAGCGTCGGCTTCAGCCAGGCGTGGTCCTCGGCGGCGACCATGTGCATCGTCCCTCGCATCAGCGTGGCGACGAGCACGCGCCGCTCCTCGACCGCGGCGGTCAGCTCAGCGCGGTCGAAGCCCTCGAGGCGCGACCAGAGCGAGAGGTACGGCCCCGTCGAGTCCTGCGCCTGGAGGCCCGCGAGGCGGCGCACCGTGTCGACCGGGTCGAGCTCGTGCCGCTCGAGCAGGAGCTGCCGCGCGAGCGTCGCACGGTTCAGGTCGCGAAGCGTCAGGGGCAGAGGACGATCTTCCCGAACTTGCCGGGCTGGGCGAAGCGCTCGTACGCCCGCTGCGCGTCGGCGAGCGGGAACGTCGCCTCGACCGGCACGGTGAAGCGGTCGAGCGGCGCCTCGGCGAGGCGGCGGACG
>CAZBYA010000176.1:0-1896 GCA_964496175.1 uncultured Gaiellales bacterium | reverse complement strand
GTCGGCGTTCGCACCGGACGCGAAGGTGATCCATTTCGACATCGACGCGGCCGAGATCGGCAAGATCCGCCGCGCCGACATCCCGGTCGTCGGGCCGCTCCGGCTCGCGCTCGCCGAGCTGGCCGAGGCGCTGCGCGCTCTCGAGCGGCCCCAGCACGATGCGTGGCTTCGCCAACTGGAAGAGTGGCGCGCCGCCTTTCCGTACCGCTACCGGCGTGACGGCAGCCTGAAGCCGCAGGCGGCGGTCGAGGCGCTGCGCGACCTCGCCGCGGCGCGCGGCGAGGAGGTGCTCTGGACGACCGGCGTCGGCCAGCACCAGATGTGGGCGATGCAGTACCTCGTCTGCGACAGGCCGCGTTCGTTCATCACCTCGGGCGGACTCGGCACGATGGGCTACGGCCTCCCCGCCGCGATCGGCGCGAAAGCAGCCCGCCCCGATGCGACCGTCGTCTGCATCGACGGCGACGGCTGCTTCCAGATGACCTGCCAGGAGCTCGCCACCGCGGCGCTCGAACGGCTGCCGGTGGTCACGGTCGTGCTGAACAACGGCTGGCTCGGGATGGTGCGGCAGTGGCAGGAGCTGTTCTACGGCGAGCGCTACTCACACACGCACCTCACCCACCAAGTGCCCGACTACGCGCGGCTTGCCGAGGCCCTCGGTTGCGCCGGCTTCACGGTCGACGAGGAGGAGGAGCTGGAGGCGGCGCTCGAGGCGGCCTTGTCGGCCGGCCGGACTGCGGTGGTCGACGTCCGCTGCGACCCGGAGGAAAACTGCTTCCCAATGGTGCCGGCCGGCGCCGCCGCCGTCGACGTGATCGAGTCTCCGGAGGAAGCCGTCGCGTGAGCGCGCACACGCTCTCCGTCCGCCTCGAGAACAAGCCGGGCGCGCTGGCGCGCGTCTCGCAGCTGTTCTCGCGGCGCGGCTACAACATTCAGAGCCTCGCCGTCGGGCCGACCGAGCAGCCGCACATCTCGCGCCTGACGCTGCGCGTCGACTGCAGCGAGCTCTCGCTTGAGCAGATCGAGAAACAGATCCACAAACTCGTCAACGTCCTCCGGGTGACGGAGCTCGTGCCCGGGGAGGCGATCGAACGCGAACTCGCGCTCGTCACCGTCACCAGCCCCGGCGAGCGGCGCGGCGAGCTGCTCGCGCTGACCCAAGCGGCCGGCGTGCGCGTCGCCGAGATCGGCCGCGACGCGATCACCTTCGAGGTCGTCGGCCGGCCGGAGGAGATCGAGGCCTTCGAAGAGCTCGTGCGCCCCTTCGGCGTGCGCGAGCTCGCCCGCACCGGCCGCATCGGCCTACGCCGCCCGATTCCCGCCCGGCGCCGCATCCCGTCCCACGTCGTCTGACTGAAAGGAAGTCCATGGCCGAGATCGTCACCTCCGGCAACACCGAGCTCCTGAGCGGCAAGGTCGCCGTGCTCGGCTACGGCAGCCAAGGCCACGCGCACGCGCTCAACCTCGCCGACTCCGGGATCGAGGTCGAGGTCGGATTGCGTCCGGGCAGCCGCTCCTGGGCGGCCGCCGAGGAGGCGGGCCTGACGGTGCGCACGGTGCCCGAGGCTGTGCGCGGCGCGCAGGTGGTCGTCTTCCTCGTCCCCGATGGGGCGCAACCGGCGCTCTACGCGGACGAGGTGGCGCCGAACCTGGCCGAGGGTGCAGCGCTGCTGTTCGCGCACGGCTTCAACGTCCACTACGGCCGGATCGCGCCGCCGCCCGGCCACGACGTCGTGATGGTCGCCCCGAAGGGGCCCGGCCACATCGTCCGCCGCCTCTACGAGCAGGGCTACGGGACGCCGGCCGTGGTTGCGGTCGCACAGGACGCGAGCGGCCAGGCGCGCGAGCTCGCCTTCGCCTACGGCGCCGCGATCGGCGCCGGCCGCGTCGGCATGG
>CAZBYA010000175.1:0-1908 GCA_964496175.1 uncultured Gaiellales bacterium | reverse complement strand
TGATCGTCACCGTCACACTCAACGCGGCGATCGACCGGACCCTGACCGTGCCGAACTTCCAGCGCGGGCAGCGGCACCGGGCGAGCGCCGGCCTGACCCTCGCGGGCGGCAAGGGGATCAACGTCGCCCGCGCGCTGAAGGCGCTCGGCGTGCCGGTCGTCGCCACGGGCCTCGTCGGCGGTGCCACCGGCGCGCGGATCGTCGAGGCGCTGACCGAGGAGGCGATCCTCAACGACTTCGTCCACATCGAGGGCGAGTCGCGCACGTCGACGGCCGTCGTCGACCCCACCGGCGCCACGTACACAGAGATCAACGAGTGGGGGCCCGCGGTCAGGGTCGACGAGCTCGAGCTGCTGCTCGAGAAGCTCCACTACCTGACGCAGGGCGCCGAGCTCGTCGTCTTCGCCGGGTCGCTGCCCCGTGACGTCGACCACGGCTTCTACGCGGAGGCGACGCGCGATCTCGCCCGCCGCCACGTGCCGGCGGCGCTCGACACCGAAGGCGAGCCGCTGCGGCTCGGCGTCGACGCGGAGCCGCTGCTCGTCTCGCCGAACCAGCGCGAGGCGGAGGGCCTCGTCGGGCAGGAGTTCCACGACGAGGAGGACTTCCGCCTGGCGGTCGACCGGATCGCGGAGATGGGCGCCCGCAACGTGCTGATCACGACCGAGACCGGCTGCGTCGCGCTGCTCCGCGAGGAGCGCGCGCCGCGCCGCTTCCGCGCCGTCGTGCCGCGGCTCGAGCCCGTCTCGACCGTCGGCTCGGGCGACGTCCTGCTCGCCGCCTTCCTCGCCGCCCGCCACGCCGGCCGGACGCCGGAGGAGTCGCTGCGGGCCGCCGTCGCCGCGGGCGCCGCGGCCACGCTCGAGGTGGGCGCGGGCCGCTTCGACCCGCGCCAGGCGGGGCGCCTCCAGGCCGCCGTCGAGCTGGCGGAGCTCGCGCCGGTCGAGGTCTGACCCCGTCTGCAAGCCCGGCTAGAGTTTCGCGATGGACGTCGGCAAGCTCGCCTTCGACACGGCCGCGACGGGGCTGCCGGAGAAGTTCGCGAAGGAAGGGCTGACGTTCGACGACGTCCTGCTCGTCCCGGCGGAGTCGTCCGTCCTGCCGAACGAGGTGTCGACCGCGACGCGCCTGACGCGCACGATCGCGCTCGAGCTGCCCGTCGTCTCGGCGGCGATGGACACCGTCACCGAGTCGCGGATGGCGATCGCGCTCGCGCGCGAAGGCGGCCTCGGCGTGATCCAGCGGAACCTCTCGATCGAGCACCAGGTCGGCGAGGTCGACCGGGTCAAGCGCTCCGAGGCCGGGATGATCACCGAGCCGGTGACGTTGCCGCCCGACGCGCTCGTCTCCGACGCGGTCGCGCTGATGGAGCGCTACCACATCTCCGGCGTCCCGATCACCTCCGCCGACGGCGTCCTCGTCGGCATCCTCACGAACCGCGACCTGCGCTTCGAGCGCACTCTCGACCAGCCGGTCTCGGCGCTGATGACGGCGCGCGACCTCGTCACCGCGCCCGTCGGGACGACGCTGCGCGAGGCGGAGGCGCTGCTCCACCGCCACAAGATCGAGAAGCTGCCGATCGTCGACGCGGACGGCCGCCTGCGCGGGCTGATCACGGTCAAGGACATCACGAAGCGGGTCGAGTTCCCGCAGGCGACGAAGGACGCGCACGGGCGGCTGCGCGTGGGGGCGGCCGTGGGCGTGGGCCCGGACGCGCTCGAGCGCGCGCAGGCGCTGGTCGCCGCGGGCGCCGACGTGCTCGTCGTCGACACCGCGCACGGCCACTCGCGCGGCGTCGTCGAGATGGTGGCGCGCGTCGCGTCGCTCTCGGGCGAGTTCGAGGTGGTGGCCGGCAACATCGCCACCGGCGAGGCCGCCGAGGCGCTGATCGACGCCGGCGCGGACGCG
>CAZBYA010000174.1:0-1936 GCA_964496175.1 uncultured Gaiellales bacterium | reverse complement strand
GGCAGCGCGAGCGCCGCGAAGTTCGTGCCGCAGCGGGGCGAGAAGCGCGTCGGCCTCGCGTCGCCGGCCCACGTCGCCGCGAGCCGGCGCTCCTCCGCGGCCGCGATCGCACGGTGCTCGGCGCCGTGCAGGTGCAGCGCGCGGCCGCGCAGGATCGTCACGAGGAGCGAGACGGAGAGGACGGCGCCGCCGACCGTCGACCAGATGCCGCCGACCAGCGCGAGCGCGAGAGGACCGATCAGCGCGGCGACGATCAGCCAGCGCTCGGGCCGGCGCGTGACGCCGCCTCGGCGGAAGATCGGCGAGAGCGAGGCTCCGAGCCGGACGAGCCCGCGCGCGAGCGGCAGCCGGTGCAGGAGCTCGGGCGGCCGCGGCATCTCCCCCTCGCGCAGCGACCCGTCCACGCCCGCGAACGCCCAGAAGCGCTCGCTGACGATCACGACCCCGTTCGGGCGCGCCATGCCGCCGAGCCGCGGCAGCGCGGCGGCGGCATCGGCCGCGCGGAGCGAGTCGGGAGACGTGCCCACTCCCCGGTTGTAGCCGGTTCAGGGCCGCTCCGCCTGAGCGGAGCGGCCCATCTCGTTCGGCGTGAAGTCCTACTCGTCTACCGGTCTACCAGACCCCGCGCGAGAAGAAGCCGAGCAGCGCGAGGACCAGGATGACGATCAGGATGATCCAGAGGATTCCCACGGTTGCGATTCCCCCTTTCAGGGTGGAAAACGCGGTTCAGCCGGATCCGGTTACGTCCAGGAGGCGCCCGATCGCCGGGTCGAGGCCGTAGCGGTCGCGCAGCTCGGCGTACTCGGCGGCGGCGCGGGCGGCCCGCTGCGGCGACGGCGCCCGCACGGCCCGCAGCATCACGTTCTTCGCCGTGTGCTCGGCGGCGACGAACTCGATCACGTCGACCCGGTAACCGGCCGTTTCCAGCGCTGCGGCCCGCAGCGCGTCCGTGATCAGGTCGGCCTGCCGCCCCAGCAGGAGGCCGTGGCGGAGCAGCGCGTCCTTGCCGCGACGGGCGAGCTGGTCGGCGAGCTCGTGGTGGCAGCACGGGGCGACGACGATCGCCTCCGCGTCCAGGCGGACCCCGGCGGCGATCGCGTCGTCGGTCGCCGTGTCGCAGGCGTGCAGCGAGACCAGCAGATCGACGGGGTCGTCGCTCCGCCAGTCGGCGATCGCGGTCGCCTCGAAGCGTGCCTCGTCGTAGCCGAGCCGCTCCGCGACCGCGCGTGTCGTTGAGACGACCTCCGGGTTGCGGTCGATGCCGACGAGCTCCACCCGCGTGCCGACCTCGCGGCCGTACGCGACGAGCGCGAGGCTCATGTACGCCTTGCCGCACCCCGCGTCGACGACGCGGATGCGTTCGCGGCCCCACAACGGCAGCGGCCGCAGCAGCTCGACGTAGTGCTGCACCTGGCGCACCTTGTCGCGGGAGCTGCGCGTCGCCGCGAACAGCGGGTGGTCGTCGAGGAGCGGATGCGCCTTCGCGCGGTCGTGGCCTTCCGAGGGAGCGGCGGGCGACGACGGGCGGCCGCGCGAGACGAGCCAGCGGCCCTGCTTCGTGCGGCGCGCGTGCACATCGCCCTCCGGCGCCAACAGATGGACGTTGCGTGCGTCGGCGAGCAGCGCATCGAGCCGCTGCGGCCACTCGTCCCGCGGGACGGTCTCCGTGCGCGGGCCGTCGACAACCTTCACCGCGGGCCCGCGCCGGAGCGCGACGGGCGTCGCGGTCACCCCGTCGGCGACGAGCTTCCGCCAGCCCGTGCCGAGGGCTCGTTCACGAAGCTCCTCCATGCAGCGGAGTCTAGGAGCGGGACGATGGTCAGCTCGGGCGGGGGGCGGCGCAGGAAGCTGCCGATGACGCGCAGCTCGTCGGCCGCCGCCGGCGCCAGCGTCCGCTCCGCGCGCGCGACGGCCGCGAGGCCCGCCGACCACTCGA
>CAZBYA010000173.1:0-1957 GCA_964496175.1 uncultured Gaiellales bacterium | reverse complement strand
CAGCGAGGGCAGCTCGGCCGTCTCCTCCGGGCCTGCCTCCGGTGCCGGCGCGGGCGGCTCGGGCTCGTCCCAGTCGGGCAGCGCGTCGGCAGCGCTGTCGTACAGGTCGAGCACCGCGCGCACCTGCGCCGGCACCGGCAGGGGCGCCCGCGCGTCGACCTCGACGCAGCGCTTCCCGAAGAAGCCGCCGATGCCGCCGGTGACGCCGTCTCGCTGGCGGAGCACGAGCGCGTCCGGCCCCAGGTCCTCGCGGACGAGGCGCAGCACCTGCTCGAGCGTCTCCGCCCGGTAGGTCCGGGTCCGCCGCCCATTCGTGGTTGCGGTTGCGGTCATGCGATCACTCCTGTGGCCTGGACGCGGATGTCCGGCGCGATCTCGGTGTAGGCGACGACGGGCAGCTGTGGGAAGGCGTGCGCGATCAGCGCGCGCAGGTGGCGCCGCACGCGGCCGGAGCAGACGAGCACGGGCCGCAGGCCGCTGCCGGACGTCCGGTCGACCTCGCCCGCGAGCGCGCTGACGAGCTCACGCGCGCGCTCGGGGTCGAGCGCGAGCCGCTCGCCCTCCGGGGTCTGCGCGAGCGAGTCGGCGACCTCCTGCTCGAGCGTCGGGTCGAGCGAGATCGCGTGCAGCGTCCGCTCGCCGTCGAGGAACCCGTCGGTGATCGTGCGCGCGAGCGCCTGCCGCGCCGCCTCGGCGAGCGCCGCCGGGTCGCGCGTCAGCGTCGCGCGGTCGCCGATCGCCTCGAGCACCGTGCCGAGGTCGCGGATCGAGACGTTCTCGCGCAGCAGGTGCTGGAGCACGCGCTGCACCTCGCCGATGCCGAGCCGGTCGGGGACGACCTCGGTGACGGCGGCGGCGTTGTGCTCCTTGAGCGCGTCGAGCAGCTTGCTCGTCTCCTGCCGCGTCAGCAGGTCGGCGGAGTGGCGGCGGATCGTCTCGGTCAGGTGCGTGACGATCACCGACTCGGCGTCGACGACCGTCCAGCCGAGCGCCTCCGCCTCGGCGCGCTGGCCGTCCTCGATCCACACCGCGGGCAGCCCGAAGGCGGGCTCGACCGTCGGGATCCCGGCCAGGCCGGGCACGGGGTCGCCGGGGTTCATCGCCAGCCGGTGGCCGGGGATGATGCGTCCACGCGCCACCTCGGTGCCGCGCACCTTGACGAGGTACTCGTGCGACTCGAGCAGGGTGTCGTCGTGGACGCGCACCGGCGCGATCACGATCCCGAGCTCGCCCGCGATCTGGCGGCGGACGGCGCCGATGCGCGCGAGCAGGCCGCCGCCCGACGCCTCGTCGACGAGCGGGATCAGGCCGAAGCCGATCGCCAGCTCGAGCGGGTCGATCGGCGGCGCGCCGAGCCCCGCGTCCGACGCCGGCGAGTCCGGCGGGCGCAGCTCGATCGCCGTCTCGGCGGCGGCGGCGACGCCGCCGGTGTCGAGCGTGCGCGCGACCGCGAGCAGCACGCCGCCCACGAGCAGGAACGGCAGCTTCGGCAGCCCGGGGACGAGGCCGACGAGCACGATCACGCCGCCGGCGATCATCGGCGCGCGCGGCTGCGAGAAGAGCTGCGTCGTGATGTCGGTGCCGAGGTCGGCCTTCGACGCGGAGCGGGTGACGAGGATGCCGGTGGCCGTGGAGATCAGGAGCGCCGGGATCTGGGCGGCGAGCCCGTCGCCGACCGTCAGCAGCGAGAACGTGTGCAGCGCGTCGGTGACAGAGAGGTGGCGCTGGAGGACGCCGACCGCGATGCCGCCGATCAGGTAGATCGCGACGATCACGACGCCCGCGATCGCGTCGCCCTTGACGAATTTCGAGGCGCCGTCCATCGCGCCGTAGAAGTCGGCCTCGCGCGAGATCGCGTCGCGCCGCTCGCGCGCCTCGACGTCGGTGATCTGGCCGGCGTTCAGGTCGGCGTCGATCGCCATCTGCTTGCCCGGCATCGCGTCGAGGGTGAAGCGCG
>CAZBYA010000172.1:0-2075 GCA_964496175.1 uncultured Gaiellales bacterium | reverse complement strand
CGACCGTGTCGTGGAAGAACGGCTCGTACTCGACGCCGCGGTGGCGCGGCGCCGCGCCGACGACCCCCAGCTCGAGGCTCCGGGCCGCGACGCGCTCGACGACCGACTGCGTGTCGTGCACGTTCAGCGAGACGTGCAGTCCGGGGTGCTCCAGCGCGAACTCGCAGAGCAGGCGCGAGAGCACGACGCCGCCGGGCCCGGTCGACGCGCCGATCTCGAACGTCCCGGTCAGCTCGCCGGTCGCCTCGGCGGCGACCTCGCCGACCACCTCCTCCTCGAGGGCGAGCAGGCGCTGGGCGCCGCGGTAGAGCCGGAGCCCGGCCTCGGTCGGCTCGACGCGGCGGCCGGAGCGGTCGAGGAGCTGCGTCCCGAGCCGCTTCTCGAGCGCGCGCACCTGGAGCGAGACGGCCGGCTGCGTGACGCCGAGCCGCTCGGCCGCCTGCGAGAACGACTTGCGGTCGACCACCTCGCAGAACGCCTGCAGCTGCCGCGTGTCCATAAGCGGTATTTATAGTACGAGGGGGCGATGGCCGCGGCTCGAGCGCGTCGTCGAGGCGCACTACCGGGCGTCGGAAGGCGCCAGCGTGCCGGGCCTCCTCAACGCGCGCGCCGGGCGAGGCCCGACGAGCTCGGCCACTGGATCGTGGGGACGGAGCACGTGCTGCTCGGGCTGCTGCGGCTCCCTTTCGACTCCCGCCAAGGCCGCGCTGGAAGCGTTCGGCCTGACACGCAAGCGCATCCGCGAGACCACGCTGCGCCTCCTCGCTGGCGGGTAGCCCTTCCGGACGTGTCCTGGCTCAGAGCGTGGACACGTCCGGACTGGGCGACGTCTCGGCGCCGCTCGGTAACGGACCGCGTCGCGCTGACCGCCCGACACGTCGCCGAGGGACGTGTCCTGGCTCAGAGCTCGGACGGGTCCGAAGCGGACGACGCCTCCCGCAGCTCGAGACGGTTGCCGAACGGGTCGGCGACGTGGCAGCGGCGCACGCCGGGGATCGACTCGTCCCACGCGACCTCGACGCCCGCGGCGTGGAGCCGCGCGGCCAGCTCGTCCAGCCCGTCGACGACCAGGCCCGGATGCGCCTTGCGCGCCGGCGTGAACGGCTCCTCGACGCCGACGTGCAGCTCGTGCGCGGCGGCGCGGAACCAGCAGCCGCCGCGCGCCGCCAGCGTCTCCGGCTTCGGCACCTCCTCGAGCTCGAGCAGGGCGCCGTAGAAGGCGCGCGCCTCGTCCTCGCACCCGGGCGGCGCCGCCACCTGCACGTGGTCGAGCCCGAGAACCGTCATCCCCGAGGGTCTACCATCGATCGCGTGCAGTCCGCGCCGACGGGGCTCGAGGACACGCTGGTCAGCGGCTACACGCGACTCGCCTCCGACACGCCCCACCGGCTGGTCGACCTCGAGCTGCGCGCGCTCGACATCCTGCTCGCCGCGCTCTTCGGCCTCGTGCTGCTGCCGGTCGCGCTGCTGATCGCGCTCGTCGTCGCCGCGACGAGCGGCCTCCCCGTCCTCTACCGCGGCGAGCGCGTCGGCCGGCACGGCCGCTTCTTCCGGATGCTCAAGTTCCGGACGATGCGGCGCGGCGCCGAGGAGCGGATCGGGCAGTACCTCGGCGAGGAGCTGGTGCGCCAGACCGACGCCGAGCTGACGCGCGTCGGCCGCTGGCTGAAGGCGTCGCAGCTCGACGAGATCCCGCAGCTCTGGAACGTGCTCGCCGGCGACATGTCGTTCGTGGGCCCGCGC
This sequence comes from uncultured Gaiellales bacterium, assembly GCA_964496175.1. Taxonomy (GTDB): domain Bacteria; phylum Actinomycetota; class Thermoleophilia; order Gaiellales; family Gaiellaceae; genus PALSA-600. The sequence continues at coordinate 332 of CAZBYA010000172.1, read as the reverse complement.
CCGATCCGCCCCCGCTTCTTCGCCGAGCTCGCGCACGACCTGCCCGCGTACTGGCAGCGCCTCGTCGTCCGGCCGGGGCTGACCGGGTTCGCGCAGGTGCGGCGCGGCTACGAGACCTCGATGGCGGAGAAGCTCGCGCACGACCTCGAGTGGATCGCCGACCGCTCCGTCCGGCTCTACCTGCGCACGGTCGTCGTCACCGGCGTGCGGGTGCTCAGGCAGTCGCTCCACCTAGACTGACCCGCCATGTGCGGGATCTGCGGGATCGCGACCACCCGGGGGCCCGTCGACCCCGAGCGCCTGCGGCGGATGGCCGCGACGCTCTACCACCG
>CAZBYA010000171.1:0-2149 GCA_964496175.1 uncultured Gaiellales bacterium | reverse complement strand
GCCGAGCTCGGCGAGGCGGCGACGCGCCGTCCGCCCGAGGAGGTGGCGCTGACCGGCGGCCCGTACGCGCTGCGTCGGACGATCGTCTCGGTGCGCGTCAACCCGGACTCGCCGTACCGCGTCGCGCGCGACGAGGACGGCGGGCTGCGCCTGTCGCTCGAGGGCCGCGAGGTCGCCGACGTCGGCCTGCCGCCGATGCCCGAGTACTACCGCCACACGCTCGCGAACGGCAAGACGGTGATGGAGACCGCGCCGACGATCCAGTGGGGGTACCTGATCTACCTCACGGTCCTCCGGCTCTGCCAGTACTTCGGCGCCAAGGAGGAGTGCCGCTTCTGCGACATCAACCACAACTGGCGCCAGCACCGCAAGGCGGGGCGCCCGTACACGGGCGTGAAGCCGGTCGAGGACGTGCTCGAGGCGCTCGAGCTGATCGACCGCTACGACACGTCGCAGGCCTCGAAGGCGTACACGCTCACCGGCGGCTCCGTCACGAGCACCGTCGAGGGCCTCGCCGAGGCCGACTTCTACGGCCGCTACGCGCAGGCGATCGAGGAGCGGTTCCCGGGGCGCTGGATCGGCAAGGTCGTCGCGCAGGCGCTGCCGAAGGCGGAGGTGCAGCGCTACAAGGACTACGGCATCTCGATCTACCACCCCAACTACGAGGTGTGGGACAAGCGCCTCTTCTCGATCATCTCGCCGGGCAAGGAGCGGTACGTCGGCCGGGAGGAGTGGCACCGCCGGATCTTCGACGCCGCCGAGGTGTTCGGGCCGCGCCACGTGATCCCGAACTTCGTCGCCGGCGTGGAGCTGGCGAAGCCGTTCGGCTTCGCGACCGTCGACGAGGCGATCGCGTCGACCACCGAGGGGCTCGACCACTTCATGAGCCGCGGCATCACGCCGCGCTTCACCACGTGGTGCCCGGAGCCGACGACGCCCCTCGGCCGCGACAACCCGGACGGAGCGCCGCTCGAGTACCACATCCGGCTGCTCGAGGCGTACCGCGCGACGCTCGAGCGGCACGGCCTCAAGCCTCCGCCCGGCTACGGCGTCGCAGGCGCGGGCAACGCGGTGTTCTCGGTCAGCTCGTTCATGGACACGCTCGAGCCCGACGTCGTGACGGAGGAGGAGGCGGTGCCCGCATGAGCCTGCCGAGGATCTGCGCCAAGGTGGAGCGGGGCGAGCGGATCACGACCGACGAGGCGGCGCTGCTCTGGCACCACGCGTCGGACGAGGACCTGAAGCGCCTCGCCGGCAGCGTCCGCGCGCGCTGGCACGAGCCCGGTCACGCCACCTACATGGTGATGCGGATCGTCAACTACACGAACGTGTGCGTCGCGCAGTGCGACTACTGCGCGTTCTACGTCCTGCCGAACCAGGCGGGCGGGTACGTGCTCTCGCGCGAGGAGGTGTTCGCGAAGATCGACGAGCTGCTCGACGTCGGCGGCGACCTCGTCGGCTTCAACGGCGGCTTCAACCCGAAGCTGCCGCTCGACTACTACTGCGACCTGTTCGCGTCGGTGCGGGAGCGGTACGGCGAGCGGATCGAGTTCTACGCGTTGACGATCGCCGAGTTCGTCTACCTCGCCGACCGCGCCGGGCTCTCGTACGCGGACGCCGCGGCGAAGCTGCGCGACGCGGGCGTGCACTGGGTGACCGGCGGCGGCAGCGAGATCCTCACCGAGGACTTCCGCGCGCGGCACGCCAAGTTCAAGTACACGGTGCGCGACTACTTCGAGGCGCAGCGTGCGATCGTCGAGAGCGGGATGCGAACGACGGCCACGATGGTGATCGGCTTCGACGAGACGCTCGCCGAGCGGCTCGAGCACCTCGAGCGCACGCGCGAGTTCCAGGACGCGTGCCTGCGCGACGGCTACGACGGCCTCTTCTCGTTCCTCTGCTGGACGTACAAGCCGTACGGCACGGCCCTCGGCGGCCGCGAGATCGGGTCGCGCGAGTACTGGCGCCACATGGCGCTCTCCCGGATCTTCCTCGACAACGTCAAGCACTTCCGCACGTCGGTGCTGACGCAGAACGAGGAGGCGTTCCGCGCCCTCGACTTCGGCGCCGACGACTTCGACCTGCCGATCGAGGACGAGGTGACGCAGAAGGCGGGGGCGCGCATCGAGCTCGACCTGGAGGCGCTGCT
>CAZBYA010000170.1:0-2231 GCA_964496175.1 uncultured Gaiellales bacterium | reverse complement strand
CGCAGCCCGAGCCCGTGGCCCAGCCGGATCCGGTCGTGGAGCCGGCGCCGGTCGCACAGCCGGCGCCCGTCGCCGCACCCGCGCCGGTCGTGGAGCCTGCTCCGCTCGAGCGCCCGGCGCCCAGCGAGGCGCCCGCTCCGGCGGCGGCCGCGCCCGCACCCGTACCCGCACCCGTGGAACCGGCGCCCGCCGCGGCTTCGGCGTCTCTACCCGTCCCTGCGCCCGAGCCGATCGACCTCCCGGCGCTACGCGGCGGCATCGCGCCGCCGGCGGCACCCGCAGTGTCCGCAGCCGCGGCGCCGATGTCGAGACCCGCGGAGATCGCACCCCCCCGGCACGTCGCGCCGCTCACCGCGTCCGTGCGCTTCGGTCCGGCCCAGGCAGCGGACGGTGTGCGAGCCGCTGCGGCGCATGCGGCCGGCCGGCCGCACTCGGCGCGGAGATCGACGTCTCAGCCCGCACCCGCGCCGAGGACCCTCGTCCTGCGGCCGTCCGTATCGCTCGCTCAGCCGCGGCTCCGTTCGTGGCGGGCGACGCGCCGCGGCGAACCCGCCGCGCCCCTCTGGCTCGGCGTGGCGTCGCTCCTCGCGCTCCTGCTCGCCGGCGGCGGGGCGGCCGCCGTGCGAGTCGCGCGGAGACCCGTCCCTATCATTGCCGGCGATGTCCCGCTTCTACGTCACGACGCCGATCTACTACGTGAACGACCGCCCGCACATCGGTCATGCGTACACGACGATCGCCGCCGACATCCTGGCGCGCCATCACAAGCAGCGGGGCGACGAGACGTTCTTCCTGACCGGTGTCGACGAGCACGCGACCAAGGTCTGGCGCGCGGCGGAGGAGCAGGGCCTGGGCGCCCAGGAGTACGTCGACCGGATCGCCGAGGACTGGCGCGCCCTCCCGGGGACCGTGAACGCCGAGCCGGACTTCTTCATCCGCACGACGGACGACGGCCACAAGGCGTTCGTGCGCGACTTCCTCCAGAAGATCCACGACAACGGCGACGTCTACGAGGACGTCTACGCAGGCCTCTACTGCGTCGGCTGCGAGGAGTTCAAGAGCGAGGACGAGCTCCTCGACGGGAAATGTCCCGAGCACAACGTCGTCCCGGAGTGGATCGAGGAGAAGAACTACTTCTTCCACCTCTCCCGCTACCAGGACCGCCTGCTCGAGCTGTACGCGAACGGCTTCGTCCTGCCGGAGTTCCGGCGGAACGAGGTCCGCAGCTTCGTCGAGGGCGGCCTGCGCGACTTCTCGATCAGCCGTGCCGGGCAGCCGTGGGGCATCCCGCTGCCGTGGGACGAGAGCCAGGTCGCCTACGTCTGGGCGGATGCGCTCGTCAACTACCTGAGCGCGCTCACCTACGCGCGGCCAGGTGAGAACCTGATCCCGACGTTCTGGCCCGCCGTGCACCTGATGGCGAAGGAGATCATCCGCTTCCACTGTGTCTACTGGCCCGCGATGCTGATCTCGGCGGGGTACGAGGTGCCGCGGCAGGTCTACGCGCACGGCTACCTCCTGCTCGAGGAGCTGAAGATCTCGAAGTCGCTCGGCAACGCGCTCGACCCGACCGAGCCGATCCGGCTGTACGGCGCCGACGCGGTGCGCTACTGGTGCGCACGGGCGATCTCCTTCGGTCAGGACGGCAGCGCGTCGAAGTCCGCGATCGGCGAGCGCTACGAGCGCGAGCTCGGCAACGACCTCGGCAACCTGCTCTCCCGCACGACCGCGATGATCGCCCGCTACCGCGCGGGCCGGCTCCCCGACGTGCCGACGTCGACCCGGATCGCCGCCGCGATCGCCGACGTTCACGACAACGTCCCCGCGCAGCTCGACGCGTTCGACGTCACCGGCGCGATCGACCGCACCTGGCTCCTCGTCCGCGAGCTCAACCGCTACGTCACCGAGCAGGCGCCCTGGACGCTCGCGAAGGACGAGGCGAACGCCGGGCGGCTCGACCAGGTGCTGCGCGACCTCGCCGACGGCCTGCGTGCCGCCGCCGTCGCCCTCTGGCCGTACCTCCCGGAGACGACGCCGAAGATCCTGGCGGCGCTCGGGCAGCCGTCCGACACGTCGTGGGAGCTCGTGGCGGCCGACCGGATCGCCGCCGCCGACGGGATCGAGCCCGCGGCGCCGCTCTTCCCGCGGGTCGAGGCCGCGGCGGGCGCCGGCGCGGCGTGATCGACGCGCACGCGCACCTCGGCGACGACGCGCCGGAGGTGCTCGAGCGC
>CAZBYA010000169.1:0-2323 GCA_964496175.1 uncultured Gaiellales bacterium | reverse complement strand
GGCCGTGGCCCGCCGCTACGGCGCCACGTGGCAGATCCGCGCCGGCCGGCTGTCGAAGGTCCCCTGGTAGATGGAGAGAATGATGGAGCGCGGCGAGCCCCAGCGCCGAACAGCACGCGCCGACATTCAGGGCCTGCGTGCTCTGGCGGTCCTCCTCGTGGTCGCGTACCACGCGCGACTCGGCCTCAGCGGCGGCTTCACGGGCGTGGACGTGTTCTTCGTGATCTCGGGCTTCGTGATCACGAGCACGCTCCGGCGCGAGCTCGTCTCGACCGGCTCGCTCAGCCTTCCTCGGTTCTATGCACGCAGGATCCGGCGGCTACTACCGGCGCTCGCTCTGGTGGTCTCCGTCGTGTCGTTGATCGGGGTGCTCGCGAGCCCGATTGCGGGGCAGCGCGTCGGAGCCGGCACCGGGTTGGCTGCATCGTTCTTCGTCGCGAACTTCTACGCCTATCGCCAGGCGGCCGATTACTTCGGAGTCAGCGCCGCCCTCAACCCCTTGCTTCACACGTGGACGCTCGGAGTCGAGGAGCAGTTCTACGTGTTCTTTCCGGCGCTCCTGGTCGTCGCCTGGAGAGTGGCTCGGCGTCGACCGAGGAGAGGCGGCGGGATCGCCGCCGGAGCAGTGCTTATCGTGTCGGCGACGTCGTTCTTCCTGTCGCTCGAATTCTCGCGGGGCCGGTTCCCCGGCATTGCGACCTGGCCGCAGCAGTTTGCCTTCTATTCCTCACCGACTCGGGCCTGGGAATTCGGCGTGGGTGCGCTCCTCTCTCTCGTCGCCCTGCGACTCGAGCGGATCCCACGTGCCGCCGCGTGGCTGCTCGGGCTGGCCGGCTTGGGCGCGATCGCGCTCGGGGCCGTGCTCATCTCGAGCGGGACACCGTTTCCAGGTCTGGCCGCGTTGCTCCCCGTCGGCGGAACCGCAGCCCTGATCGCCGCCGGGACGGCATCGAGCCAGGGCGCTCCCTCTCTCCTGGGCGCAAGACCGCTCGTCTGGATCGGCGACCGCTCCTACAGCTGGTACCTCTGGCACTGGCCGTTCGTCGTCTTCGCGACGGCGCTCCTCCCAGGGACCCGCGGGAGCGGAGTCGGCGGCGCCTGTCTTTCGATCGTGCCGGCGTCGCTCGCGTTTCGCTTCGTCGAAAACCCTCTTCGCGTCGGCATCCCGCTTCGCACGAGGGCAGTCGCCGGGGTCGCTGTGACGTGCATCGTCGTTCAGACCGCGGCCTGCATCGGGCTCTGGGAAGCGAATCGACTCGTGGTGAGCACGGCGAGCGGGCAGGCGTGGGCGGCGAGTCAGGTTCTGCCCGCCGACGTCACTCGCGGCTGCGACACAGGGATTCCGTTCGGTCGGCAGTCGCCGCCGCAGTGCACATGGCGCGTGCCGAACGCGCGCGGCACGATCGTGCTGATCGGCGACTCCAACGCGGGCCAGTTCACCGGCCCTGTCACACGAGCGGCGAACCTGTCGACGTTCGACGCCACCGTTGTGACGCTGTCAGCATGCCCGTTCATCCAGGTCAGGCTCGCAGGTCGTCCGGGCGCCGCGACCTGCCTGACGTTTGTCACACGTTCGGTACGCGACCTCGTTGCGGCACGCCCCGCGCTCGTCATCGTCGCGAACCGCACGGACGACTACGTCGAAGACCCTGCAATCGGAGTCGGGGGTATCAGCAAGGGGCCGATAACGCGGGAGCGGATGGCCAAGGCGGTTGTGGTCCAACAAGGCCTCGAGAACGAGTTCCGACAGCTGACCCGTGCTGGGATACCGGTGGTGCTCGTCCATCCCATTCCGGCGCTTCCCTCACGTGACGTCGGAAACTGCGCCGTGATCCGGCTTCTTAACCATTCGTGTGACGTCTCGTTGTCGCGGTCGACGGTCGACAAGCGGCGGACACTGTCGGTTCGCGCAGAGTCGCGCGCTGCGGCAGCGGTCCCGGGCGTCCATACCCTCGACTTCATCAACCGCTTCTGCGATCCCTGGCGGTGCTTCGCCGCCCGCGGCGACGTGATCACCTATCGCGACGACGAGCACCTAAGCACAGTAGGGGCGCTCCAGCTCACGGCGGCGTTTCGCGCTGCGATCGAGGCCAACGCGAGCGCACGGCGGCAGCTCACGGGCGCCGTGCGCGGAACACGATCAGGTTCGCGAACAGCCGTGGGGAGAGGCGCAGGAAGCGGCTCGAGATAAACCAGCACTCGGACATCTCCCAGCCGTCCACCAGCGCGGCGACGTCTCGAGGGCTGAAAATGCGCGCGTGCGTCGGATCGTGGTCGAGCGGCTTGCCGGCGAGCATCGCAAGCCGGTTGCGGAGACGGAAGA
>CAZBYA010000168.1:0-2324 GCA_964496175.1 uncultured Gaiellales bacterium | reverse complement strand
GCTACGGCGACATCGAGGTCGTGCGCGACGTCAACCTCTTCGTGCGACCGGGCGACCCTGCACGCGGAGCTCGCGGGGCGCGCGCCGAGGAGCACGTCACCGACGCGCAGGCCCGGCTCGAGCGTGCGGAGGCGGCGTGCGCGGAGCTCGAGCGGGAGGCGGCCGAGCTGACGCGGGAGGCGCCGCGGCTGGAAGAGCGCGCCGCCGCGGTCGCCGCGGCCGCTCCGGAGGTCGGCCCGGCGCCCGCCGGGCTGCGCGAGCTCGTCGCGTGGGCGGCGCAGGCGCACGCGGACCTCTTCGTCGCGGCGGGGCAGCTCGACGCGCAACGGGAGCGCGCGATCCGCGAGGCGAACGAGCTCGCGTCGATGCTGCTCGGCGAGGCGACGTACGGGTCGACGGTGGCGCAGGCGCTCGCGCGCGTCGAGCACGCGGCGCGCTGATTCAGGTTTCCGTTTCGCGGGTTCTGCGCAGAAGGCGCGTGTGATCCCGATCGGGGCGACGCTCGCTGCGGCACGGCAAGCGAGAGGCCTCGAGCTTCGCGACGCCGAACGCCTGACCTGCATGCGCGCGAAGTACCTGACGGCACTGGAGGACGACCGCTTCGACGACCTGCCCGGCCGCACGTACACGCGGGCGTTCCTCCGCACGTACTCGTCCGCTCTCGGCCTCGACAGCGACAAGCTGCTCGCGGCGTTCGACGAGCAGGTGCCCGGCGCGGACGAGAACGCCACGCTCGTCCCCTTCCCCGCTCCCCGCCGGCCGCTGCGCCTCCACTACGTCGGGCCGGCGGCCGCCGCCGCGGTCGTCGCGGCGATCCTGCTCTGGTCGGCGTGGTCGCAGAGCCCGCCGGCGCCGCCGGCCATGGTCGCGCAGCCGCCCGCAGCCGCCGCCGCGGTGACGCCGACGCACCAGGTGCTCGGCGCGGCGGTCGTCCGCCGCTCGCCCGTCGTCGTGGCGGCGGTGGTGGTGCGCGCCGTCGACGGCCCGTGCTGGCTCGAGGCGCGGCGTGGCTCGAGCGCGGGCCCACTCCTCGCGCGACGCACGCTGGTCGCGGGCGAGAGCGTGCGCCTGACCGCGCCGCGCGTGTGGCTGCGGCTCGGCGCGCCGTGGAACGCGGTCGTCCGCCGCGGCGCCCACGTGCTGCGCGGGCTCTCGGCGACGCGCCCGCAGGACGTCAGCCTCTAGCCCTGGGTGTCGGCGCCGGGCCAGGTGTCGCTGAGCAGGTACCCCTCGGGGAACGGGTCGCGCGGGTCGACGTAGAGCTCGCTGCGACCGGTGACGAACGCGCTGCCGCGGATCGCGGGGACGACCCCCGGCGGCTCCTCGCGGACGATCCGTCCCGCGAAGGTCGAGCCGATCGGCGAGGCGTGCGTGATCCCCTCGCCGACGCGGAGCAGCCCGCGCGCGTGCAGCGCCGCCATCCGCGCCGACAGGCCGGTACCGGTCGCCGAGCGGTCGAGGCGGCCCGGCGCGATCACGACCGCGTTGCGCATCGTCGTCCCCGCGCCGCGGAACGGCTCGGCGAGCTGCACGATCGAGACGCCTGCGATCCCCGGCTGCTGCGGGTGTGCACACGGCAGCTGCTCGCGCGCGGCGAGGCGGATGCGCTCGCCGGCGTCGCAGAGCTCGCGCGCCTCGTCCGGTGAGAGCGCGAACCCGAGCGCGTGCGCGTCGGCGATCGCGTACCACATGCCGCCGAAGGCGACGTCGACGGTGAGCGTGCCGAGCCCGTCCACCTCGAGCGGCGCCTGGAGGTGCGCGGCGAACGAGGGGACGTTCGTCAGCTCGACGCTGTCGACGCGTCCGTCGGCGCAGCGCGCGCGCACCTCGACCGGGCCGGCGGGCGCCTCGAGCCGGAGCACGGTCTCGGGCTCCTCCATCGGGACGAGCCCCTCTTCGAGCAGGACGGTCGCGACGCAGATCGTATTCGAGCCCGACATCGCCGGGTACTCGGTCGGCTCCATGATCACGTAGCCGAACGCGCAGTCGGGCCGCGTCGAGGGGACGATCAGGTTGGCGTGCGTCGCCACCGAACCGCGCGGCTCGCGGAGCAGGAAGCGGCGCAGCGAGTCGTCGGCGCGCAGCGCCTCCATCTGCTCGTACACGGTGGCGCCCGGCGGGCGCTCGACCCCGGCGACGACGACGTTGCCGACCTCGCCGCCGGCGTGGCAGCCGATCACGGTGATGCTGCGCCGGGCGGGCATGGCGGCAACGCTATCGCGCTACTCTTGCTCCGCCTGCCCTCTTAGCTCAGTTGGTAGAGCACCTCCATGGTAAGGAGGGGGTCCGCGGTTCGAGTCCGCGAGAGGGCTTCGCTTCATCCC
>CAZBYA010000167.1:0-2386 GCA_964496175.1 uncultured Gaiellales bacterium | reverse complement strand
CCGACTCCTAGAAGAGCTGGTTCTCGCCGCCGAAGATCGCGCTCACCGAGTCGTCGGCGAACACGTTCATGATCGTCTCGGCGAGCAGCGGCGCGACCGTCAGCACCGTCATGTGGTCGGGCTTCGCGATCGGGTCGATCGGGACCGTGTCGGTGACGACGATCCCGGCCAGGTCGGCCTCGCTCAGCCGCGTCAGACCCTCGGCCGAGAGCAGCGCGTGGGTGACGAAGACGTAGACGTCGGTCGCGCCGTGGTCCTTGAGCGCCTGCGCGCCGGCGATCAGCGTGCCGCCCGTGGTGGTGATGTCGTCGCCGATGATCGCGACCTTGTCGCGAACCCGCCCGGTCACCTCGGTCACCTCGACGACGTCGTGCGCGGGCCGCGTCTTGTGCATGATCGCGAACTCGGCCTCGATCATCTCCGCGAAGCGGACGGCGTGCTTCGCACGGCCGGCGTCCGGCGCCACGGAGACGACGCCCTCCCCCGTCAGGCCGAGATCGCGGAAGTGCCGCGCGAACAGCGGCAGCGAGGTCATGTGGTCGACCGGGATCGTGAAGAAGCCCTGGATCTGGCCCGCGTGCAGGTCCATCGTCAGCACGCGGTCGGCGCCGGCGAGCTGGAGCATGTCCGCGACGAGGCGCGCGGTGATCGGCTCGCGCGGCTTCGCCTTGCGGTCCTGCCGCGCGTACGGGAACCAGGGGATGACGGCGGTGATGCGCTTCGCCGACGCGAGCTTGGCCGCCTGGATCATCAGCAGCAGCTCCATCAGATTCTGGTCGACGGGCTCGCAGCCCGTCTGCACCAGGAAGAGGTCTGCGCCGCGGATCGACTCGTCGTAGCGGCAGTACGTCTCGCCGTTGCCGAACGTGTGCAGCTCGATCTCGCCCAGCTCGACGCCGAGCTGCTCGGCGATCCGCTGCGCCAGGCCGGTGTGCGAGCGGCCGGAGAAGACCATCAGCCGCTTCTGCGGGCCGCGCTCGATCCAGTGACCCGGCTGCGGGTGGGTCACGGCCGTCCCCGCCTCGAGGCCGGGCAGGACGAGCTCAGACGTCCCGGTGCCGGGCTGCATACCCCTCCTTGTTGACCTGGCGCGACCGGGCGACACCCAGCGCGCCGGCGGGGACATCCTGCGTTATGACCGATCCGGCGGCGATCCACGCCCCGTCGCCCACCTCCAGCGGCGCGACGAACCCATTGTGGATGCCCGTCCTGACGTTGCTGCCGATCGTCGTGCGCCCCTTCGGCCGGCCGGGCGCGTGCGGGAAGTTCGCCGTGATCGCGCCGGCGCCGATGTTCGTGTCGTCGCCGATCTCGGCGTCGCCGATGTACGAGAGGTGGGGGACCTTCGTCCGGTCGCCGATGCGCGAGTTCTTGATCTCCACGAAGGTGCCCGCCTTGGAGGAGTCGCCGAGGGACGTCCCGGGGCGAAGGTAACAGAACGGGCCGATCGTCGCTCCGGCGCCGATGTGCGCGTCGATCGCGACGGTGTGCGCACCGACCTCCGCGCGTGTCTCGATGCGGGTCGCGCCCCGCAGGTACGTGAACGGGTGCACGACGACGTCCTCGGCGATCTCGACCGTCGGCTCGATCCAGGTCGCCTTCGGGTCGACGATCGTGACGCCGGCGAGCATGTGCGCCTCGTTGATCCGGTCGCGGAGGATCGCGGCGGCGTGCGCGAGCTCGGCGCGCGTGTTCACGCCCTCCGTCTCGTCCGGATCGGGCGCAACGTGCGCGGCGACGGTCTTGCCGGCGGCGACGAGGATCTCGATCGCGTCCGTGAGGTACAGCTCGCCCTGGACGTTGTGCGGCTGGAGCGCGTCGAGCGCCGGCCAGAGGTCGGCGCCGCGGAAGACGTAGATCGAGGTGTTCACCTCCGCGATCTCGAGCTCCTCGGGTGTCGCGTCGGTCCCCTCCGCGATCCGGACGACGCGTCCGCCGTCGCGCACGACGCGCCCGTAGAGGCGCGGGTCGGCCGGAACGGCGCTGAGCAGCGTCGCGGCGGCGCCGGCGTCGCGGTGCGCGGCGACGAGCTCGCCGAGCAGGCCGGTGGTGAGGAGCGGCGTGTCGCCCGAGAGCACGAGCACATCGCCGGCGAAGCCGTCGAGCGCGGTCCGCGCGGCGCGCACCGCGTCCCCGGTGCCGCGCGGCTGCTCCTGCACGCAGACGGTGACGTCGCCGGCGTCGAAGCGGTCGCGCCCGCTCGGCGATGCGACGACGACCAGCGGGTCGGCGCCCGTCTCGCGACCCGTCTCGAGCACCCAGTCCACCATCCGCCGGCCGAGCAGGTCGTGGAAGTGCTTCGGCAGCGACGAGCGCATGCGGGTGCCGAGGCCTGCGGCCATGACGACGGCTGCGAGCGGCGGCGTGTTCACAGGGTCTCGTGAGA
>CAZBYA010000166.1:0-2403 GCA_964496175.1 uncultured Gaiellales bacterium | reverse complement strand
GCCTACGGCCCTCGGGAGCGGCTTCGACCTACTCGCGCTCCGTGCTCGGTGCAAGCAGCAAGCTACTCCGCCGGCCACGGCCGATCAAGCCCCCCGCCGCCGGGAAAAGGCCGCTCTTTGCGAGCGCGCCTGGGGAGAACGCTGTGGAATTCGCGGCGCGGGTGGGAGAGGGCCTCGCCGAGGGCTTCCCGTCCCGACTTGACATAACGCCGCTTCTCGTGCACGGCGTTTGAGCAGCGGCCGCGACGGGGTACTGGCTCGATACGTGACGGCGGAGCCGGACATCCTGCTGCTCTCCGACGACCTCCAGCAGCTCGTCGAGGCGGCCGAGGAACGCGGCACGCTGCTCCAGTCCGAGCTGAACGAGGTGCTCGAGCCCCTGAGCCTCGACCCGCTCGAGACCGACGCCGTCTACCGCGAGCTCGAGACCCGCACGATCGAGGTGATCAACGACGTCGGCGACGACGGCGAGACCCGGCCGCAGCCCCAGCCCGCGCCGGCGCCCCTCCAGGTCTCCTGGGAGACGACGACCGACGCGCTCCAGCTCTTCCTGCGCGAGGCCGGTCGGCACCCGCTGCTGACCGCCGCGCAAGAAGTTGAGCTCGCAAAGAAAATCGAGCGCGGAGACCTGCAGGCGAAGCAGCGGATGATCCAGTCGAACCTCCGTCTGGTCGTCTCGATCGCGAAGAACTACCGCAACCAGGGGCTGCCCTTCCTCGACCTGATCCAGGAGGGCACGCTCGGCCTGATCCGCGCCGTCGAGAAGTTCGACTGGCGCCGCGGCTACAAGTTCTCCACCTACGCCACCTGGTGGATCCGGCAGGCGGTCGCCCGGGCGCTGGCGGACAAGGCGCGCACGATCCGGATGCCCGTGCACATCGTCGAGCGCCTCCAGAAGATGAACCGGGCCGAGCGCCACCTGTGGGCCGCGCTCGGGCGGGAGCCGACGCTCGAGGAGATCGCGGACGAGGCGAACCTGCCGCTCCAGCAGGCGAAGGAGGTGCGGGCGGCGGCCCGCGCGTCGACGTCGCTGGACGCGCCGATCGGCGACGAGGACGCGGCCGTGCTGGGCGACTTCGTCGCCGGCGAGGGCCCGCTGCCCGACGAGGTGGTCGAGGACTCCCTCCGCTCGCAGGTCCTCGCGGACGCCCTGCGCGCGCTCCCGGAGCGCCACCGGGCGGTCGTCGTCCTCCGCTACGGCCTCGACGACGCCGAGCCGAAGACACTCGAGGAGATCGGCCGGCGCCTCGGGCTGACGCGCGAGCGCGTCCGCCAGATCGAGGTCGAGGCGCTGAAGCGCCTGGCGACGCTCCACGAGATGGAGTCCGTCGCCTACACCGGCTAGCTGTCCTGCCCACGGACGTTGTGAACGCGGCTGATTGGGGGTTGCCCTCCGAGTGAGCTGTGGGGCCGCGTCTGGTTGTAGTGGTTGAGCCAGTGTGGCAGCGCGGCGGCGCGTTCGTGGTGTGAGGTGTAGACGAGCCCGTAGGCCCATTCGCGGGCCATCGTCTGGTGGAAGCGCTCGACCTTGCCGTTGGTGCGTGGCCGGTAGGGCTTGATCGTCAGGTGTCGGAGTTGGCGTTCTGTGAGGAGCTGGCGGAAGGCGCGGCTTTTGACGTAGACCCAGGCGTTGTCGGTCATCAGCCGCTTCGGGCTGATGTCGTGTCGCTCGTAGAAGGCGAGCGCTCGCTCGAGGAAGCCGACGACGGTGACCGCGCGCTGGTCGGGATGGATCTCGGCATAGGCGAGGCGGGAGTGGTCGTCGACGATCGCGTGCACGTAGTCGAGGCCGTCGCGGTGCTGGCGGTCCTGGCTTGAGCGATCGCCGGTGACGCGGTGACCAGGCCGCTGGAAGCGGGCGTACTCGCTGACGTCCATGTGCAACAGGTCACCGGGGCAGGGCCACTCGTAACGGTTGGCCGGCTCGCGCAGCGGTCTCGGCGCCGTCGAGATCCCCGCCCGCCGAAGCACCTTCCAGACTGTCGAGTGGCAGAAGCCGGTCGCGCCGGCGACCAGGCGCGGCCCCCAGCCGGTCTCACGTCGGCAGGCGCAGATCCGTTCGGCGAGCTCGGGCGCAAGCTGCCGCGGGCAACGGCGAGGACGGCTCGAGCGATCCAACAGACACGACAGCGACGCTCGCGCCTCCTCGCCCGCTCCCAGCCAGCGGTGCCACCAGCGGTGCGCCGTCGCCGGCGACACGCTGAAGCAGGCCGCGGCCTGCTTCAGCGTCATCCCGTCCGCGACCGCCGAAACGAGCGCGTAGCGGCCAGCCAGTCCGAGCTTCGCGTTACGGTGAAACGACATCCGGCCCTCCTTCGGGTGCAGGTCTTTGGCGAGACCCACAAGCCTCGAAGGAGGGCCGGATAGACCTCTCAGCCGTTCACAACGTGTGTAGGCACGTCA
>CAZBYA010000165.1:0-2514 GCA_964496175.1 uncultured Gaiellales bacterium | reverse complement strand
CAGCGGCGCCTGGCCGAGGACGAGCCGCCCGCGGAGGCGGAGCCGGCCCTCTAGGCCGCGAGCGCCGGCGACACCTCGGCGAGCACCGTCGCCAGCACGTCGCGCAGGCCCTCGCGCACCCAGTCCTCCTCGAGCCGCTCGTGCGCGTGCGGCACGGCGAGCTCGGCGTCGGTGACGCGCGCGCCCATCGCGCCGAGCACCTTGCGCAGCTCGGCCGCCGCCCAGACGGCGCCGAACGCGCCGGTCGACGACGAGACGACGCCGACCGGCTTGTTCCGGAACGCGTTCGTCGCGAGCGGGCGCGACGCCCAGTCGAGGGCGTTCTTGAGGGCGCCCGGCAGCGACGAGTTGTACTCGGGCGTGGCGAAGACGACCGCGTCGGCCTCGCGGACCAGCCGGCGGAAGGCCTCGACGGCGTTCGGCCCCGGTGCCACGTCGTCGTCGGCGTCGTAGGGCGGGACCTCCTTCAGGCCGTGCCACAGCTCGACCTCGACCCCCGCCGGCGCCTCCTCGCGCAGCGCGCGGAGGAGGGCCGTGTTGTGGGAGCCGTCGCGGAGCGAGCCGCTGATCGCGAGGACCTTCATTACGCCTCCTGCGCGACCAGCGTCAGCTCCGCCTTGAGCGTGACGTCGTTCGAGAGGGCGGGCTCGCCGTTCGGGAGCGGCATGTTCCAGGTCATGTCGAACGCGGTGCGGTCGACCGTCGCCTGGAGCTTCAGGCCGAGCCGGGTGGCGCCGAAGTGGTCGACGGCCGGGCCGGCGGCGGTGCCGGTCAGGACGACGGGCTTCGTGATCCCCTTGATCGTGATCTCGCCCTCGACCTCGACCCGGTCGCCGTCGCGCCGGAGCTCGCTGCCGGAGAAGCGGACCTCGGGATGGCGCTCCGCGTCGAAGAACTCGGGGGAGAGCAGGTGCGCCTGGAGGCTCTCGTCCTTGATCGCGATGCTCGCGATCCGCGCGACGCCGGTCAGGACGCCGTCGACGAGGGTCGCCTCGAAGTCGGGTACCTCGCCGCCGAACGTCGCCACGGCGTAGGGCACCTCGAAGGAGACGCTGGAGTGGACGGTGTCCGCGCGCCACGTCCCGGTCGGGACCTCGGTGCGGGACTGCTCGATCGTGCTCATATGTGGGTTTCCTCCTAGATCCTTGATGACGCAAGGATCGTAGCAGAAGTTATTGCGCGCGCAAGTAACCCGCTGTAGCTGTACAGCTACAGCGGACGTGCGTTCGCCCTAGCAGCAGGTGTAGGCGCCGGGCGGTGCGGCGCCGTCCGCCGGCGCCGGGAGCTCGGCGGCGAGGAGCGCCGCGCCGGTCAGGAGGTCGCGGCCGCAGGCCTCGATCCGCTCGGCGCCGAGGCGCCGCAGGGCTTCGCGGACGACGATCACGCCCGCGGCGAGCACCTCCGCGCGGTCGGGCTCGAGCAGGCGCTCGCGCCGCTCCGCGTCGGTCGAGTCGCGCAGCCAGGCGAGCACGCCGTCGATCTCCTCGGGCGTGTGGGCGCCCATCGCGTCGAGCTCCGCGGTGGTGCCGTCGACGCCGAGCACGCGGTCGGCCTCGAGCTCCGGGAGGGCGGCGCGGACGGCGGCCGCGGCCGCCTTCCAGTCGTCGCCGAAGCGCTCGGTGAGCCGGACGGAGCCGACGTCGACGCTCGTGTGGAAGCCGTCGGCGATCACCTCGGTGGAGCCGCCGCCGACGTCGATCACGACAGTCCTCGGCTCGAGCGGGCCGACGCCGCGGCGGGTCAGCTGCGCCTCCTCGTCCCCGGAGAGGAGCCGCGTCGCGAAGCCGTACGACCATTCGACCTCGCCGAGGAACGCCTCCCCGTTCTCGGCGTCGCGGACGGCGCTGGTCGCGACGGCGAGCATGCGCTCGGCGCCGAGGCGCTCGGCCTCGCGGCGGTAGTCGGAGAGCACGTTGCGGACGCGGGCGATCGGCACCGGCAGCAGGCGCCGGCGGGCGTCGACTCCTTCGCCGAGCTTCGTGATGCGTGTGCGGCGGACGACCTCGTCGACGCGGCCGTCGTCCACGTCGGCGACGAGCAGGCGGGTGGCGTTGGTGCCGAGGTCGATCGCGGCGACGCGAGTCACTTGCGCGGGACGACCCCGCGAACGCCGCCGACGAGCGCCTGCGCCTCGGCTGCTGCGGCGCGCAGGGCTGCGAGCTCGGCGAGCGAGCGTTGCAGCCGGGCGACCGCAGCCGTCAGCCGGTCGCTGCCGGCCGCGAGGGCGCCGGCGCGGCGCTCGACCGCGGCGCCGGTCGCCGCGACGGTCTCGAGCGCGTCGGTGGTCCGGCGCGAGACGGAGCGGAAGGTGCGCCAGGCGCGGAGCCCGCGGACGGCGGTGACGGCTGCGGAGCCGATCAGCGAGACGATCAGGAAGCCGAGCGCGCCCCAGGCGTAGACGGGCATGTGCGCATCGTAGGTGGTAGAATCGCGGCAGCGACGCGGGGTGGAGCAGTCAGGTAGCTCGCCGGGCTCATAACCCGGAGGTCGCAGGTTCAAATCCTGCCCCCGCTA
>CAZBYA010000164.1:0-2517 GCA_964496175.1 uncultured Gaiellales bacterium | reverse complement strand
ACGATGAAGCCGACGCGCTTGCGCGGGTTCAGCGACGCGTACGGGTCCTGGAAGACCATCATCATGTCGCGCCGCACCGGCCGCATGTCGCGGCGCGAGAGGTGCGTGATGTCGTTGCCCTCGAAGATGATCTTGCCGCCCGTGGGCTCGAGCAGGCGCGTGATGCAGCGCGCCATCGTCGACTTGCCGCAGCCGGACTCGCCGACCACGCCCAGCGTCTCGCCCTTCTGGACGGTGAAGCTGACGCCGTCGACTGCCTTGACGGCCCCGATCTGATGCTGGAGCACGAGCCCCCGCGTGACGGGGAAGTGCTTCTCGAGGCCCTCGACGACCAGGAGCTCGTCGCTCACGCGGCGTCCTCGGCCACGAAGGAGGCCTTCTTCACGCGCCAGATCTCCGCGCGGCGCGCATCGTCGAGGTGACAGCGGAACAGGTGGTCGTCGTGCGCCGGCGACGGCCGCAGCTCCGGCAGCTCGACGCGGCAGCGGTCGAACGCGAACTCACAGCGCGGGTGGAACGGGCAGCCGCGCGGCGGGTTCAGGAGCGACGGCGGCTGGCCCGGGATCTGCTCGAGGCGCTCGGCCGTCGAGTTGATGCGCGGCAGCGACCCGAGCAGGCCCCAGGTGTAGGGCATCTCCGCGCGGTCGAACAGGTCGTCGACGCCCGCGTGCTCGACGATCCGCCCGCCGTACATGACGACGACGTCGTCCGCGAGCTCCGCGACGACGCCGAGGTCGTGCGTGATCATCACGATCGACATGCGGTGCTCTTCCTGGAGGCGCCCCATGAGCCGCAGGATCTGCGCCTGCGTCGTCACGTCGAGCGCCGTCGTCGGCTCGTCGGCGATCAGGATCTCCGGGTTGTTGATCAGCGCCATCGCGATCATCACGCGCTGGCGCATGCCGCCCGAGAACTGGTGCGGGTAGTCGTCGACGCGCTGGTCGGCGTGCGGGATCTCGACCTCCTTGAGGAGCTCCACCGCCCGCGCGCGCGCCTGCTTCCGCGTCACGTCGTTGTGCAGCAGCACCGCCTCCTCGAGCTGCCACCCGATGCTCTTCACCGGGTTCAGCGAGGTCATCGGGTCCTGGAAGATCATCCCGATCCGCGCGCCGCGGATGTTGCGCAGCTGCGACGACCGGCGCCCGAGGATCTCCTCCCCGTCGAGCTTGACGGAGCCGGAGACGATCGCGTTCTTGTCGACGAGGCCCATCACCGTCAGGAAGGTGACGCTCTTGCCCGACCCGGACTCGCCGACGACGCCGAGCGTCGCGCCCTTCTCGAGCTCGAACGAGACCCCGCTGACGGCCTTGACGATGCCGTCGTCGGTCTTGAAGTGCGTCGTCAGGTCTTCGACTTGGAGGATCGGAGGCATCAGGTCAGACGGATTCGCGGGTCGAGGAATGCGTACGTGACATCGACGATGAAGTTGAAGATGATCACGCAGATCGTCGCGAAGACGACGATGCCGACGATCACCGGCAGGTCGAAGTTGTTGTACGCGTTGATGATCTCGTGGCCGAGGCCGGGCAGGTTGAAGATCGTCTCGGTGAAGATGGCGCCGCCGAGCGCGAGCCCGATGTCCATGCCGAGGATCGTCACGACGGGCAGCAGGCTGTTGCGGAGCACGTGCTGGACCATCACGCGGCGCTCGGGCGCGCCCTTGGCGCGCGCGGTGCGCACGTAGTCCTCGGACATCGTCTCCATCACGTTCGCGCGGATCAGGCGGACGTAGAGCGCGGCGAACAGGATCATGAACGTGACCCACGGCAGGAGCAGGTGGTAGGCCCAGTTGACGGGCCCGCTGCACTGGGCTCCCGGAGTGCCGCCGAAGAAGTTGCAGTAGCCGGCGATGGGGGTCAGCCCGAGCTTGTAGCCGAAGAAGTAGGAGAAGATCAGGCCGATCCAGACCGGGTGCGCCGAGATGCCGATCAGCACGAAGGTCATCGAGACACGATCCATCAGCGAGCGCGGGCGCAGCGCCGAGAGGATGCCGACCGGCAGCGAGAGCGCGAGCCAGAAGACCGCGCCGCCGAAGACGAGCGAGGCGGTCACGGGCGCGTCCTGGCCGATCATGTAGCGGACGCTCTCGCGGTTGACGAACGACGTCCCGAGCTGCTGGTTCCAGACGAGGTTCTTCAGGAACAGCAGGTACTGCTTCCACACCGGCAGGTCGAGGTGCAGCAGGTGCCGCACGCGGTTCACCTGCGCCGTGTCGGCCCCCTTCCCCGCCGCGAGGAACGCCGGGTTGGCGGGGATCACGAAGAAGATGACGTACGTGAGGATCGTCGCGACCAGGAACAGGAAGACCGCCCAGAAGGTGCGACGAATGAGGAAGGTTCCCATGGGGGCGTGATCGGGGGGCTTGGTGTGGTTCGGGGTGGGTGCCGCTGGTTCGAGTGCCGCCTGACGCGGCCTCCGCACAGTGTGCCGGAGGCCGCCGCGGCGTGTCGGAACTTGCCGGCGGGGCGCGCGGTGCGCCCCGCCGGCGTCGTTCCGTGTCCTGCTATCGAGCCGTTA
>CAZBYA010000163.1:0-2543 GCA_964496175.1 uncultured Gaiellales bacterium | reverse complement strand
CGTCGCCAAGAAGCGCAAGATCTCCGAGGGCGACAAGCTCGCCGGGCGCCACGGCAACAAGGGCGTCATCTCGAAGATCGTCTCCGAGGAGGACATGCCGTTCCTCGAGGACGGCCGCTCGGTCGACATCCTGCTCAACCCGCTCGGTGTGCCGAGCCGCATGAACATCGGCCAGATCCTCGAGACCCACCTCGGGTGGGCCGCCGCCCACGGCGTCTTCGCCGACGGCGACGTGCAGCCGATGAACGGCACGGCGAGCCGCGTGATCAACGCGCCGGCGCCGACGCCGATCGCGACGCCGGTGTTCGACGGCGCGACGGTCGAGGACGTCGACAACGCGCTCCTCGACTGGGCGAAGCAGAACCCCGACAGCCCGATCACGTTCGTCACCGACCCGAAGGCGCCCGCCGGGCGCAGGGCCTCCGGGAAGGTGCGCCTGTTCAGCGGCCGAGGCGGCGAGCCGTTCGAGCAGGAGGTGACGGTCGGCTACATGTACATCCTGAAGCTGCTCCACCTCGTCGACGACAAGATCCACGCCCGTTCGACGGGGCCGTACTCGCTGGTCACGCAGCAGCCGCTCGGCGGCAAGGCGCAGTTCGGCGGCCAGCGGTTCGGCGAGATGGAGGTGTGGGCGCTCGAGGCGTACGGCGCCGCGTACACGCTCCAGGAGATGCTCACGATCAAGTCCGACGACACGGTCGGGCGCGTGAAGGCCTACGAGGCGATCGTCAAGGGCGAGAACATCGCCGAGCCGTCGATCCCCGAGTCCTTCAAGGTGCTGCTGAAGGAGATGCAGTCCCTCGCGCTCGACGTTCGCGTCGAGTCCGAGGAGGGCGCCGAGGTCGAGGTGCGCGAGGAGGACGACGAGCTGCTGCGCGCCGCGGAGGAGCTCGGCATCGACCTCTCGCCCGGCTCGCTCCGCGCGGCCGCCCGCCAGCCCACGGCGCAGGAGGTCGACGAGGGCCAGGACCGCGTCGACACCGACGGCGAGCTGTCGCTGCCGGCCGACGAGTCGCTCGAGGACCTCGACGCGATCGAGCTCGAGGGCGAGGCGGACGAGGACGAGGACGTCGAGCCGGTCGGCGCGGGCGACGAGATCGACCTCGAGATCGAAGACTGAAGACCCTGACGACCTGAAGGAAAGAGGCGAGGAATCACTTGATCGACATCAACGAGTTCGACGCGATCCGGATCGGTCTCGCGTCGTCGAAGCAGATCCGCGACTGGTCGTCGGGCGAGGTCACGAAGCCGGAGACGATCAACTACCGCACGCTGAAGCCCGAGCGCGACGGCCTCTTCTGCGAGCGCATCTTCGGTCCGACGAAGGACTGGGAGTGCTACTGCGGCAAGTACAAGCGCGTCCGCTACAAGGGCATCATCTGCGAGCGCTGCGGCGTCGAGGTGACGCGCCAGAAGGTGCGCCGCGAGCGCATGGGGCACATCGACCTGGCGGCGCCCGTCTCGCACATCTGGTTCTTCAAGGGCGTCCCGAGCCGCATCGGCTACCTGCTCGACATCGCCCCGCGCGAGCTCGAGAAGGTGCTCTACTTCGCGGCCTCGATCGTCACGAACGTCGACGTCGAGGCGCGCCAGCGCGACCTGAACGACCTCGAGGACAAGGTCAAGGCCGAGTCCGAGCGGATCTACGTCGACCGCGACGAGCAGCTCGCCGAGCTCGAGAAGCGCCTCGCCCGCCGCCGCGCGTTCTTCTCCGAGGGCAAGGAGAAGGGCTTCGACGAGGACGACGACTTCTGGACGCGCGGCCTCGCCACGTGGGCCGAGGAGTCGGCGCTGCCGCCGCTCGAGGAGGCGCGCAAGCTCGTCGGCGGGCTCTTCCTGGAGCTCGTCCCGCAGATCACGACGGAGGACGCGAAGAAGATCCGCGAGCTCGTCCGCAACGCCGCGATCCGCGACGACCGCAAGCTGACGCCGCGCGAGCTCGAGCAGGTCGCCTCGGCCGGCGAGCAGATCCTGGCCGGGATCGCGCCGCTCGAGAAGGACCTCGACAAGGCGACCGGCGCCAAGAAGGGCGCGATCACCAAGCACATCCACCGCGTGGTCGACGCGCTGCTCGAGGGCGGCGAGCTCGGCGAGGACGACGCGCCGTACGTCGCGGGCATCGACCAGAAGAACCTGGAGAAGGCGCGCGACCTCGGCAACGGCCTGCTGAAGGACGTCGTCGACACGTGGGAAGAGGGCCAGGACATCCGCGAGCTGACGAACGACCTCTGCCTGCGCACCGACGGGAAGATCCAGAAGGAGGATCTCGACTCCCTGATCCAGTGGGCGCTGAAGGTGCGCGAGATGTACCTCGACATCGAGTCGCGCCGCGAGGACACGCGCGAGGCCGCCGTCGACTCGGTGCGGCGCCTCGAGCAGACGTGGCAGCTCTTCCGCGAGCTCGAGCCGAAGCTCGTCGTCAACGACGAGCAGCTCTTCCGCGAGCTGAAGGACCGCTTCGGGTCGCCGTACGGCTTCGGCGTCTACTTCCGCGGCGGCATGGGGGCGGAGTCGATCCGCGACCTGCTCCGCGACCTCGACCT
>CAZBYA010000162.1:0-2547 GCA_964496175.1 uncultured Gaiellales bacterium | reverse complement strand
CAGCCGGCGATCCGCAGAACCCCCGAGGCAGGCCGGGGCCGGCCTGCCGACGATTCGACCGTGACGGCGAACGTGTACACCGTCTTCGTCGGCGCGCTCGTGACCGCGCTCGCCACCGGCCTCGGCGCGCTGCCGTTTCTCGCCGTGCGCAAGCCCCCGCGCGAGTGGCTCGGCATCGCGAGCGCCGCCGCGGTCGGGTTCATGACCGCCGCCAGCCTCGCGCTGCTGTGGGAGGGGTTCAAGTACGGGCCGCTGCGCACGGTCGGCGGCTTCGCCGCCGGCGCGATCTTCATCCACGTCACGAACCGCTTCCTGCGCGACCGCAACGTCGAGTTCGGCGCGCTCCAGGGCGCCGACGCGCTGAAGGCGCTGACGATCGTCGGCGTCATGACCGTGCACTCGTTCACCGAGGGCATCGGCGTGGGCGTCTCGTACGGGGGCGGCGACGCGCTCGGCATCTTCGTGACGGCCGCGATCGCGATCCACAACATCCCGGAGGGGCTCGCGATCAGCCTCGTGCTCGTGCCGCGCGGCGCACGCGTGCGCACCGCGGCGTTCTGGAGCGTCTTCTCGAGCATCCCGCAGCCGCTCGTCGCCGTGCCGGCGTTCCTCTTCGTCGAGTCGATGCGGTCGTTCCTGCCGATCGGGCTCGGCTTCGCCGCGGGCGCGATGATCTGGCTGTCGCTGACGGAGCTCGTGCCGGACGCGCGCGCCGCGGCGAGCTCGCGCGCCGCCCTCCTCTCGGGCGGGACGTCGTTCGCGGGCATGGTCGGCCTCCAGCTGCTGCTGCTGCGGCTGTAGATAGCGTCGGCCTCCGTGAGCGAGGCCCCGTTCCCCGTCCCGCCCGCGCGTACGCGCCGGCCGCGCCTCGGCTACCTGATGGCGGCGTCGGCCGCCGTGCTCTGGGGGATCAACGGCGCCGTCTCGAAGACGATCCTGCTGACCGGCCTCTCGTCGGAGCGGCTCGCCCAGCTCCGCTCGCTCGGCGCCGCGGTCGGCCTGCTCGCCGTCGTCGCCGCGTTCGCGCCGCAGCGCCTGCGGCCGACGCGGCGCGAGCTGCCGTACCTGATCGTCTTCGGCGTCGCGGGCCTCGCGTTCGTCCAGTGGTTCTACTTCCTCGCCATCCACCGGCTCGCGATCGGCGTCGCGCTCCTGATCGAGTACCTCGCGCCGCTGCTCGTCGCGCTGTGGGCGCGCTTCGCGTACCGCGAGCACGTCCGCCGGCGCATCTGGGCGGCCCTCGCGCTCGCGATCTGCGGCCTCGCGATGATCGTGAACCTGTTCGGCGGCGGCGCCTCCCTCTCGACCGCCGGCGTCGCGTTCGCGCTGGCGGGCGCGGTCGCGTACGCGCTCTACGTGCTGCTCGCCGAGCACGCGATCGGCGGCCGCGACCCCGTCTCGCTGCTCGCGTGGGGGTTCCTCTTCGCATCCGTCTTCTGGGCGATCCTCGAGCCGTGGTGGTCGTTCCCCGGCGGCGCCGTCACACGCTCGACCTCGCTGCACGGCCACCTGCACGCCCTCCACCTGCCGGTGTGGGCGCTCGCGCTCTGGATGGTCGCGCTCGGGACGATCGTCCCCTTCTTCCTGCTGGTGAGCGCTCTCCGCCACCTGAGCGCGACCCGCGTCGGCATCGTCGCGATGCTCGAGCCGGTCGTCGGCGCCCTCGTCGGCTGGGGCTGGCTGGCCGAGTCGCTCGACGGCGTCCAGCTCGCCGGCGCCGCGGTCGTGCTCGCCGCGATCGGCCTCGCCCAGACCGCGCGCTGACGCGCCCGGTCGCAGCAGGTTTCGACAGGTTCGGAGGCGAAGATCCCCCAGACGGGGGTAGCTTTCAACGGATAAAGCTGCGAGTTTCAACCAATGCTCAAGTGGCTCCCCGTGCTGGCCGCCGCCCTCGCGCTCGTCCTGCCCGCCGCCGCCTCGGCGGGCCTGACGCAGCCCGAGCAGCAGCTGCTCGCGCGGATGAACCTCGTGCGCGCGGAGCACGGCCTTCGGCCCCTCAGCTTCGACGTGCACCTCGAGCGTGCGGCCCGGTCGCACAGTCGCAGCATGCTCACGACGGGGGTCTTCGCCCATGGGGCATTCGCGCAGCGGATGCTCGAGTTCGACGTCACCGGCTCGCTGGCGGGGGAGAACCTCGCCTGGGGCACCGGGACGCTCGGCTCGGCGAGGGGAGTCGTGTCGGCATGGCTCGCGAGCCCTGAGCACCGGGCCAACCTCCTTCGGCCCACGTTCACGCGCGTGGGCATCGGCATCGGCCTGGGCACGTTCCTCGGTCGGTCGGGGGCGAGCGTGGTCACGGCCGACTTCGCCGGCTGAGCGACGTTCGTCGGGAACGCGAGGGGCCCGTCCGGGGGGCGGGCTCCTCGACGTACCCCGCGGTCACTCGTGCTCGAGCAGCGAGCGCAGCTCGCTCAGCTTCTCGCGCCGCACGTCGTCGCGCTCGCCGCGGTCGACACGGTCGAGCAGCGCGCCCACCAGCGGCGCCAGGTCGACGGGGTTGAACGGCTTCGTGACGTAGTCGACGCCGCCGAGGTCGATCCCGCGCGC
>CAZBYA010000161.1:0-2552 GCA_964496175.1 uncultured Gaiellales bacterium | reverse complement strand
GTCGCACTTCCTGACGGCGGGTCGCACTTCCGCGGCGAAGGCGTCACGCTCCCGCCACGTTCTCGCGGCCGCGCGTGCCCCGCGGGGACACGGCTGGCGGCGACCCGTCTGGCGGCAGCCACCCAAGAGGAACACACACCGCTCTGGAACAAGAGTGGAACTTCGGGGGCGCGGGGTGGCTCCTACGGCCTACGCTGACGGCGCCCCACGCAGCCGGCCGCGGCGGTGACGCGGAAGGGGACAGGGCTCGACCGCGGACGCGCGCCTCGCGGGTGTGCGGGCCGCGACGCGCTCTCTCGGGCGAGCGCGGACGCTCAGCCGGGGAAGACCACCTCGGCCCGCGTGCCCGCCTGCGAGCGCAGCTCGAGCGAGCCGCGCAGCTCGTCGCGGACGAGCGCCCGCACGATCGAGAGGCCCGTGCCGGAGCGGGGGTCGTCGCCGAGGCCGGGCCCGTCGTCGCCGATCGCGAGCACGACGTCGCCGTCCCGCCGCGCCAGCTCGACGCGCACGTGGTCGCCGCCATGCTCGAGCGCGTTCTGGAGCAGCTCCGCGAACACCAGCGCGAGCGCCGTCGCCCTCGCCCCCGGCAGCGACACCGGCTCGAGCTGCGACGTCACCTCCTTCCCGGCGCCGACGCCCTGCACCAGCATCGCGCGCAGACGGTCGATCAGGTCGGCCAGCTCGACGTCCTCGTCGCGCCGCTCCGTCAGCAGCTCGTGCACCGCCGCGATCGCGAGGATCCGGTTGACCGCGTGCTCGAGCGCCTCGCGCGGATCGACCGACTCCGCCGCGCGCGCCTGGAGCCGAAGCAGCGACGCGACCGTCTGGAGGTTGTTCTTCACGCGATGGTGGATCTCCTGGGCGAGCACGCCCCGCATGACGGCGCGCCCGTGCTCGAGCGCGACCGCCGCGTGCGTCGCGATCGACGCGAGCAACTCGCGGTCGCCGTCGCTGAATGGCGTCGCGCGGTCGGCGACGAGCTCGCCGATCTGCCGGCCGCGCCAGCGCAGCGGCTGCCGGATCGCGTGCGTCGAGGCGACGCCCTCCGGCCAGGCGATCCGCCCGTCGTCGAGCACGAGCGCGGCCCCCGTCGCGGCGAGCGCGTCCATCGTCGCCTTGACGATCGCCTCGAGCGACTCCTCCAGGTAGAGCGAGTCCGACACCGCCTCGGAGATGCGGGCGAGCGCCTCGAGCTCGTGGACGCGCCGCTGCGCCTCCGCGTACAGCTTCGCGTGCTCGATCGTCTGCGCAACCTGTGCGGCGATCGCGAGCAGCAGGTCGACCTCGTCCTCGGTGAACGCGCGCGGCTCCCGCGTACGCACGTTCAGCGCTCCCTCGAGCGTGCCGTCGCGCGTCAGGATCGGGACGGCGAGGATCGACTGGTACTCGTCCTCGGGCAGGTTCGGGAAGTTCTTGAAGCGCGGGTCGAGGTGCGCCTGCGCCGCCAGCAGCACGGGCGCCCGCGCCGCCGCGGCCGACCCGGTGATCCCCTCGCCCGGGCGCATCCGCGGGCGTCGCGTCATCTCGTCGATCGGCGTGCCGTGCGTCGCGCGCAGCACGAGCTCGTCGGCGCGCTCGTCGTAGAGGTAGACGAAGCAGGCGTCCGTCTCGAGCGCCTCGGCGACCTTCGTCGCGACGAGCGCGAGCACCTCCTCGAGGTCCAGGGTCGAGTTGACCGCCTCGATCGTCTCGGTCAGCAGGCGTAGGTGCCGTTCGCGGACGTCCACCGTCGCGGCCAAGGGTACGCTCGGACGTCGTGAGCACCTACGACTGGCTGCTGGCCGCCCACCTCACCGGCGCCGTCCTGTTCCTCGGCGGCTCCGCGGCCGCCGCCGTGCTGAACGTGCTCGCGGTGCGCGCCGAGCGTCCCAGCGAGACGGCACGCCTGCTGCGCCTCGTGCGGCCGCTCGTGCCGGTGATCGGGGCCGGCGGCGGGATCGCGCTCGCCCTCGGGATCGCCCTCTGGGCGGAGCGGGACTACCCACTCGGCACCGGCTGGCTCTGGGCGGCCGTCGCCCTCTGGGTGGTCGCGAGCGCGCTGGGCGGTGTCGGCGGCAGGCACCAGACGCGGTCGCGCGAGCTCGCCGAGCGCCTCGCGGCGGAGGGCGACACCTCGACGGTGCAGCTGCAGGCGCTGCTGCGGGACCCGAAGGGGACGGCGATCTCGTGGCTCGCAGGGGCAGCGGTCGTCGGGATCCTCGTCCTGATGCTCTGGCAGCCCTGATCCCGCTCTAACAAAAGCTTTACCAGGCCAGCGGGAGAATCCACGCAAAGGGGGAATACGTTCGCACCGTAGATGAGCGCACTCGCCGTCGATCTCCGCCGCACCGCCGGGTTCCTCGTCGCAGACGCCCGCGGCCGGGTCGTCGGCAAGGTCGAGTGTCCGATGTACGGCACCTCCCCCGAGGAGCCCGACGCGCTCTCCGTCCGCTCCGGCTGGCTCGCCCGCCGGCGCCGGATCGTGCCCGCCGACTCGATCGAGCAGATCGACGACGGCTCGAAGGTGATCGGCCTGCGCGTCGAGCGCGAGTCGATCCGGACGTTCCTCTAGG
>CAZBYA010000160.1:0-2554 GCA_964496175.1 uncultured Gaiellales bacterium | reverse complement strand
TCGTCGATGCGCTCGACGGTCTCGTCCGGCAGGTCGAACTCGTCCTCGATCTCGCCGACGATCTCCTCCAGCAGGTCCTCGAGGGTGACGATCCCCTCCATCGAGCCGTACTCGTCGATCACGACGGCGAGGTGCTGGTTCGTGCGCCGGAACTCCGTCAGCAGCGCCGCGAGGTCCTTCGTCTCCGGGACCATCGTCGCCGGGCGGACGAGCTCGTCGAGGTCGACGGCCGCGATGCCGCGCTCGTGCATCGCCTCGATCAGGTCGCGGATGTGCAGGACGCCGACGATGTCGTCGAGCGACTCCCGGTAGACCGGGTAGCGCGTGTACGGCGAGTCGAGCACGGCCTGGAGCGCCTGTTCCGGCGGCAGCGCGATCGAGATCGCGACCACCTCCGGCCGGGGCACCATCACGTCCGCAACCTCCTTGTCGGCGAAGTCGAAGACCTTGTAGAGCATCTCCTGCTCCTCGTGCTCGATCTCGCCCTGCTCGGCGGACGAGGAGAGCAGCATCCGCAGCTCCGCCTCCGAGTGCGCGTCGTGCTCGGCCCCGGGCGGCTCGAGCCCGAGCAGGCGGAGCAGGTGGGCGGTCGACTCCTGGAGCAGCCAGATCAGCGGCCGGAAGACGACGAAGAACGCGCGCACCGGCGTCGAGACGGCGAGCGCCGTCCGCTCGGGATGGCCGAGCGCGATGCCCTTCGGCACCAGCTCGCCGATCACGACGTGCAGGTAGGTGACGATCAGCAGGGCGAGCACGACCGCCAGCACGGACGCCATCACGGCGTCGAAGCGGCGGGCGAGCACCTGCTCGCCGAGGGCGCCGATCGCGAGCGAGGAGATGGTGACTCCGAGCTGCATCGCCGCGATGAAGCGCGGCGGGTCGCTCGTGATCGTCAGCACGGCGCGCGCGCGGCGGCTGCCCTGGTGCTCGAGCTCCATGATCCGCGTCCGCCGCGACGTGACGAGGCCGTACTCGGCCGCCACGAAGAAGGCGTTGAGCAGGATCAGCGCGGCGACGCCGACGAGCTCTCCGACGAACGTCACCGGACGCCGCTCCCCGGCGTACGCGTACTGGGCGGCAGATCGTCGTCCACGCGAATCAGCTCAGGCGAGTATAACCGGCAGCCGGACGATGCGAACGTGTGTTCGCTATCATCCGCGGGTGCGCGTCGAGTACCGCGAGGAGCCGTGCAAGGTCGCCCTGAACCGTGTCAGGGGGATGCCCTTCGAGTGGTCGCTCAATCCCTACATGGGCTGCGTCCACCGCTGCACCTTCTGCTACGTCCGCGGCTTCGAGCATCGCGCCGACCGCCCGTGGGACGACCGGTACGGCCGCTCGATCCGCGTCAAGGTGAACGTCGCGGAGGTGCTGCGGCGCGAGCTGCGGCGGCCGTCGTGGGCCGGCGGCGGGATCGCGATCGGGGCGGCGACCGACCCGTACCAGCCGGCCGAGGGCCGGTACCGGCTGACGCGCGCGTGCCTCGAGGTGCTGCGCGACGCCGCGAACCCGTTCTCCCTGATCACGCGGGGGCCGCTGATCGTCCGCGACGTGGACGTGCTGGTGGAGGCGGCGGCCCGAGCAGACGTCTCCGTCACGTTCTCGGTGCCGACGGTCGACGACGACGTCTGGCGCACGACCGAGCCCGGCACCGCGCCGCCGCGGCAGCGGCTGCGCGCGCTGAGGACGCTCGTCGAGGCGGGCGTCCGCGCCTCGGTCGGGATGGCGCCGATCCTGCCGGGCCTCTCCGACCACCCGCGGCAGATCGAGCGCGTGGTGGCGGCCGCGCGCGAGGCGGGCGCCTGCAGCATCTGGGCGAACCTGCTCTACCTGCGCCCGGGAACGCGCGAGCACTTCCTCGCCTGCCTGGAGCGCGACTGGCCGGAGCTCACGCCGGACTACGAGCGGCTCTACTCCCGCCGCGCCTACCTCCCCCAGTCCGAGCTCGCGCCCGTCCGAGCCACCATCGGCCGGATCGCCCGGGAGCATGGGATCGCCGACCGGCGTCCCGTCCGCCTCCGCCCGCCGGCGCCGTCGGAGCAGCTTTCCCTGCTCACGCCGTAGGACTTTGCCCGCTTCCCGCGTAGGATGGAGCGGGCGATGGCCGAGGAGATCACAACCCTGATCGTCGACGACCACGAGGTCGTCCGCGAGGGGCTGCGCCTCTCGCTGTCCCGGGCGCCCCACATCCGCGTCGTCGGCGAGGCCGCGGACGGCGCGTCGGCGGTCGAGCTGGCCGAGCGCCGGAAGCCGGACGTCGTGATCATGGACGTGCGGATGCCCGGCATGGACGGGCTCGAGGCGACGAAGCTGCTGACGGAGAAGGTGCCCGAGTCGAAGGTGCTGATCTTCACCGCCTATTCGGAGCGCTCGCTGCTCGGCCGCGGCCTCGAGTCGGGCGCGAAGGGGTACATCCTCAAGGAGGCGCCCCACCAGACGCTGGTGCGCGCGATCGAGAAGGTCGCGCAGGGCGAGGGCTACGTCGACCCGGCGCTGATGCCTGCGTTCCTCGCCGGCAAGGACCAGGCGGACATGCTCACGACCCGCGAGCGGGAGA
>CAZBYA010000159.1:0-2557 GCA_964496175.1 uncultured Gaiellales bacterium | reverse complement strand
ACTAGCCGCAGCCGGTGCTCGTGCCGCAGTCGCGGCACGTGTAGCACGTGCCTGCGCGCACCATGCGCCCACCGCAGCGGTTGCACTCGATCGCATCCTCGTGCGGGTTGAACAGCGCCGTCTGGCCCGGCGACGGCGTCTCCGCCGGCGCCGACGAGCCGCCGTTCGCGTACTGGTCGGCGAGCTTCGCGCGCACCTCCGCCGAGAGGATGCCGGCCTCCTCCTGCTGGTCGACGGTCAGGAACTTCTTGCCGAACCAGCGGAAGATGTAGTCGACGATCGACTTCGCCGTGCGGATGTCCGCGTCGTTCGTCGGGCCCGACGGCTCGAAGCGCAGGTGCGACAGCTTCGAGACGTACACCTCCGGCGGCACGCCGTACTGGAGGCCCATCGACACCGCGATCATCAGCGAGTTCATCAGCCCCTGCAGCGTCGTCCCGTCCTTCGCGATGTCGACGAAGATGTCGCCCGGGCTGCCGTCGTCGAAGACGCCGACGTGGATGTACCCCTCGTACTCGCCGACGCGGAACTTCCGCCCGACCTCGGTGCGGTCGTCCGGCAGCCGGCGCCGCTTCGGGGCCGGCGTCGCGCCGGCCGGCGCGAGCGTCGCCTGCGCGCCCTTCTCGCCCTTGCCGGAGAGCGGCTGCGCGACCTTGCAGTTGTCGCGGTAGATCGCGATCGCCTTGACGCCGAGCTTCCACGCCTCGAGGTACAGCTGCGCGACCTCGTCGATCGTCGCCGTCTCGGGCAGGTTGACCGTCTTCGAGATCGCCCCCGAGATGAACGGCTGGATCGCGCCCATCATCTTCACGTGGCCGCGGTAGTGGATCGCCCGCTCGCCGACCGCGCAGTCGAACACCGGGTAGTGCTCCGTCTTCACGTACGGGGCGCCGACGACCGTGTTGCGCTCGTCGACGTACGCGACGACCTCGTCCACCTCGGACGGCGCGTACCCGAGCTTTTCGAGGCCCGCCGGCACCGTCTTGTTGACGATCGTGATCTCGCCGCCGCCGACCAGCTTCTTCGACTTGACGAGCGAGAAGTCGGGCTCCACGCCGGTCGTGTCGCAGTCCATCATGAAGCTGATCGTCCCGGTGGGCGCCAGCACCGTCGCCTGCGCGTTGCGGTAGCCGTGCACCTCGCCGAGGTCGAGCGCCTCGTCCCACGCGCGCCGCGCCGCGCCGAGCAGCTCGCCCGGGACGGTCTCGGGATGCGCGATGTTGCCGACCGCCGCGCGGTGCTTCGCGATCACGCCGAGCATCGCCGCCGCGTTCGGGCGGTAGCCCGCGAACGGGCCCATCCGCCGCGCGATCTCCGACGACTTGCGGTACGCGCGCCCGGTCATCAGCGCCGTGATCGCCGCCGCGTACGCGCGGCCCTCGTCCGAGTCGTACGCGAGCCCACGCGCCATCAGCAGCGCGCCGAGGTTCGCGTAGCCGAGGCCGAGCTGGCGATACGCCTTCGCGTTCCGCTCGATCTCCGGCGTCGGGTACGACGAGTTGCCGACCAGGATCTCCTGCGCGAGGAAGACGACGTCGACCGCGTGCTCGAACGCCTCGACGTCGAGCTCGCCGTCCTCGCGGCGGAACTTCATCAGGTTCAGCGACGCCAGGTTGCACGCGGAGTCGTCGATCGACATGTACTCCGAGCACGGGTTCGACGCGTTGATGCGGCCCGTGTTCGGCAGCGTGTGCCACGAGTTGATCGTCGTGTCGTACTGCACGCCCGGGTCGGCGCACCGCCACGCGGCCTCGGCGATCTCGCGCAGCAGCTGCTTCGCGTGCAGCGTCTCGACGACCGTCCCGTCGGTGCGGGCGGTCAGGTTCCACTCGCCGTCCGCCTCGGCCGCCTGCATGAAGGCGTCCGAGACGCGGACCGAGTTGTTCGCGTTCTGGTACTGGATCGACGCCCAGTCGGGCGAGTCGAGCGACATGTCGTAGCCGGCCGCCTCGAGGACGCGTGCCTTCTCCTCCTCGTGCGCCTTGCACCAGATGAACTCCTGGACGTCCGGGTGGTCGACGTCGAGGACGACCATCTTCGCCGCGCGCCGCGTCTTGCCGCCCGACTTGATCGTGCCGGCGGACGCGTCGGCGCCGCGCATGAACGAGACCGGGCCCGAGGCGTACCCGCCCTTCGAGAGCTGCTCCTTCGACGAGCGCAGCCGCGAGAGGTTGACGCCGGAGCCGGAGCCGCCGCGGAAGATGATCCCCTCGCGCCGGATCCAGTCGAGGATCGCGTCCATCGAGTCCTCGATCGAGAGGATGAAGCAGGCCGAGCACTGCGGCTTCTCCTCGAAGCCGACGTTGAACCACACCGGCGAGTTGAACGCGGCGAGCTGGTTGACGAGGATCGCCTTCAGCTCGTCCTCGAACGTCTGCGCCTCGTCCTCGCTCGCGAAGTACCCGCCGTCGCGGCCCCATGTGCCGACGGTCGTGACGATGCGGCCGATCATCTGCTTCACCGAGCGCTCGCGCTCGGGGCTCGACATGCGCCCGCGGAAGTACTTCTGCGCGACGATGTTCGTCGCGGTCTGCGACCAGAACTTCGGGAACTCGAC
>CAZBYA010000158.1:0-2571 GCA_964496175.1 uncultured Gaiellales bacterium | reverse complement strand
GCCCGATGGGGCTCGGCGGCGACGTGACCGTGCTGCAGTGCCACGTCGAGCACGCCGACACGCACATGACCCTGAACCCCGTCGCCGTCAACTACCAGTGCTGGGCCGCGCGCCGCGCCTCCGCGCACGTCTCCGCCGAGGGCGACGTGACCTACGAGAGGGATGCATGACCCACGAGCTGACGTTCCCGGTCACCGACCCGCAGGAGATCCTGAAGCTCCGGGCCGGGGACGAGGTGGTCGTGCAGGGCCACATCGTCGGCATCCGCGACCGCACGCAGATCCGCATCTTCGACGAGGGCGTCGAGCCCCCGATCGACCTGCGCGGCGCCCTCCTGCTGCACACCGCTCCCGGCGTGCGCAAGGTCGGCGAGGGGCGCTACGAGAAGGTCTGCATCGGCACGACGACCAGCGCGCGGATGGTGCGCTTCACTGAGCCGCTCGGCGAGCGCCACGGCGTCCGCGCGATCTGCGGCAAGGGCGGCTTCCCGGACGAGGCGATCGAGCCGATGCGGCGGCTCGGGATGGTGTACCTCGCGATCGTCGGCGGCGCGGCGGCGCTCGAGACGACGCAGATCGAGGAGATCGAGGAGGTGGCGTGGGAGGAGCTCATGCCGGAATGCCTCTGGAAGTTCCGCGTCAAGGACTTCGGCCCGCTGACGGTCGGCATCGACGCGCACGGCAACTCTCTCTACCGCGACGTCCAGGCACGGGCGACGCAGAAGCTGGAGGAGCTCTATGCCCGCCTCTAACCACCTCGACATCGGCCTCAAGCGCGACGGCGGCCTGACGCACGTGCTCGACAAGGGCCTCGGCCCGCGCGGGTGGGAGGACGTGCTCGAGGTCGCCGGCGACTACATCGACATCGTCAAGCTCGGCTGGGGCACCGCCTACGTCACCAATAACCTCGAGCGGAAGCTCGAGGTGCTGAAGGGGAAGCGCGTCGTGATCGGCGGCACCTTCTTCGAGGTGATCTACGCGCGCGAGAAGTTCGATGAGTACAAGCGCTGGCTGACCTCGCTCGGCATCGACCATGTCGAGATCTCCGACGGCACGGTCGAGATCCCGCGCGAGCGGAAGCTCGAGCTGATCGCCGACTTCGCGCGCGACTTCACCGTTCTCTCCGAGGTCGGCTCGAAGGACTCGGAGGTCGTCTTCGCCCCGTACGAGTGGGTCGAGTGGATCACCGAGGAGAAGCAGGCGGGCGCCTGGAAGGTGATCACCGAGGCGCGCGAAAGCGGCACCGCCGGCATCTTCCGCCCGTCGGGCGAGATGCGCACCGGCCTCGTCGACGAGATCGCGCACTCCATCGACTTCCACGACCTCGTCTGGGAGGCGCCGACCAAGGCGTCGCAGGCGTGGTTCATCCGGCACTTCGGCCCGGAGGTGAACCTCGGCAACATCCCGCCCGACGAGGTGATCCCGCTCGAGACGCTCCGGCTCGGCCTGCGCGGCGACACGCTGAAGGAGGTGCTGCTTGGCGGCGATCCAGCTTCCGTCTGACGTCGAGTCGCTGACCGCGGAGGAGGTCCTCCGCTTCTGCCTCGAGCAGTTCCCGGGGCGGGTGGCGCTCGCGTGCTCCTTCCAGAAGGAGGAGAGCGTGCTGCTCGACCTGCTGTTCGCGATCGAGCCGGCCGCCCGCGTCTTCGCGATCGACACGCACCACCTCTTCCCGGAGACCTATCAGCTCTGGCGCGAGGTCGAGCGCCGCTACGGGGTCGAGATCGAGCGCTTCGAGGGCGCACCGGTCGAGGACGGGCTCTGGGAGACGAAGCCCGACCTCTACCTGGCGATCGCGAAGCTCGAGCCGCTGAACCGCGCGCTCCTCGACCTCGACTGCTGGATCACCGGCATCCGCCGCGACCAGGCGCCGACGCGCGCGAACGCGCCGAAGCTCGCTTGGGACGCGGCGCACGAGCTGTGGAAGGCGAACCCGCTCGCCGACTGGTCGGACGAGGACTGCTGGTCGTACATCAAGGAGCGCGGCCTGCCGTACAACGCGCTGCACGACCGCGGCTACGACTCGATCGGCGACACGCACTCGACGGTGCCGGGCGCCGGCCGCGAGGGCCGCTGGGCCGGCAGCGACCGCACCGAGTGCGGCCTGCATGTGGAGGAGGGCCCGTCGTGAGCGGCTTCGTCCTCTGGTTCACGGGCCTCTCGGCCGCGGGCAAGACGACGATCGCGAACATCGTCGGGCCCGAGCTCGAGCGCCGTGGCCTCGTCGTCGACCACCTCGACGGCGACATCGTGCGCACGCACCTCTCGCGCGGGCTCGGCTACTCGAAGGAGGACCGCGACGCGAACATCGCGCGGATCGCCTGGGTCGCCTCGCGCATTGCGCGCGCCGGCGGCGCCGTGATCGTGTCGGCGATCTCGCCGTACGAGGAGGCGCGGCGCCACGCGCGCGCCCTCGTAGAGCAGCACTCGCCCTTCGTCGAGGTCTTCGTCGCCACCTCGCTCGAGGAGTGCACGCGGCGCGACCCGAAGGGGCTGTACGCGAAGGCGCTCGCCGGTGAGATCGCGGACTTCACCGGCGTCTCGGCGCCGTACGAGGCGCCGACGGAGGAGG
>CAZBYA010000157.1:0-2656 GCA_964496175.1 uncultured Gaiellales bacterium | reverse complement strand
GGCGCCAGCGTCCGCTCCGCGCGCGCGACGGCCGCGAGGCCCGCCGACCACTCGAGGCCCTGCGGCCCGTGGTACGGGCGCACGCACACCACCTGCCCCTTCGCCACGAAGAACGCGCGCCGCGTCCCCTCATCGGCGCCGGGGGCGACCAGGCAGACGGCGAGGCTGCGCAGCTCCTCCATGCGGCGGATCTCGGCGGCCGCGGACTCGAGGGCGGCGATCCGGTCCCGCAGGCGCGCCGCGTCCTCGAAGCGGAGGTCGCCGGCGAGCCGGCGGAGCTTCGCACGCAGCTTCGGCAGCGCGTCGTCGAGCGTCTGCCAATCGACCCCCTGGAGGGCGCGCGCGGCGAGCTGCGCCTGCCGGCGGCTCGTCAGCGGGCCGAGCTCCGTCGGCTGCGACGTGCACACGACGCTGTCCCCGCGTCGGCGGAGGTACAGGTAGCGGTCAGGCCGCGCCGAGCGCGCGTTCGCGGGCGGGCGGAGCTCGCGGATCAGCCGCAGCTCATCGAGCGCCGCCTCGAGCTCGGAGCCGAGCACGCGCCACTCGATCCGCGCGAGCGCGCCGAGCGCCGCCTCGACCGCCGGCCGCTGGCGCTCGGAGCGGAAGTACGAGCGCAGCCGCGCGCGCAGGTCGCGCGCGCGACCGACGTACAGCACGTGATCGTGCGCGTCGCGGAAGAGGTAGACGCCCGGGCGCTGCGGCGCGCCGAAGGCGAGGTCGCGCTTGCGGTGCACGCGCCGCGGCCTCGTCGCCGCGAGCTCGACGAGGTCCGCGACGGTGCGCGCGCCGCGCTCCTGCGCCATCCCGATCAGCCGCACCAGGATCTCCGCCGTCGCCTCCGCGTCGGGCAGCGCCCGGTGGCACGGCCGCGCGTCGGTGGCGAAGCGGTAGGCGAGCGCGCCGAGGTTCGCCGGCTGGCGGCCCAGCAGCCGTCGCGCCAACCCGACCGTGTCGACGACCGTCGCTGCGACCCGCCGGCCCGTGGCGCGCATCGTCTCGTTGTCGAGGAACGCCATGTCGAAGCGCGCGTTGTGCGCGACGAGGACGCCGTCGCCGGCGAACGCGAGGAAACGGCGCACCGCGGCGGCGACCGGCGGCGCCCGGCGCAGCTCCTCGTCGCGGAGGCCCGTCAGCGCCGCCACGGCGGGCTGGAGCCGCGCCCCGGGGTTGGCGAGGGTCTGGAAGCGCTCCTCGAGCTCGAGCGCGCGCACGCGGACGGCGCCGATCTCGCAGGGCCTTGCGGTGCCCGGGCGGAGACCCGTCGTCTCGAGGTCGAAGACGACGAACGTCGCCTGGTCGAGCGCGAGCCCCTCGCCGTGCGGCGCGGCGAGCGCGACGAGGTCGCCCGCCCAGCGCAGCCGCGCGTCCGCCTGGACCGCCTCGTCGAGCAGCGAGCGCGCCAGGCCGACGGAAACCGCGGCGCCGAGCTTGAGCACCGTACGGGCCGCGTCGTCCGCCGCGACCGGCCCGCGGCGCTCCTCGACCAGCTCCACGAGCCGGTCGGCCGCGTCCAGGCGCAGTTGCATCCGTCCGATCGTAGGGCGAACATGTGTTCGTGTCCAGCACGGGATCGGCTCACCGGGCGCGCAGCCCGCCGACGAGCGTCGCGGCGACCTCGCGCTCGGCCGCCGCGGCCGAGGCCGCGTCGTCCGGCAGCTGGCCGAGCACCCAGCCCGTCAGCACTTCCTCGAGCGCGCCGTAGACGATCCAGGCGGCGAGCCGTGGGTCGATGTCCTCCCGGAACGTCCCTTCCGCCTGGCCGCGGGCGACCACGCGCTCGAAGAGTGCGAACGCCTGGGCGATCTCGTCCAACTCGTCGGAGATGTGCGGGTTGCGGGTGATCTCGCGCACGACCAGCCGGACGAGGTCGGGGTCGGCCCGCCAGGTGCGGAGCACGATCTTGATCAGCAGCTCGAGTTGCTCCGGGGCGGTCTTCCCCGTCTGCTCCGCGAGCGCCATCGCCTCGAGCAGGCGTCCCCACTCCCGCCGGAAGACCGCCTCGAGCACCGCCTCCTTCGACCCGAAGTAGTGGTAGACGAGACCGTAGGCGACGCCCGCCTCCGCGGCGATGTCGCCGACCCGCGACGTCTCGTAGCCCTGCCGGGCGAAGACGCGCACGGCCGCCTCCAGGATCAGCCGTGCCTTGTCCTCCGCCGCAGCCACGGCGGGACCCTACTTCGGCGCTACCGTCACCGCATGCTCGCGGCCGTGACGGCGGTCCACCTCGCGCTCGCGACCGGCCGCGTCGACGGGCGCGTGCTGCTCGGCCGGCCGGAGGCGGCAGTCGTGCGGCTGCTCGGGCGGCCGCGCACCGTCGACCGCTACCCCCTGCGGCGCGACCTCGCCTACGACGGGATCGAGGTGATCCTGGGCGACGGCCGGCACGTCTCCGCCCTCCTCGTCACCGACCCGTCGGTCGCGCTCCGGCCGGCGGCGATGCGCGCGCGCCTCGAGGCGACGGCGGGCCTGCGCGAGCGACGCCGGTACCGCTGCGACGCCCTCGGCTGCTTCGGGACCTTCCTGTCGGCCGACGGCCGCCGCCGGGTCGTCTACGGCCTGGAGCGCGGGCGCCCGTACGTCGGCGTGCAGGCGTGGCCGCAGCCGTAGACGCCAAGGGCCCGCCTGGATTCGAACCAGGGACCAACGAATTATGAGT
>CAZBYA010000156.1:0-2745 GCA_964496175.1 uncultured Gaiellales bacterium | reverse complement strand
CTGGGGCGCCAGGATTCGAACCTGGGATCGCGGGACCAAAACCCGCTGCCTTACCACTTGGCTACGCCCCACTGGCGAGAAGTCTATGGACGCTCGGTGAAGAGGAACACGAGCGCGGCCACCGCCAGCAGCGCGAACACGGCGATGGCGACGGTCGTCGCGATCGCGAGCGCGAGCGGCACGATCACGACCAGGAGCTGCGACACGGCGAGGATCCACGACGTCTGCCGAAGCATGTACGAGGGGTTGTGGCGGCCGCCGTACAGCCAGATGCCGACGGCGATCGCAGCCAGCACAACGACCAGCCACCAGTGCAGGACGTGGACGACGACGAGCAACCCCTCGATCGCCGCGATCCACAGGGTCAGCCGGAGCCGGCGCTCCCGCAGCCAGCGCCCGGGACGGCTGGCGCCGTGCTCGATCGCGTGCGAACCGAACATCCGCGTCAACCGTACCACGCTGG
This sequence comes from uncultured Gaiellales bacterium, assembly GCA_964496175.1. GTDB lineage: Bacteria > Actinomycetota > Thermoleophilia > Gaiellales > Gaiellaceae > PALSA-600. Next base: position 2,282 of record CAZBYA010000156.1, on the reverse strand, counting down.
ATTCGCGATCCAGTGCCGCCCGAGCCGGGTCACTGCGCGCGCCGCACGGTCGGCGTCGGCGCGGCTCGCGAAGAGGCCGTAGAGGGCCGGGCCGGCGCCGCTGACGTCGGCGCGAAAGGCGCCGTGCGCGACGAGCTCGGCCGCCAGCGGAGAGCTTGCGAGGTCGTTCGGCGGCAGCGCCGCGAGGTCGCTCGGGTGGCGGACCGCGGCGAGCGTCTCGCGGAGCGCGGCCAGGCGCCCCGCGAACCCCGCCTCACCCCCGCGCTCGTCGAACTCGGCGTAGACGTCGCCGGTCGAGCGCTTGCGCGCGCCCTCGGGGAGCAGGAGCAGCACGACGAAGTCCTGCGGGAGGTCGAGCGGCTCGAGCGTGGTGCCGTCGCCGGTGCCGAGCTGCGGGCCCTCGTGGAGGAAGAACGGCACGTCGGCGCCGAGCCGGGCGGCGAGCGCGTGCAGCGCGTCGCGGTCGAGCGGCCGCATGACCTGCTCGTTGGCGAGCCGGAGGGCCGTCGCGGCGTCGCTCGAGCCGCCGCCGAGCCCGGCTGCGACCGGGATGCTCTTCTCGATCCGCACGCGCCAGCCGTGCGGGGCGCCGAGCGCCTCGAGCGCGTCGTGTACGAGCGTGTCCTCCGGGAAACCGTCGACGGTCGTCGCCGCCGCGGGCTCGACGGAGATGCGATCGCCGAGGTCGACGCGCTGGTAGACGGTCGCGAGCTCGTGCTTGCCGTCGGCCCGGCGCGGCCCGACGACGAGCGCGAGGTTGATCTTGGCAGGCGCAGACCCGATCACGACTCGCTCCCGAGCGCCCCCGCGAGCTCGACGAACTCCGGCGGGGCCAGCGCCTCCGCGCGAACGTTCGCGTCCCGGCCGATCGCCGCGAGCGCCGCGACGGCGCGCTCGCGACTCGCGACGCCGGCGAGGGAGAGCGCGTTCGCCAGCGTCTTCCGCCGGTGCGCGAACGCGCCTTCGACGACACGCTTCACCGCGGGCGGCGCGCCCGGCGCGACGCGCCTGAACGCGACGAGCGCCGACTCGACGTTCGGCCGTGGCCGGAACACCTCGCGCGAGACGGGGTGAAAGCCGGTCCGCTCGGCCGCGAGCTGGACGAGCACCGACACGCTGCCGTACGCCTTCGTCGACGGCCGCGCGAAGAAGCGGTCGGCGACCTCGCGCTGCACCATCACGCACCAGAGGTCGAGCTGCTCGAGCGCGAGGCTCTCGGCGACGAGCGGCGTGGCGATGTTGTACGGCAGGTTCGCGACGAGCTTGCGCGGCGCCGGGTCGAGCGCGCGCACGTCGAGGGCGAGCGCGTCGCCCCAGTGGACGCTGACGCCGTCGATGCCCGTCAGCTCGGGCTCGAGACGGCGGTCGAGCTCCACGGCGTGCACGTGCGCGACCCGCGCGGCGAGGAAGCGGGTCAGCACACCGAGGCCGGGCCCGACCTCGAGCACGACGTCGGCGGGATCGAGCGCGGCCAGCCGCTCGATCACGCGGAGGATGTTCTCGTCGACGAGGAAGTGCTGGCCGAGCGACTTCCTCGGCTGCACGCTCACAGCCGGAACACCTCGTCGGCGTTCGCGTCCACGCGCTCGGCAAGCTCGTCTCGGGAGAGGCCGTGCAGCTCCGCGAGCGCGTCGTAGGTGTGCACGACGTGCGCCGGCTCGTTGCGACGTCCGCGCACGGGCTGCGGCGCGAGGTACGGGCTGTCGGTCTCGACGAGCAGCCGGTCGAGCGGCACGCGGCGCGCGGCGGCGCGCAGGTCGTAGGCGTTCTTGTAGGTGACGTTGCCGGCGAACGAGACGTACCAGCCGCGCTCGAGCGCCGGCTCGAGCAGCGCCGGCGAGGAGAAGCAGTGCAGCACGACGACGCCGTCGTGCGCGAGCAGGCGCGCGCGCGTGTCGTCGTCGGCCGCGCGCGTGTGGATGACGACGGGCATCTCGAGCTCCGCGGCGAGCGCGAGCTGCGCGTCGAACAGGCGCCGCTGCGCGTCGTGCGGCGCGTAGTCGCGGTAGTAGTCGAGGCCGGTCTCGCCGACCGCGACGGCGCGCGGGTGCGCGAGCAGGCCGCGGAGCTCGTCCACCGCCTCGGCTCCCGCCTCCGCCGCTTCGTGCGGGTGAATGCCGAGGCACGCGTAGACGCCCTGCTCGGACTCCGTCCGCGCGAGGGTCGCGTGCGCCCCGTCGACCGTCGTCGCGACCTCGACGACGCGGTCGACTCCGGCCGCGCGTGCGCGCTCGAGCACCTCCGGCGCGTCGTCGCCGAGGTGCGCGTGCGCGTCGATCACG
>CAZBYA010000155.1:0-3464 GCA_964496175.1 uncultured Gaiellales bacterium | reverse complement strand
TCGACCTGGCGCAGCGCGCGCTGCGTGAACGGCGAGAAGGCGCGGATCTGCTCGACCTCGTCGCCGAAGAGCTCGATCCGGAGCGGCTCGCGGCCGGTGGTCGGGAAGACGTCGACGAGGCCGCCGCGGACCGCGAACTGGCCGCGCTCCTCGACGCGCTCGACCCGCTCGTAGCCGGCCGACGCGAGGTGCTCGGCGAGCGCGTCGATCCCCGGCTCGTCCCCGGGCGCGACGCGGAGCGGCGCCGGCCGCGCCGCGAGCGGAGGCAGCCCCTCGCAGAGGGCGGCCGCCGAGGCGCAGACGAGCCCGCCCCGCTCGAGCACGGCGAGGGCCCGCGCGCGCTCGCCGACGAGGTGCGGCGGCGGCTCGAGCCCGGAGCCGAAGCCGACGCCGCGGGACGGGAAGAGCGCGACGCGGTCGTCGCCGACGAACCACGCGGCGGCCTCCGCCGCGTCGCGCGCGTCGGCGTCCTCCGGCAGCAGGACGACCAGCCCTCGGCCGAGCTCCTCGTGCAGCGCCGCGAGCACGAGCGGCAGCACCGGCTCGGAGACGCGGGCGCGCGACGGCAGCGCGGCCGCGAGCTCGGCCAGGCGCGGCTCGGCGCGGAGCCGTTCGACGAGGGTGTGGAGCACGGGACGGTCCATGACGAACGCCGGAACCGCCGGTTCCGGGGCGGTCATGGTAGTCCGCTCAGTGGGCGCGATGCCGGTAGCGGTCGTGCGGGTGGAACATGCGCCAGCCGCCGCCGAGCACGATCACGAGCCCGAGCAGGACGTACGCGAAGGTGACGGCGATCCACAGGGCTTCCATGGCCCGCAGCGTCGCGGCCGGACGCCGCGGCGGCATCAGCGCCGCCGCGGATTCCCCGTAGGTACTTAGAGGATGCGGCGGGCGCCGTCGTACTCGGCCGCGTACCAGCCGTTCAGCGAGGCGACCTGCACGTCCGTCCCGGTGTGCGGCGCGTGGATGAAGCGGTTGTGGCCGATGTACAGGCCGACGTGGCCGAGGCCGTCGAAGAAGACGAGGTCGCCCGGCCGCAGCCCCCAGCGCGAGACGCGGCGGCCGAGGTCGAACTGCGCGACCGAGTAGTGCGGCAGCGAGACGCCGAAGTGCGCGTAGACGAAGCGCGTGAAGCCGGAGCAGTCGAAGCCGTACCGCGGCGAGGTGCCGCCGTACACGTACGGGACGCCGAGCAGCCGGCGCGCGAAGTCGACGACGCGCGTCTGCTCGTGCGCGAGCAGCGTCGCGCGGCTGACGTGGACGTGCCGCAGGTAGTGCCGCGCGGGGTACCGCGTGACGCGGCGGGACGCGAGGCGGAGGTGCTGGCGGGCGTGCTGGCTCGCGTGGGCGCCGAAGGCGCCGCCGGCGCGGGCGACCACGAAGGCCGCGAGGACGAGGAACAGCAAGGCGAAGCGGATGCGGTCGGTCACAGGTTCTCTCTCCCTTCGGCAGGGGCGGCGCCGGTTCCGCAGGAGGGGCGCCGCGCTGTCGTTGGCTCGGCGCAGTTCAGCACCGCCCGGCCGGCCGTTCCACCCCCCGTGCTGGGGGTGTCGTCCCCCCCGAACGGGGTAGGCCGGTCGGTCCCGGGGACCTGGGCCGGGCGGGCCGGGCGACCGGCTCGCCGGAGGTTCCCCGGCGGTCCGCCGGGGCGTCCGCTCAGGTGCGGTTCGTCACGAGAGGGTGCTCAGCCGCGCTCGTTGAAGCGCCGCTGGGCGGCGTCGAGCCCCTCGGCGTCGAGCGTCTCGACGGCGTCGGCGGCGCGCGCGACGATCCCCTCGGCGTCCTCGTGCGGCTCGAAGTCGGCGAGCACGAAGTCGGCCAGCGAGCGGCGGTCGCCGCGTCCGGGGCGGCCCACGCCGATGCGCAGGCGCAGGAAGTCCGGCGTGCCGAGGTGCTGCGCGATCGAGCGCAGGCCGTTGTGGCCGCCGAGGCCGCCGCCGAGCCGCGCCTGGAGCCGGCCGAGCTCGAAGTCGCCCTCGTCGTGGACGACGAGCACCGCGTCCGGCGCCAGCTTGAAGAAGCGCATCGCGGCGGCGATCGAGCGTCCGGACTCGTTCATGTACGTCTCGGGCTTCAGCAGCGCGACCTTGTGGCCGTCGATCCGCACCTCCGCGAGCTGCCCGTCGAACTTGCGCTTCCAGGTGCCGCCGTGCCGGCGCGCGAGCTCGTCGACGACGAGCCAGCCGGCGTTGTGGCGGGTGCGCGCGTACTCGCGCCCGGGGTTGCCGAGCCCTGCCACCAGCAGGTCGAGCGACGTCCCGTGGCGCCGTGGCCACAGACGCATCGCGGGCGGTCCTTAACCCTCGGTGGTGCCGGGCTCGCCCTCGGCGCCCGTGCCGGCCCCGGCTTCGCCCTCGGCCTCGGCGGCGCCCTCGGCGACCTCGCCGGCGGCCTCCTCGCCCTCGGCGAGCTCCTCGACCTCGGGCTCCTCGACGCGCGTCGGTGCCGTCACGGTGGCGACGACGACCTCGAGGTCGTCGAGCAGGGTGACGCCCTCCGGCATCGCGAGGCCGTCGAGCCGGAACGAGTCGCCGATGTGCAGCTCGGAGACGTCGACGTCGAGGTGCTCGGGCACCTCCATCGGCAGCGCCTCGACCGTCACCTCGGTGGTGACGTGCGAGAGGACGCCGCCCTCCTTGACGCCGGCCGGCTCGCCGACCAGGTGCAGGGGCACCGTCGCGTGGATCGGCTGGTCGAGGCGGACCTCCTGGAGGTCGACGTGCGTGATGATCCCGCGCACGTTGTCGCGCTGGTACTCCTTGAGCACCGACGGGTGCGCCTTGCCGCTCGAGACGACGACGTCGAGCACCGCGTTCAGGCCGCCCGACGTCGTCAGCGCCGCGCGCAGGTCTCGCTCGGGGATGCTGATCGCGACGGGCTGCTCGCGGCCGTAGAGGACGCCCGGGATCAGCCCCTGCCGGCGCAGGCGCCGCGACTCGGCCGAGCCGAGGATCGCGCGGTTCTGGACCAGGAGCTTGAAGCGTTCCGACGCCACGGCGCGGAAGTGTAGCTGGCTGCTCGCTGCGGGCGGACGCGAGCAGGGACCGCGATACTCCGGGCGTGGAGCGCGCCGCCCCGCTGACCGTCCGCGACCTCGCCGCCGAGCTCGCCTGCTCCGAGGACGACGTGCGCGCGCTGATCCGCGACGGCGAGCTCGAGACGGTCGCCTGCGGCATCCGCCCCGGTCTCGTCCCGCGGCACGTCGTCGACGCGTATCTCCGCCGCCGCGAGCACCGGCTCGGCGAGTCGCGGCCGACATGAACCACGGCATGCGGCCGCCGATCCCGGTCCTCCGCATGTACGACGTGGAGGCGACGAAGCGGTTCTACGTCGACTACCTCGGCTTCACGCTCGACTGGCAGGAGGGCGAGGGGGATCGCCCCGTCTACCTCTCCGTCTCGCGCGGGCCGGTCGCGCTGCACCTCTCCTCGCACTCGGGCGACGGCACACCAGGGACGGCCGTG
>CAZBYA010000154.1:0-3508 GCA_964496175.1 uncultured Gaiellales bacterium | reverse complement strand
TCTCGGCGACGCCCTCGGGCTGCTCGTAGATCTCCTTGAGCATGAACGTCTCGTAGCCGGAGCGCTCCGCGGCGTCGTCGTCCCAGTCGACGTCCACCACGTCGTGCTCGACGGCCTCGCCCGACAGCGCGTCGAGGTAGGCGATCCCGCCGGGCGTGATCGTGACGATCTCGCCGTCGTCGGGGAACTGCACGCGCCGGGTCTCCGCCAGGAAGGCGGCGAGGTTGGAGGCGAGGAAGTTCTCGCCGTCGCCCACCCCGACGACCATCGGCGTCTGGTTGCGGACGCCCACGAGCTCGTCCGGATGGTCGCGGTGGATGACGACGAAGGTGAAGTGGCCCTCGAGCCGGCCGTAGATGTCGCGCACGGCCGCCGTCAGGTCGCCGGCGTAGGCGTCCTCGAGCAGGTGCGCGACCACCTCGGCGTCGGTCTCGGAGCCGAACACGTGGCCGTTCGCCTGGAGCTCCTCGCGCAGCTCGCGGTAGTTCTCGACGATCCCGTTCAGCACGATCGCGAGCTGCCGCTCGTCGCAGGCCGTCAGCGGGTGGGCGTTCGCCTCGGTGACGGCGCCGTGCGTCGCCCAGCGCGTGTGGCCGAGGCCGGTCCGCGCGACGGAGCCGTTCGGGCCGGTCGCGTCCTTCAGGTTCTGGAGGTTGCCGACCGCGCGGACGTAGTCGAGGCCGTCCGCCTCGAGCAGCGCGATCCCCGCGGAGTCGTAGCCGCGGTACTCGAGGCGCTCGAGGCCGTGCAGGAGGAGCTCCTTCGAGGCGCGGTGCCCGACGTATCCGATGATCCCGCACATCCGGTTGCCCCCTTTCCAGCCTGCCGGCCCAGTGTCCGGGTTTGCCCTGTGAAACGCCTGCGAAAACGGAAAAGCCCGGCTGAGAGGCCCGTCCCAGCGCCGGGACGGTCAGCCGAGCTCTCGTCGAACGAGCGCCGCGATGCTAGCACAGGCCTCCTGCGCCACCGCCGCATTCTCCGCCTCGGCCAGCACCCGGATCAAGGGCTCCGTGCCGGACGGACGGACGAGGACGCGCCCGTGCCCGGCCCACTCGCCGTTCAGGCGCTCGACCTCCGCCAGCACCCCCGGCGTCAGCTCCCGGTCGCGCACGCGCACGTTCTCCTTCACCTGCGGGAAGCGCGGCATCAGCGAGGCCACGTCGCTCAGTGGACGCCCGTGCAGCGCGCCGCAGAGCAGCAGGCCGGCGGCGAGCCCGTCGCCGGTGACGTGGCCGCGCAGGCAGATGATGTGGCCCGACTGCTCGCCGCCCAGCACGCCGTCCTCGCGCTGGAGCGCCTCGAGCACGTAGCGGTCGCCGACGTCGGTGGTGACGACGCGGATCCCGTGCTCCTGCATGAGCCGGTGGAAGCCGAGGTTCGTCATCACGGTCACCGCCACCAGGTCGACCTCCTGGTCCAGCGCGAGCGCCGCGACGATCTGGTCGCCGTCGACCACCTCCCCGCGCTCGTCGACCGCGAGCATCCGGTCGCCGTCGCCGTCGAACGCGATCCCGAGGTCGAAGCCGCCGTCGACGACGGTGCGCTGGAGCAGCGCGAGGTCGGTGGCGCCGCAGCCCACGTTGATGTTCGTGCCGTCCGGCTGGTCGCCGATCGCGTGCACCTCCGCGCCGCACTGCTCGAAGGCCTGCGGCGCGAGCCCCGAGTAGGCGCCGTTCGCGCAGTCGACCGCGATGCGCAGGCCGCCGAGGTCGGCGCCGAAGCGCTCGAGGACGTGCTCGAGGTACGAGTCCGTCGCGATCTCGACGTGCTCGATCGTCCCCTGGTCGACCGCGGGCGCCGCCGCGAGCAGCTCCTCGATCTGCTCCTCCGAACGGTCGGAGAGCTTGTGGCCGTGCGAGTCGAAGAACTTGACCCCGTTGTACTCGGGCGGGTTGTGCGAGGCGGAGATGACGACGCCGAGGTCGAGCGCGAGCAGCGCGACCGCCGGGGTCGGCAGCACGCCGCCGAGGATGCAGTCGCCGCCCGCCGAGACGACGCCGCGGGCGAACGCCTCCTCCAGCTCGACGCCGGAGGCGCGCGTGTCCCGCCCGACGAACACCTTCGCGGCGCCGGTCCAGAGCGAGGCGGCCCGGCCGAGGCGCTCGACGAGGTCGGGCGTCAGGGACTCGCCCACGACGCCGCGGACACCGTCGGTGCCGAAGTGCCTGCGCGCCATGCGATCGGGCGCGCTAGCGCTTGCTGAACTGCGGAGCCTTGCGCGCCTTGTGCAGGCCGGCCTTCTTGCGCTCCACCACGCGCGCGTCGCGCGTGAGGAAGCCGGCGCGCTTCAGCGGCACGCGGAGCTCCGGGTTCACCTCGACGAGGGCCCGCGCGATGCCGTGGCGGATGGCGCCCGCCTGGCCGCTCGGCCCGCCGCCGTGCACGCGCACGCGCAGGTCGTACTCGCCCTCGAGCCCGGCCGTCTTGAGCGGCGCGGAGACCACCATGCGGTGGAGGAGACGGGGGAAGTACTCCTCGATCGTCTTGCCGTTGATCCAGGTGGCGCCGTCGCCGGGCCTGAGGATCACGCGTGCGACCGACGTCTTGCGCTTGCCGGTGCCCAGGTACTGAGCGGGAGTCGACGTCATTTCACCTCGAGGGGCGTCGGAGCCTGCGCCTCGTGCGGGTGCTCCGGCCCTGCGTAGATCTTGAGCTTGGTCAGCTGCTGGCGCCCGAGCCGGTTGCGCGGGAGCATCCCCTTCACCGCCGTGCGGAGCACCTCCGTCGGCCGGCGCTCGAGCTGCTCGCGGAGCGTCCGCTGGCGGAGCCCGCCCGGGTAGCCCGAATGCCGGTAGTACATCTTGTCGTCGAGCTTGTTGCCCGTGACGGCGATCTTCTCCGCGTTGACGACGACGACGAAGTCGCCGGTGTCGACGTGGGGCGTGAACTGCGGCTTGCCCTTGCCGCGCAGGCGGTCGGCGATCTGCGTCGCGAGACGCCCGAGGGTCTTGCCCTCGGCGTCGACGATCACCCAGTCGCGCTGGATCTCGCCCGGCTTGGCGCTGTAGGTCTTCATGCGGAGAAACGGCGGACCACGGTCGTCCGCCGGGCGGGAATCGTAGCAGCCCTAGGACGCAAAGGCCCGCTGCGGGGCCAGGCCGCTGCCGGCCACCCAGGCGGCCGCCAGCAGGCCGAGGCCGCCTGCGGAGAGGGCGAGCGGGACGGAGCCGCCGGCGCCGGTGTAGACGACGCCGCCGGCGAGCGCCAGCGCGGCGCCGGTCGAGCTCGAGAGCAGGTCGGTGAGGCCGACGAGGCGGCCGCGCTCGGCCGGCCCGGCGGCGTCGACGAGCTCGGTGGTGGCGGCGACGTACGCGAGGCACCAGCCGAGGCCGAGGCCGAACAGCGCGAGGCTCATCCCGGCGACGCTCGACCACCAGGCGAGCGCGGCGTTCGAGGCGGCGACCAGCACGAGGCCGCAGACCATCGAGCGGAGGCGGCCGACGCGCTCGATGGCGTCGCCGATCACGAGCACGAGCCCGTACATGCCGACGATGTGGAGGCTGATGAT
>CAZBYA010000153.1:0-3532 GCA_964496175.1 uncultured Gaiellales bacterium | reverse complement strand
AGCAGCTTCATCGTCGCCGGCAGCAGGACGGCGCGGACGACCGTCGCGTCGACCGCGACCGCGACTGCGAGCCCGAACCCCATCTGCTTGAACTGCAGCAGCGACAGCGTCGCGAAGATCGCGAACACGGCGACCATCACCGCCGCGGCGCTCGTCACGGACGGCGCCGTGCGCGTGATCCCCTCCAGCACCGCGTCCTCGGTCGACTCGCCGCGGTCGACGAGCTCCTTGACGCGGCTGACGATGAACACGTGGTAGTCCATCGAAAGCCCGAACAGCACCACGAACAGGAACATCGGCAGCCACGACGTGATGCCGCCGTTCGACGTGAAGCCGAGCACCCCCTGCGCCCAGTGGTGCTGGAACACGAGCACGAGCAGCCCGTAGGCCGCGGCGACGGAGAGCAGGTTGAGGACGATCGCGGTGATCGGCACCACGAGCGAGCGGAACGTGAGGAGCAGCAGCACGAACGCGAGCGCGAGCACGAACGCGAACACGATCGGCAGGCGCTGCTTCATCAGGTCGTTGAAGTCCTTCGTCCCCGCCGTCAGACCGGTGACGGCGTACTCGACGCTGCCGAGCTGACCGATCGTCTGCGGCAGCAGCTGCCCGCGGAGGACGACGAGCGCGTGCATCGAGGCGGGGTCGTCGCCGCGCCCGACCAGCGGCAGGTCGATCTGCTCGACCGTGCCGTCGGGGCTGATCCGCGTCGAGATCGGCGGGCGCACGACGGTGCTCGCGAGCGCGTCGACCCGCAGCTCGCGGATCTTCGCCTGCACCGGGGCGAGCGTCACGTTCGGCGCGTGGACGACGACGACCGCCGGCGCCGGCGAGCCGGGGAACTCCTTGATCATGCGCTCGTACGTCTTGATCAGCGGCACGTTCTGCGGCATGTCGGTGAAGCTCGGAAGCTTCGTGTGCATCGACAGCAGCGGCACCGCCGCGGCGAGCAGGACCGCGGCGGCGAGCGCCGCGGACAGCGCGGGCCGGTGCAGCACCCTGCGCAGGACCGCATGCCACAGGCGCGGCCGCCCGCCGCGCCGCACGAGCGGAACGCGCCCGACGTCGACGCGGTCGCCGAGCGCATGCAGGAGCGCCGGCAGGACGGTCACCGAGCCGATCATCGCCAGGAAGACGACGACCATCGTCGCGACGCCCATGGCGGTGAAGATCGGGTTGCCCGCGAAGAAGAGGCCGGCCATCGCGATCAGCACGGTCACGCCGGAGACGAGCACCGCGCGGCCCGACGTCGCGGCGGCCGTCAGCAGCGAGCGGTGCGGCTCGTTCCCCTGCCGCCGCTCCTCGCGCTCTCGCTGGAGGTAGAAGAGCGAGTAGTCGACCCCGACCGCCATCCCCATCATCAGGATCACGCTGTCGAGGAAGTTGGGAAGCGCGTACGCCTGGCTGATGAAGATCGTGATCCCGATCGCGCCGAGCACCGCGGTGAACGCGAGCACCACCGGCAGCACCGCGGCGACGAGCGCGCCGAACGCGAGCAGCAGGATCGCGAGCGTGAGCGGCAGCGACGTGTACTCGGCCCGGCGGAAGTCCTTGTTGACGAGGTCGCCGATCACGTGGTTGGCGCTCGCCATCCCGAACTCCTGGATGCGGAAGCCGGGGTTGCCGCTCTCCGCCGCCGCGACCGCCCGCATCGCCGGCACCACCTTCTTGTCCGCTCGATCGGCGTTGCCGCGGAGGTCGAATTGGATGATCGCGGCCTTGCCGTCGGGCGAGATCAGCGCGCTGCGCAGGCTCGTCTCCAGGGGCGAGCGGATGTTCGTGATCTCTGGACGCAGCGAGAGCGTCTGCACGAGCCCGGCCACCGCGGAGACGAACGCCTGCGAGCCCGCGAGGCGCCCGCCGTCCGTCCGCTCGATCAGCACGTTCTCGGTCGCCGGCGCGAGGAAGTTCGCCTGGCGCAGCCAGCTCTGCGCGGTCGCGGTCTGGCCGGAGCCGCTCTGCGAGTCGGTCAGCTGGTTGAGGCCGACCTGCCGGCCGACCGCCATCGCCGCGAGCATGACGACGAACCAGCCGATCGCGGCGGTCTTCCAGTGCGCGGCGCTCCAGCGGCCCGCGCGGCCGGCGAGGTTCCCGTGCTCCACCGCCGCCAACGCTAGGGAGCGACCTGCGGCTTGTCCTCAGTAGATGGTCCGGAAGAGCTGCAGGATCTCCGCGGGATCGGCGGGGCGCGGGTTCGCCTGGTTGCCGCCGCGCACCGCCGTCGCCTGCGCGAGCGCGGGCAGGTCGTGCTCGGGGACGCCGAAGTCGCGCAGCCGCTCGAAGCCGCCGAGCTGTGCGAGCGCGCGCGACGTCTCGACGGCGTCGCCGCCGATCGCCTCGCCGAAGCGCTCGACCGCGTCGGGCACGAAGCGCGAGTTGAACGCCAGCGCAGGCGGTAGGCAGAGCGCGTTCATCGCGCCGTGCGGCAGCCCGTAGGCGCCCCCGACCGCCTGGGCCATCGCGTGGGCGAGGCCGAGGCCGGCGAGCCCGAGTGCGTGCCCCGCGTGCATCGCGCCGCGGAGGAGCCGCTCGCGCGCGTCGCGGTCGGCGCCGTCGCGGAGCACCGCCGGGAGCGCCTCGGCGATCAGCGGCGCGCCCGCGAGCGCCTGCTCGTCGCCCTCGCGGCTGCGCCCGCGCACGTAGAGCGCCTCCGCGCAGTGCGCAAGGGCGTTCAGCGCCGTGCCGGCCGACTCCGCGCGCGGGAGCCCGAGCGTCAACTCGACGTCGTAGACGATCCCGATGGGGTGCGCACCGCCGCCACCGCCCTGCATACGACGGTCGGGGGAACGGACGCCGAAGAACGTCGTCCACTCGGCGCCCGAGTAGGTGGTGGGCACGCTGACGAGCGGCAGGCCGGTCTCGGCCGAGGCGAGCTTGCCCGTGTCGATCGCGGAGCCGCCGCCGATCGCGAGCACGCCGTCCGCCTCGGCGGGCAGGTCCGCATGAGGCGAGGGGACGACGCTGAGGCGACCGGCGAGCGGCACGTCCGGGTCGGGCCAGCGCGGGCCGGCGATCAGGAACGGGCGCTCGCTGCCGGCACCCGCCAGCACGGCGGGCAGCTCGGCGAGGCCGAAGCGGACGATCACGGCAGCCGCCCGCGCGCGAATTCGAGGAACGCGCGCGCCGCGCGCGTCTCCGCGCGGCCGCTGGCGCGGACGAGGTAGATCTCGCGCTCGAGCTCGAGCCCCTCGACGCGCGCCTCGACGAGCGTCCCGGCCGCGAGGTCGTTGGCGACGGAGGCGCGCGAGATGAACGTGACGCCGAAGCCGGCACGCACCGCGCTCGTCACCGACTCCTGGAGGCCGAGCTCGAGGCGCACGTCGAGGTCGCGCAGGCGGATGCCGGCACCGTGCAGCTCGTCCTCGATCATGCGGCGGACGCCGGCGCCGTCCTGCATCACGATCAGGGTCGCACCGCGCAGCGCGTCGAGCGTCACCGTCCGGCCCGCAAAGGGGTGCCCCTGCGGGCACGCGAGCACGACCGTGTCGTGGAAGAACGGCTCGTACTCGACGCCGCGGTGGCGCGGCGCCGC
>CAZBYA010000152.1:0-3782 GCA_964496175.1 uncultured Gaiellales bacterium | reverse complement strand
CGGGCCGCGGCGCGGGCCGCGGCGCCGGCGAGGAGACGACCGTGACGGCCGTGCCGATCCCGGCGCCGCCGAGCGCCAGCGTGGCGGCGCCGGCGGCGAGCTTGGCCGCACCCGCCCCTTCGAGCAGCGCGCCGAGCCGTGCGAGCAGCACGCGGGCGGCGAAGTAGAGCGAGCCGGCGTCGAGCGCCCGCACGAGCGCGGGGCGCCGCGCCGGCGGCTCGAGCGCGTGCGCGAGATGGCGGCGCGCGCGGAAGATCAGCGTCTCGACCGCGGAGACCGTCGTCCCCATCCGCTCCGCGATCTCGGCGTAGCTCAGGCCCTGCCACTCGCGCAGGAGGATGGCGTCGCGGAGGTTCTGCGGCATCGCCGCGAGCACCTCCGGCAGCCCGGCGAGCTCGTCGCTCCGCTCGGGCGCCGGCAACAGCTGCTCGAGCACGACCGGGTCGCCGGGGGACTCGTGCTGGGCGCGGCGCGCGCTGACCAGGCCGCGCGTCAGGCAGACGTTCTTCGCGATCTTGTAGAGCCACGCCGCCTCGAAGCGCGGCCGCGTGCCCTTGGCGAGCGCCGCGTGCACGCGCATGAACGTGCTCTGCACGGCGTCCTCCGCCTCCTCGGGCGAGCGGAGCCGGGCCAGGCAAAAGCGGTACAGCTGGTCGCCGTACTTCTCGTAGAGGCTCGCCGCGTCGGTGACCCCGTCCGACGTCGTCGCCAATGCGGCCTGTGAGCTCGTCACCCGACTCCCCGCTCAATACCCGTTTCCGGCTTCCGAAGAAACGTCTGCAAGTTTCCCCGGCCCGCCCGGTCTTGTCGGAGCGACCTCACCCGAGGCACTGCGGCAGGGAGGGGCTCCGATGCGGCGGAGCCCCTCTTTCCTAACAACCGTGGGGCATCCTCGGGGGCGTGCGCGCACTGGGGGTCGTCGCGATGCTCTGCCTTGTCCTGCCGCTCGCGAGCTCTGCGGCGACGCAGCGCGCCGCCGGCACCTTCCAGGGCTACGCGTTCGACGCCTGCACAGCGCCCGCCACCGCGTCGCTCCAGGCGTGGGAGGCGTCGCCGTACCGCGGGCTCGGCATCTACATCGGCGGCGTCAACCGCGCCTGCTCGCAGCCGCGGCTGACGCCGTCCTGGGTGACGACGACCCTCGGCCTGGGCTGGAGCCTGCTGCCGCTCTACGTGGGCCTCCAGGCGCCGTGCGTCTCGCAGCCGGGGCTCGCGAAGCTCTCCGCCACGCCGGCGACCGCCTCCTCCCAGGGGCGCGCGGCGGCCGACGATGCCGCCGCCGAGGCGAGCGCGCTCGGGCTGCCCGCCGGCAGCCCGGTCTACTTCGACATGGAGGGGTACAAGCTCGGCGACGCGCCGTGCACGAGGGCGGTGCAGTCGTTCGTCACCGGGTGGGTGACCGAGCTCCGGGCGGCCGGCTTCCTGGCCGGTGTCTACGGCAGCGCCGCGTCGACCGTTCGCGACGTCTCGCAGCTCGGGCCCGCGCTGCCCGACGCGATCTGGATCGCGAACTGGAACGACGTCGAGAGCGTCTTCGGCGACCCCTACGTCCCGGACAGCCTGTGGCCGAACCACCAGCGCGTGCACCAGTACAAGGGCGGTCACGACGAGACGTGGGGCGGCGTCAGGATCAACATCGACAGCAACGTCGTCGACGGGCCGGTCGTCGGCGGCGGCGCTCCGCCGCCTCCGCCGGCTCCGCCGCCGGCGGGCTCGGTCGGCTCGGGTGACGGCAAGGCGACGGCGTCGTGGCCGTCGGGCGCCTTCACCACCCCCGTCACCGTGACGCTGACGCCGACGCAGCAGCCGCCGGCGCCGAACGGCTACGCGGTGCAGCTGACGGTGATGGACACGTCGACGACGCCGCCGACCGCGGTCACCGCGTTCGCCGCGCCGGTGACCGTCCACGTCGACGCGATCGCGCCCGGTCTCGCGCCGCAGTGGTCGACGGACGGCGCCGCCTGGACGCCGCTGCCGCGGCTCACGTCCTCGACGCTGCCGGCGGGCGTGCAGACGGGCTACACCGTTGAGCGCGACGGCTCGTTCGACGTGCTGACGCTCGTGCCCGGCTACGTCGGGCTGCTGCCCGACACGGTGCCGCCGAGCCAGCCCCAGGGCCTCGTCGGCCACTTCGTCAACGGGTCGCTGCGGCTCCAGTGGCTCCCGTCGACCGACAACAGCGGCTCCGTCACGACCTACCAGGTGCTGCTCGACGGCACTCCCTTCGCGACCGTGACGGGCTCGCTTCCGCGCGCGGTCGTGCGCGCATTCCACCCGGGCGGGCAGACCGTCTACCGCGTCGAGGCGGTCGACGCGGCCGGCAACGCGAGCAAGCCGTCGCGGCCGCTCGTCGTCGTGCCGACGCCGAGGCCCGCCGCCGCGCCGCGCCCGGTGCCTGCGTGGTCGTGGCAGCTGTACGACTGGCAGCACGGCGGCGGCGGCACGCGGCCCGCGCGCGCGCCGAAGCGGCCGCCGGCGTGGTACTGGGCGTGGTCGGCCTGGCGCGCCGCGCCGTTCCGCGTCAAGCCCTAGGATCGCGGCGTGCGGGGGGTCACGTACGTTGCCGCGTCCGGCGCGCTCGCGTTGCTGCTCGCGGGCGTCGCGCTTGCGGCCCGCGCGCCGCAGCGGCCGGTGCAGCACGTGACGCTGATCGGCGACTCCGTCGCGGACGCGATCGCCGGTGACGCGCGGGCGACGGCGATCCTCTCGCAGGGCGTGCGCCTCGAGCTCCAGGTCGCGCCCTGCCGTCGCGTCGACCAGCCGAGCTGCACGGTCGCGGGCGTGCAGCCGCCGAACGTCGTCGAGCTGGCCGGTCAACTGGGCCGCCGGCTCGGCCCGAACGTGGTCGTGGCCGTGGGCTACAACGACTTCGCATCCCGTTACGCGGGGAACATCGAGTCGGCCCTCGCCGCGCTTCGGGCCGCCGGCGTCCACCGCGTGTGGTGGCTGACGCTGCGCGCCGCCGAGCACCCCTACCTCGCCATGAATCGCGAGATCCGTGCGGCGGCGCGGACGCACCCGAATCTCGAGGTGATCGACTGGAACCGCTACTCGCGCAGCCACCCGTCCTGGTTCGCGGCGGACGGCCTGCACCTGCTACCGGCCGGCGCCGAGGCGATGGCGACGCTGATCCACAAGCGGCTCGCCGCGGGCGGGGTCGTGACGCGCACGGTGGCGCGGCGCGCCCTGCGGTGACGATCATCTGACCCCATGCTCTTCCCGACCGTCACCTTCGCGGTCTTCTTCCTGATCGTCCTGCCGGTCTCGTGGGCGCTGATGCCGCACCAGCGCGCGTGGCGCGCGTGGATCCTGCTCGCGAGCTACGTCTTCTACGGCTGGTGGGACTGGCGCTTCGTCTTCCTGCTCGCCGCCTCGACCGTCGTCAACCACGTGCTCGCGGTCGCGATCTTCCGCGCGCCGACCCTGACGCTGAAGAAGATGTTCCTCGGCCTCGCGGTCGCGTTCGACCTCGGGCTGCTCGGCTACTTCAAGTACGCGAACTTCTTCCTCAGCTCCGTCGACAACGTGCTCGGCACGTCGTGGCTGGCGAACATCACGCTGCCGGTCGGGATCTCCTTCTTCACGTTCATGGCGATCTCGTACGTCGTCGACACGTACCGCGGCCAGCTCGTGCCGGCCTCGTTCGCGCGCTTCGCCGTCTTCCAGGCGTTCTTCCCGCACCTCGTCGCGGGGCCGATCGTCCGCGCGAGCGAGCTGCTGCCGCAGCTCGAGCGGCCGCGCAGCCCGCGCCGCGTCGACAACTCGCGCGCGTTCGTGCTCAT
>CAZBYA010000151.1:0-3817 GCA_964496175.1 uncultured Gaiellales bacterium | reverse complement strand
AGATCCGCTTCGGCCTCAACGCGGTCAAGGGCGTGGGGGAGGGCGCGGCGCGCGCGCTGATCGCCGCGCGCGCCGAGGGCGGCCCGTTCGAGTCGATCTGGGACTTCACCGAGCGCGTCGACCCGTCGGTCTCCAACAAGCGCGTGCTCGAGGCGCTGGTCAAGTGCGGCGCGCTGCCCGGCTCGCGCAAGGGGATGCTCCAGGTGCTCGAGCAGGCGGTGCAGTGGGGGCAGAAGCAGCAGGCCGACCGGCTCGCCGGCCAGGGCTCGATCTTCGACCTCGGCCCCGTCGAGGACGAGCGACCCAAGCACCACCCGCCCGTGCCGACCGAGGAGTTCGAGAAGTCGGAGCTGCTCTCGATGGAGAAGGAGGTGCTCGGCCTCTACGTCACCGAGCACCCGCTCTCCGGCATCCGCGACCAGCTGCGGCGCAAGTCCGACGCGACGATCGCCGAGCTCGACCGCCGCCGCGACGGCGAGGTCGTCACGATCGGCGGCATCGTCGCCGGCGTCCGGCACATGACGACGAAGCGCGGCGACCAGATGGTGTTCCTGCGGATCGAGGACGTCACCGGCGGCGTCGAGGCCGTCGTCTTCAACCAGACGTACGAGCGGGCGCGCGAGCTGTGCACCACCGACCGGATCCTGATCGCGAAGGGCCGCGTCGACCGCAAGGAGGGCGAGACGAAGCTCGTCGTCAACGAGCTCGCCGCGTTCGAGGCGGTGCCCGAGAAGCGCGAGGTGCGCCTGACGATCGACGCGACGAAGGCGAGGAGCGGCACGATCCGCGAGCTCGCGCAGCTGATCCGCGACTTCCCCGGCGAGTCGCCGGTGTACGCCGACCTGATCACCTCGCAGGGCAAGAAGGTGTACGCGTTCGGGCCGCAGTACAAGGTGTCGCCGCAGCCGGACTTCTACGCCGAGGTGAAGGTGCTGCTCGGCGAGGCTGCCGTCAACTGAGGCGGTCTCGCCGTGTCGTCATCGCGGCGCTCGTCGTCGCGGTCGCGGCGGCGTTCGTCGTCAAGGCGCGGATCGACGCCGCGCGGCGCGGCTACTCGAGCACGCACGGCGCGACCGTCGTCCACTACACGCTCGCGAGCCGGCTGGTCGGCCGCCCGCTCGCCGAGGTGGCCGTGGTGCCGGCCGGCGCCGGGCCGCGGCCGCTGCTCGTCCTGCTGCACGGGCGACACGACCCGTCGCCGGGGTCGTGGCTGATCCCGCAGAAGACGGGCCCCGAGTCGCTGCTCAGCGACGCTCTCTTCGCGGGCCTGGCGCGGCTCGGGCCGCGCGCGCCGGTCGTCGTGCTGCTGAACGGCGGCGGGCACAGCTACTACCACGACCGCCGCGACGGCCGCTGGGGCTCGATGGTGCTCGACGAGGCGATCCCCGACGCGATCCGCCGCTTCCGGACGACGCGCCGGATCGCGATCGGCGGCATCTCGATGGGCGGCTACGGCGCGCTCCACCTCGCCTCGCTCCGGCCGCGGGAGTTCTGCGCCGCCGGCGGCCACTCCGCGGCGCTCTGGACGAGCGCCGGCGCCACCGCGCCGGGCGCGTTCGACGACGCGGCCGACTACGCGCGCAACGACGTCTTCGCCGCCGCGCGCGCCGGGCGCTACTCGCACCTGCCGGTGTGGATCGACGGCGGCACCGAGGATCCGTTCCGCATCGCCGGCGCGACGTTCGTGTCGCTGCTGCGGTCGCGCGGCGTCGACGTCACCTACCACGTGTGGCCGGGCGGGCACACGGGCTCGTACTGGCAGGCGCACATGGCGGCGTACCTCGCCTTCTACGCGGCGGCGCTCGCGCGGTGATAGTTGATAAAAAATCGATCCAAACGTCAACCTGGTGCTACCGTACGGACGTGCCTTCGCGCACCCCCGACCGAGCGCTGGCGCACGTCGTCGAGCTGCGGCGCATCCGCCGGACGATCACCGACCCCGACGGGCGGCGTCGGCTGGGCCGCGTCATCCGCGGGCTGCGGGCGAGCATCGGCGCCGGTGTCCCCAAGCGTCGGGCAGCGGCGACGCTCGGGGTGAGCGTCCAAGCGCTCGAACGCTGGGTGCGGAGCGGGGCGCTCCCGGTCGTTCGCCGGCCCGGTTCCTCCCGTGAGCTGATCGACGCGGAGACGCTGCTGGTCGTCGCCGAGGAGGTGGCCCGCCTGCGCGACCAGGGCGTCGAGCGTGGAGCGCTGGCGACGGCGCTCAGGACACTTCGGGCCGAGGGCCGTCTGCCCCGCAAGCTGCGGCCGAACCAGTCGGCCGCCGAGCTCCGCCGCGAGTATCTGCGCACCACCCACGCCGAACGGCTGCGGACGGCGGTCGAGCTGAGCGAGCTCGCGAGCTCGCTCGCGGGTCGCGCGAAGCGGAGCGGCTAGATGGCGCGCGAGCCGGGACCCGGTACGCCGCCGCGCTTCTTCGACCTCTTCCGGCTGCTGTGCGAGCACGAGGTCGACTTCGTCCTGATCGGCGGCTTCGCCGTGACCCTGCACGGCCCCGTCCGCACAACGAAGGACATCGACATCGTCCCCGATCAGGACCAGGCGAACATGGCGAGACTGTGGGATGCGCTGAGCGCAGTCGACGCGAGACCGGCGGAGTTCGACGACTTCAAGCCGCACGAGCTGCCGGTGCCGTTCACGCACGAGGCGTTCGTCGCGGGCGCCGGCAACTGGGCGCTGTACACGACGCTCGGTCGCGTCGACGTGATGTCCTACGTGGAGAGCGCCGACGGCGAGCTGCTCTACGGTGAGCTGCGGGAGAACGCCGTACGCGTCGACCTCGACGAGATCGGGTTCCCGATCTGGGTCGCGTCCGCCGCCGACTTGATCGCGATGAAGGAGCACGCCGGACGCGACGTCGACCGCATCGACGTCACCGCCCTGCGGATGGCGCACGGCGACGAGGAGTAAGCGGGCGGCTCAGTACTTCGGCGGCTCGAACTCGCTCTCCTCGGCGCGTTCCGGATTCCAGAAGCCGGTCTGCGGGCGGGCCGGAGTCGAGAGCGGGCTCCCGTGCTGCTCCCGGTACGTCTCGTTCTGCTCCCGCGCCGCCTCGTCGAGCAGGGCGGCGTCCTCGGCGGGGCGCCGGCGGCGGAGCCACTTCCCGAGGCCCAGCATGTGCAGGATTCTAGGGTGGCCGACGGGCAGATCGTGATCCTGAACGGCGCGCCGCGGTCGGGGAAGTCGTCGATCGCGGCGGCGATCCAGGAGACGTTCGACGGCGTCTGGATCAACCTCGGCGTCGACGTCTCGCGGCGGACGACGCCTCCGGCGCTGCAGCCCGGCATCGGCCTCCGCCCCGGCGAGGCGGACCACCCGGCGGCGCCGTACGTGCCGGTGCTCTACGCCGCGCTCTACGAGTCGGTCGCGGCGCACAGCCGGCTCGGCCTGAACGTCGTCGTCGACGTCGGCATGCACGACGCCGCGATCGTGCGCGACGCGCTGCGGCGGCTCGAAGGGCTGCCGGTGCTGTTCGTCGGCGTCCGCTGCCCGCTCGAGACGATCATGGAGCGTCGCCGCGCCTCGGAGCCCGCCGTCTACGCGACCGCGCCGGAGCCGGCGCTGCGGTGGGAGCGCGAGGTGCACGGCGACTGGGCGTACGACCTCGAGGTCGACACGTCGCAGCTCACGCCGGAGCAGTGCGCGCAGGCGATTCGTCGAGCATCGGTGCCTGGTACCGGAGGTACCAGGCACCGGGACTAGGCCCGCGACACGACGAGGTCGCCGTACGCGGCCGACGACTTGCCGAACTCCCACCAGCCGCGCACGCGCGGCTTCACGATCGCGGTGCTCCGCCCGTACGCGACCGGGATCAGCG
>CAZBYA010000150.1:0-3886 GCA_964496175.1 uncultured Gaiellales bacterium | reverse complement strand
GCGCCGAGGCGCGGCGGGCTGCGGGTGATGCGCGCGCGGCCGAGGAGGCGGCCGCCGCCGCCGACCGCGAGGCGGCCGCGCGGCGCGCGGAGGCGGAGGAGAAGCGCGTCCGGGCCGAGGAGGCGGCGACCGTGCTCGCCGCCGCCGAGGCGGACCTGCGTGAACGGCGCTGAGTCTCGCCGTAGGATCGCCGCGTGGGGGACGACGCAACGCGGCTGATCCAGGAGGTCCTCGTCGGCGAGGCTGTCGCGCGCGGCGGCTACGCCGTCCTCGTCGCCGACGAACGCATGCGCTACCTGGCCGCAAGCGACGCGGCCTGCGAGCTGCTCGGCTACGCGCGCGAGGAGCTGCTGCGCCTGACGGTGCCCGACGTCGTCGTCGAGACCGAGGCGCCCGCCATGTACGACGAGCTCGTGCGTGCGGGCGAGCAGCGCGGCAGGATCACGCTCCGGCGCAAGGACGGCGAGCACGTCGAGGCGACGTACGAGGCTCGCGAGACGACGATCGGCGGCCTCACCTACTACGTCTCGGTGCTCACGCCGGCGTAGCGGATCCGCGTCGGCCCGGATGGCGGCGGCAGGCGGCGGCGAGACGCTCGGGGACGCGAGGGCGCCGCCAGCTGACGGGAGGCCACGATGGTCCCGAGCACCGCCGTCCCCCTCCACCATCCCCACCTCGACGTCGACCGGGCGCTCCGCCTCGGGCTCGTCGCCACCGTGCTCGTCACCGTCGCCGTGCTGGCGTACGGCACGGTCGCCGCGGTCGAGAGCGCGCCGCCGATCCCGACCCGCGTCGTCGCCGAGAACGGGTCCCTCGTCTACACGGGTGCCGACATCCGCGCCGGCAAGCAGCTCTTCCAGCGCAGCGACCTCGCCGACTTCGGCTCGCTCTACGGAAACGGCGCCTACTTCGGGCCAGACTGGGGCACGGACTACCTCCACCGCGAGGCCGTCCTGCTCGGCCGCTTCGGCGTCCGCGACACCGCCGCCGCGCTGAAGGCGAATGCGTACAGCAACGGCGTCCTCACGCTCACGGCCGCGCAGGCGCGTGCGTACGCGTCGATCCTGCCGGTCTACCGTCAGCTCTTCCTGCGCGGCGACGCACGACTCGGGCTCGGCAAGGACGTGGTCGCGAGCGCGCGCGAAGCGACGCAGCTGACGGCGTTCATCTCGTGGATCGCGTGGACGCAGTCGGCCGCGCGACCGGGCCACGGGTACTCGTACACCAACAACTGGCCGTACGATCCGGCCGCCGGCAACAAACCGACGCACTCGCTCTGGGTGTGGACGTGGGCCTCGATCGCGGCGACGCTCGTGCTGACCGCCGTCGTCGTCCTCTTCTACCGGCGCTTCGTCGGCCGCGAGTCCTCGGCGCTGGCGTCCCCGGCGGCCGTCGCGACCGCCCCCACCACGCCGAGCCAGCGCGCGACGATCAAGTGGTTCGTGCTCGTGCCGCCGCTGCTGCTCGTCCAGGCCGGAGCGGGCACGCTGATGGCGCACAACTTCGCGGAACGGGGCGCGTTCTTCGGGATCCACATCGCGAACTGGCTGCCCTACAACGTGCTGCACGCCTGGCACCTCCAGCTCGCGATCGCGTGGATCGCCGCGGCGTGGCTCGGCGCCGGCCTCTACCTCGCGCCGGTCGTCGGCGCCCGCGAGCCGCGCGGGCAGCGGTACCTGGCGAACGTGCTGTGGGTCGCCGTCGTCGCCGTCGTCGTCCTCTCGTCGATCGGCATCTGGTTCGGCGTCAAGGGCTTCCTCGACGGCACCTGGTGGTTCTGGCTCGGCGACCAGGGACTGGAGTTCATCCAGCTCGGTCGCGCCTTCCAGATCGCCCTGCTCGCCGGGCTGCTCCTGTGGGCGTTCGTGCTCGCACGGGCGTTCTGGCCGGCGCTGCGCGAGCGCCGGGCCTTCGGCAGCCTCGAGGGGCTGCTGCTCTTCAGCGGGCTCGCGATCGGCGTCGTCTACGGCGCCGGACTGCTCTCGCGCGCCACCTCCGGCGCGACCATGACGGACTACTGGCGCTGGTGGGTGATCCACCTCTGGGTCGAGGGCGTGTTCGAGTTCTTCACCGTCGTCGTCACCGCCTACGCGGTGCTGACGATGGGGTTGCTCGGCCGCCGGCTCGTCGAGCGCGTCGTCTACTTCGAGCTGATCCTCGTCTTCGGCTCCGGGATCGTCGGCACCGGCCACCACTTCTACTGGGCGGGCGAGCCCGCGGTGTGGCTCGCGCTCGGCGCGATGTTCTCGATGGCCGAGGTGGTCCCGCTGGGGTTCCTGATGCTGCGCGCGTGGCGGGAGTACCGCGCGATCCGCGGCGCGGGCGGCGAGTTCCCGCACCGAACGGCATTCGCCTTCTTCACGGCGGCGGCGTTCTGGAACGTCACGGGAGCGGGCCTGATCGGCGGGCTGATCAACCCGCCGATCGTCAGCTACTACGAGCACGGCACGTTCCTCACGCTCGCGCACGGGCACGCGGCGATGTTCGGCAGCTTCGGGCTGCTCGCGCTCGGGCTGATGTACATGGCGCTGACCGGGCTCGGCCTGAACGCCGTCCAGGGGCGCCTCGCGCACTGGGCGCTGTGGGCGTTCAACGGCGCGATCGTGCTCTGGCTCGCGCTGAACCTGCTGCCGGTCGGGGTCGCGCAGATGGCGGACGTGGTCGCGAACGGGTACTGGCACGCGCGCTCGCTCGCGTTCTACGACGGCTGGACGGTGTTCCAGTGGCTGCGCCTGCCCGGCGACGTCGCGTTCGCCGCCGGCGGGCTGATCGTGCTGGTCGACGTGGTCGGGAGGATCCGGGCGTCGCGCGCCGGGACAGCGCGGTAGGCGTCAGCGGCGGTTGGCGAAGCGCTCGGCCTCGCGCCGGGACGTGCAGCCCTGCACGTCGACGATCTTGCCGGCGCGGAACGTGATCACCTGGTAGCGCTCGACGTCCTCCCCCTCGTCCGTCTGCCAGACGGTCGAGCCGATCACCCGGTCGTCGCCGACCTGCGTGAACTCGGGCCGGACCACAGGCGGCCGCCCGTCGCCCTTGCGGAGCTGGAACGCCAAGACCTCACGGGCCTCGTCGGGGCCGCGTCACGACGGCGTCCGCTTCCACCAGAGGTGGCCGCTCGAGACGCCGCGCCACTCGGCGTCGTCCGCGAACAGCGCCGCGAACGGGGCCGGATCGCCCGCGCTGAGCGCGTCCGCCGCGGCGCGAAGCTCCTCGAGCACGCTCGGAGTATCCCACACCCGAGCTGCCCCACCTCACGGCGGCGACGGCGTCCGGGACGCCTGCGAGCACGGATGAGCATGGTAGGACGACGGCAGCGCACGATCGGCCGCGACCGCCCCGGCCGCCAGTAGGCGGCGCGCGGGGGCTGATGCGCGAAGCGAGGCGAGCACCGTCGGGAACACGCGCATCGCGTTGCACTCCGCGTCGGTCTCGTCGGCGAACCCGCGAGCGTGCTCAGCTTCGTGCGCGACGACGAGCAGGGCCTCGCCGCCGCGGAGACTCGGACGGGTGAGCGCGTGACGCGCAGCGAGACAGTTGGCGCTGCTGACGGTAACCGCGCTCGAACCGACGATCGCGAGGCCGCCCTCGCTGCCGTGCATGCCGACGCAGTAGACGGAAACGTGCTTGCCGGCGACGAACGACGCGACCCGCGCGACCGAGATGGCAGACGGGCTCGCGTCGTACGCCGGTGCGATGACCGCCGCCCCGACCGCTGTGACGACAACGGCGGAGAGGGATCGCTTCACCGTCACCTGAGCGGGAGGCTACGCGGTGGCGAGGCTGTCTTTCAAGCGCCGCCGAGCGGAAGGCGCGAACTCGAGCGGAGTGGAAAGGCCCATACGGGATTCGAACCCGTGCCGCCGCCGTGAGAGGGCGGTGTCCTAGG
>CAZBYA010000149.1:0-3893 GCA_964496175.1 uncultured Gaiellales bacterium | reverse complement strand
CGATCGCGCGGCGGCCGGAGTTGCCGTGCGCGATCACCGCGAGGCCGCGCAGGCCGAGCAGGTACGCGCCGCCGTACGTGTCGGGGTCGAGCCGGGTGCGCAGCCGGCGCGCCGCCGGCCGGATCAGGAGGCCGCCGAGCTTGCCCGTCGGGGTCGCCGTGATCTCCTCGCGCAGCGCGTCGAGCAGCTCGCGGATCGTCCCCTCGAGCAGCTTCAGCGCCATGTTGCCGGTGAAGCCGTCGGCGACGACCACGTCGGCGGCGCCGTGCAGCAGGTCGCGGCTCTCGGCGTTGCCGGCGAAGTTCAGGCGGTCGCCCTCCTCTCGGAGCAGCCGGTGCGCCTCCAGCGTCAGCTGATTGCCCTTCTCGTCCTCCTCGCCGATCGAGAGCAGGCGCACCTCGGGACGCTCGACGCCGAGCAGCTCCCGGCTGAAGACGGCGCCCATGTGTGCGAACTGGAGCAGGTGCTCGGGGCGGGCGTCGGCGTTCGCGCCCGCGTCGAGCAGCACCGACGGCCCGATCCGCGCCGGGATCGGCACCGCGATCGCCGGCCGCATCACGCCGGGCAGCCGCCGCAGGTGCAGCAGGCCGGCGCCGAGCATCGCGCCGGTGTTGCCGGCGGAGAGGACCGCGTCGGCCTCGCCGGCGGCCACAGCGCGCACGGCGGCGACGAGGCTCGAGTCCGGCTTCGCCCGCACGGCCTCGGCGGGCTTGTCGGCCATCGCGATCTCCCCGGTCGTCTCGACGAGCGGCAGGCCCTGCGTGTCGAGGCCCGCGGGGCCGAAGAGCGTGACGTCGATGCCGTCGGCGGCCGCGTCGAGCGCGCCGAGGACGACCTCGCCGGGCGCCTGGTCCCCTCCGAGCGCGTCGACCGCGATCCGCGGCAAAGCCCTGGCGGTCCTAGGGGACGCGGAGATCGAGGGGCTCGACTTCGCGGCCCTTGTACGTGCCGCAGGTCGGGCACACGCGGTGCGGCTGCTTCGGGTGGCCGCACTGCGGGCAGACGTTCACGCGGGGCGCTTCGAGCGCGTGCGTCGCGCGACGCTGGTCGCGGCGGGCCTTCGAGGTTTTCCGCTTCGGAACGGCCATGAGCCGCGCCAGTCTAGCCGAAGAGGCCCGCGCCCAATGGGCCTTCGTCGATCCGGGTGCGATCGGCGAGTGCGAGGCAAGGACGCAGGGAGCGCACATATGCAGTGCATATGGGCGCGACCGAGGACGCGGCATCGCGCCGCCGAGCGCGGCCGGGCGACACAAGGTTCGCGGTCTGAGAGCCTCTGCGGTACAGTCGTCGCCGGGCCGCGAGGCGGCCCGCGCCATGACGGATCGCTGATCGAAACCCCGCGTTTCTCGCCTTTCGATCGAAGGAGGTCCGCGCCGTGGGCGCACTCGCTGCACGCAACGTCTCGAAGAGCTACGCCGCCGTCCAGGTGCTCGACCGCGTCTCACTGGTCGTCGCGCCGGGCGACCGCGTCGGCGTCGTCGGCCCGAACGGGATCGGCAAGTCGACGCTGCTCCGGGTCCTCGCCGGCCTCGAGCCGCCCGACTGCGGCACGGTGACGGAGGCCGAGCACGCCCTCTACCTGCGGCAGGAGGCGCCGGCAGAGGACCGCTCCGGCGGCGAGGCCGCGCGGCGGGCGCTCGGCGAGGCGATGCGCGCCGACGCGGCCTTCCTGCTGCTCGACGAGCCGACGAACAACCTCGACTTCGACGGGCTCGAGTGGCTCGAGCGCTTCCTCGACCGCTCGCCCGCGGGCGTCGTGCTCGTCTCGCACGACCGCGCCTTCCTCGACCGGACGGTGACGAGGGTCGTCGAGCTCGAGGCGGAGACGCGCCGCGTGCGCGAGTACGCCGGCGCCTGGTCGGACTACGAGGCCGCGCGCGAGCGGGCGCGCGCGGCGCACGACCGCGCGTACGCGGACTACGTGCAGGAGCGCGACCGCTACGCGCGCCTGCTCGCGGCGCGGCGCGAGCAGGCGCGGACGCTCGGGACGCAGCAGACGGGGCGCCGCGCGACGAACGCGCTGCGCGGCAAGGTCGCGCAGGCGCGCCACCACCTCGAGCGGCTCGAGCAGGTCGAGAAGCCGTGGGCGCCGTGGGAGCTCCGCCTCGCCTTCGGCGACGCGCCGGAGACGGGGACGATCGCGACGCTTCGCGGCGCTGTCGTCGAGCTCGGCGGCTTCCGGCTCGGCCCCGTCGGCCTCGAGCTCGCGTACGGCGACCGGCTCGCCGTCGTCGGGCGCAACGGGGCCGGCAAGACGACGCTGCTCCGCGCGCTGCTCGGTCAGCTGCCGCTTGCCGCCGGCACGCGCACGGTCGGTCCGGGCGCCGTCTTCGGCGAGCTCGACCAGGCGCGGGGTCTCTTCGGCGGTGTCCTGCTCGACGACTTCGTCCGTCTTGCGGGGCTGCCGCCCGCGGAGGCGCGCACGCTGCTCGCCAAGTTCGCGCTCGGCGCCGACGACGTGCTTCGCCCCGCTGCGTCGCTCTCGCCCGGCGAGCGCACGCGCGCGGCGCTCGCGCTGCTCCAGGCTCGCGGCGTCAACTGCCTCGTGCTCGACGAGCCGACGAACCACCTCGACCTCGAGGCCATCGAGCAGCTCGAGTCGGCGCTCGCCGGCTACCGCGGCTGCCTCGTCGTCGTCACGCACGACCGCCGCTTCCTCGAGCGGATCGACGTCACCCGTACGCTTGCCCTGTGAAGATCGAGGGGATGCGGCCGGAGGACTGGCCCGCGGTGGCGCGCATCTACGAGGAGGGGCTCGACCTCGGCACGTTCGAGGACAGCGTCCCTTCCTGGGAGGAGTGGGACGCGTCGCACCTGCCGGCGCCGCGCCTCGTCGTCCGCGAGGACGGTGAGGTGGTCGCGTGGGCGGCGGTCTCCCCCGTCTCCAGGCGCGAGTGCTACCGCGGCGTCGTCGAGCACTCGATCTACGTCGCCGCGGACGCGCGCGGCCGGGGCATCGGGCGCGAGCTGCTGCTCGCGCTCTGCCGCGCAGCCGACGACGCCGGCATCTGGACGCTCCAGGCGCACACCTTGGCCGACAACCGCGCGTCGATCGAGCTGCACACCCGCTGCGGTTTCCGGCTCGTCGGCACGCGCGAGCGGCTCGCGCGGAAGCGCGGCGCCTGGCGCGACACGGTGCTCCTCGAGCGCCGTTCAGAGCTCGTCGCGTAGGGACTCGAGCGCCGCCCAGCGCGGGTCGGGCTCGGTCTCCTCGTGCACGTGCGGCTCCTCGTTCAGGTTCTTGCCGCACTCGCCGCAGAGGCCGGCGCAATCGGGACGGCAGAGGATCTTGTCGGGCAGCGCGAGCGCGACGGCGTCGCGGGCCCACTGCGACACGTCGAGGTTGTTGCCGGTGATGTACGGCGTCGTCAGCTGCTCGTCGTCGGGCGACTCCGCCTGGTACTCGCGTGCGCGGATCGGCACGTCGAGCACCGCGTCGCCGAGGCAGCGGTAGCAGGGCCCGTGCAGGCGGGCGGTGAAGTCGAGCGTGAAGACCGTGCCCGTGTTCGCGCGCGTCACCTCGAACGCCGCGGGCACCTGCTCGGGCACCGGCACGTACCGCTGGCCGCCGAAGTCGAAGGCGGGCAGCTCGACCTCGAGCTCGTCGCGGTACTGCTCGCCGGGCCGCAGCTTCACCTGACGGAGGCTGAACACCGTCACGCGGGCAGGGTAACGCCGCACCCCGCGCCGCCGCGGAGACGACGAGCGCTAGTAGCTCGAGCCGTTGTCGGAGAGGTCGACCGGGCCGATGCCGGCGACGACCGACTCCTGCGAGCGCTCGTGCAGCCGTTCCCGGCCGCGCCGCACGGCGGTCAGGAACTTGTCGAGGTTCGTCTCCAGCGTGGCGAGCATCCCGTCGGCCCAGTCCTCCATCTCGAGCCGCATCTCGCGGG
>CAZBYA010000148.1:0-3978 GCA_964496175.1 uncultured Gaiellales bacterium | reverse complement strand
TCGTAGTGGGAGACGAAGCCGTAGCGGGCTCGGCGCAGCGGGTCGGCGAGCACTTCGACGGCGGTCGAGGCGTCCCCAGCCTCGACGCCGTAGCCTCCCTCCGGGAGGGGATCGAAGCGGAGGACTCCGTCCTCGCCGGCCCGCTGCGTCTCGAGCCGCTTGTCGAGGTGCACGATCGACACCTCGATCTCTTCGGTCACGCCGCGCAGCTCGATCTCGATCGGCTCGCCCGGTGCGAACGTCGCTTTCGTCGGCAGCAGCTCGGTCATGCCGGCAGCGCCGTTTCGGCGATCAGGTACATGGCGTGCGACCAGAGCAGCGGTGTGGCGACCGCACCCCAGCGTTCGATCCACGGCTCGACCATCGACGGCTCCTGTGTGGCCGCCGACACCTGCTCGGGCAGGTCGCCATTCTCCGTCGCCTGCGCGCGCACCCACGCCTGGCCGGCGCGCGCGGCGTCCAGGTCGCCGGCGAGCGCGTCATGCCAGGCGAGCCAGGAGGTCAGGAGCAGCCACTGACCGCCGCCGAAGTAGGTGTCGCCGCGGAAGCGGTAGAGGCCGCCGCCTGGGCCTGCCAGCTCGCGGCGGACGGTCTCGACTGTCGAGGCGATCCTGGCGGCGTCCCCGGTGATGTCGAAAGGGACGCTCAGCCACAGCAGACTGCCGTCGACCCGGTCGTCGTGGGCGCCGCGGCGGAAGCGGCCGTCGACGGTGTATCGCTCGTCGAGCTCACCGCGGAAGCGCGCGGCCGCGTCGTCCCAGCGATCGTCGTCAAGCAGCGTCGCAGCGGCGCGCAGGCCAGCGGCGACGGAGGCGATCGTCGAGGCGTGCTCACCGCCGTCGAACTCCTCCCAGCAGTTCCAGCAGGGCACGAGCCCGCAGCTCGAGAGGTAGGTGGCGACCAGCCGTACCGTCGAGGCGAGCTCTTCCGGGAGCGGTTCGCCGCCGAGATGGTCGGCGAGCGACCAGAGCCACATCCCGTAGCCGTCGATCTGGAAGTTCGGCCACGGCTCGCTGTCGCCGCTCTCGCTTTCGAGCGTGCCGTCGAGCGTGTAACGGGCGGGCGGCATCTGCTCGGGCGGCAGCCTGTCGGCGAGACGCACGCGCGCGGTCGCGTTCTCGATCAACGGCCGATGCGCTTCGATCGAGCGGGCCGCCCAACCGTGCCAGGCGCGCGCCCGCTCCTGCTCGCCGACGAGGTCGAGCGCGTGTGCGCAGAAGGCGCCGTCTCGCAGCCAGGCGTAGCGGTAGACGCCGAAGTCGGGGCTGGCGATCAGCGCGCCGGACGACGCCTGGCCTGCCTTGAGCACGTCGATCGAGCGTGCGACGAGAGGGTCGCCGAGCGCCCGCTCAGACCCCGGGGTGATCGCCATTAGGCCTTCAGTGCTCCCGAGGCGAGACCGCTGATGAACTGACGCTGGAAGGCGACGAAGACCGCGATCGCCGGCACGACCGCGATCGTCGACGCGGCGAAGACGAGTCCCCAGCTGGTCGAGTGCTGGCCTTGGAAGAGCGCGATCGCGATCGGCAACGTGTACTTGCTCGGGTCGTTGATCGTCGTCAGTGCCCAGGTGAACTCGTCCCAGCTCGCCAGGAAGGTGAAGATGCAGACGATCGCGAGCGCCGGACGCGACAGCGGCAGGATCAGCCGCAGGAAACGCTTCCAGGCGCCGGCGCCGTCGACGACCATCGCCTCCTCGAGCTCGTAGGGGATGTCCTGGAAGAAGCTCCGCAACAGGAACGTGTTCATCGCCAGGTTTCCACCCGTGTAGAAGAAGACGAGTCCCCAGAGCGAGTTGAGCAGCGTCAGCTGCTTGGCGAGCAGGAACTGGGGGATCAGCACCATCATCCCCGGCACCATCAGCCCGATCAACAGCATCCCGAAGAGGATGCGCTGTCCGGGGAAGCGGAAGCGGGCGAACGCGTAGGCCATCATCGAGGAAAGGCCGACTGCCGCGACCGTAGTCGCGAGCGCGACGATCAACGAGTTCAGGAAGTAGCGGCCGAAGCGGTTCGACGTCCAGGCGGCCGTGTAGTTGGCGACCGTCGGATGGTGCGGGACGATCTGCGGCGGGATCTCGAGCACGACCGCGTTCGGCTTGAACGACGTCGAGAGCATGTAGAGGAACGGCACCATCAGCACGAAGGCTCCGAGCGCGAGAACGCCGAACCGCGTGAACAGGAGCGCGCGTGCCCGGCGCGGGCTGCCGGTGACCATCAGGAGGCGCCCGAGGGTCGACGGAAGAGCCGCAGCTGCACGATCGCGAGCACGAAGACGATCAACGTCAGGATGAAGGCGAGCGCGGAGCCGTAGCCGAAGTCGAGGTACGAGAACGCCTCGCGGTACATGTAGGTGAGCAGTACCTGCGTCTGGTCGAGCGGCCCGCCCTGCGTCACCAGGTAGACCGAGATGAAGACGTTGAAGCCGCCGATCACGAGCAGGATCGTCACGAAGGCGATCACCGGCCGCATCGCCGGCAGCGAGACGGCGCGGAAGCGGCTCCACGCCTTCGCCCCGTCGACCGCGGCGGCTTCCTTCAGCTCGCGCGGCACGCTTTGGAGGGCGCCGAGGAAGATCACCATCGACCAGCCGACGCCCTTCCAGATGCCGAGGATGCTGAGCACGAGCATCGCCGTCCAGCGCTGGCCGAGCCAGTCGACGTTCAGATGCAGCTCCTCGTTGACGAAGCCGCCCTGGGTGATGAAGAGGTAGCGGAAGAGCAGTGAGACGACGACCCAGCTCGTGACGACCGGCAGGTAAAAGAGCGCGCGGAAGAAGCCCCGGGCCGGCATCCGCGCATCGAGGAGGACGGCGACGGCCATCCCGAGCACGATCTGCGCCGGCACGGTCACCGCCATGTAGAAGCCGGAGTTCTCGAGCCCGCGCCAGAAGAGCGGGTCGCGGATCGCCCGGCCGTAGTTGTGCAGGCCGAGGAACTGGCTCGCCGTCCCCGGCACGATCGACCAGTTGTAGAGGCTGATCTGGAACGCGCGTGCGATCGGGTAGAGGATCACGAGCGCGAACAGCAGGAAGCCCGGCGCCAGGAACAGGTAGGCGGCACCGAGCTCCCGTCTGCGGCGGATGCCGGGACGGACCCTCGGGCGCAGCGCGTCGGCGCTGCGCCCGAGGGCACCAGTCAAGGTGGAGCTACTAGAGGAGGCCGTCAATCTGCGTGGCGGCGTCGGTCAGGGCCTGCTGGACCGACTCTGACCCCTGGAACGCCTTCGCGACGTCCGTCTGGATGATCTGGTCGATCTGCGTCCACTTCGGCGTCGGAGTGCGCGGCTTCGCCGTCGCGATCTGCTTCAGGTAGGTCGCGTAGTACGGGTGGATCTTCGTCAGCCACTTCGACGACGTCTTGATCACCGGCATCTGGCCGGCGCGAGCCATCTGCGTCTGCGCGAACGAGCCCAGCATGTAGCGCATGAACTCCTCGGCCGCCGTCTTGTTCTTCGACGACTTCGTCATGACGATGTCCTCGCCGCCGACGACGCTGACGCTGCCGCCCGGGCCGGCCGGGACGAGGCTGCCGGCGAGCTGGGTCTTCTTGAAGGCCGCCGCGAAGATCGCAAACGACCACGGGCCGTCGAGGGTCGACACGTACTTGCCCTGATTGATGCCGTCATAGGTGCTGAGACCGGCGTTGCTGTCGACGATGATCCCCGGCATCTCACCGGCCTTGTACAGGTTGACGAGCATCTGGATGGCGGCCACCGACTTCGGGCCGTTCAGGTAGCCGGTCGCCTTCGTGTAAGTGCTGTTCGTGATGCTGCCCCCATTCGACCAGATCCAGGGGCAGACGTTCCAGCAGCTCGTGCCGCTCTCGGCGTAGAGGTCGTAGCCCTTCGCCTTCGCCTGCGACGACATCGACTGCAGCTGCGCGAAGGTCGTCGGCGGCCCGCTCGCGCCGATCGCCGTCAGCGCCGCCGGGTTGTAGACCCAGATGCGCGTGTTCGTGTCGAGCGGCAGCCCGTAGTA
>CAZBYA010000147.1:0-3981 GCA_964496175.1 uncultured Gaiellales bacterium | reverse complement strand
CGATCCGCATCTCGATCACGATGAACAACTCGTCCGGCATCTACCAGGTCGACGGCCTGCTGAAGGCGAAGCTGCGCGGCTCCGGCCTCGAGCCGTACGTCGAGGTGATCGCGCACATCGACACCGAGGCGGAGAAGCGCCTCGTGCCGCTCTACCAGCTCGATCTCTGACCGAAAGGGGGATCGGCTTCCCCGCACGCCGCGCCGAGATAGCCGGTATGAAGCGACTCCTCATCGGGATCGCGGCGCTCGTCGTCGCGGCCGGGGCCGGCGCGGCGACTGCCCATGCCGGCGACCCTGCGGCAGCGGTCACCGCGGACCTCCAGAAGCTCGTCACCGACGCGACGGCACTCCATTCCGCCGTGCAGGCGGATGCGCAGAAGATCGTCACAGACGTGCAGTCCCTGCAGGGGACGACGGACAAGAAGGCAGCCGTCGCCACCCTGAAGGCCGACTGGCAGAAGATCCAGTCCGACCGTGCGACGCTCGTGCCGCCGGTGAAGGCGGACTGGCAGCAGCTCCACACCGACCTGCAGGCGATGCATTCGGCGAAGGCCGGCTCGGCCGACGTCCGGAACGCGCTCAAGCAGGCGATGCAGCAGCTCGCCCAGGAGCGGGCGGACGTGAAGACGGCGCTGCAGGCCGCGCAGCAGGCGGCGCAGGCGCTCCGCCAGAGCTTCAAGAGCTCCCACAAGTAGGCCTCTCTCGACACCGAGCGACCGGCGGCGCAACCCGTCGCCGGTCGCCGGTATTCGGCTCCGGGGCTACAATGCGCGCGCCCTGCGGGGTCGTCTAATGGTAGGACGCCTGACTCTGGATCAGGTAGTCAAGGTTCGAGTCCTTGCCCCGCAGCCTCAACTCTGGTCCTGGGAGCCGGGACGTTTCCCCGGCTCTCGACGTCCTGTGGCGCAAAGCCCTGTGATCGCGTGACCTCACTTCAGGACTTGGTCGATCAAGGTGACCTCGATGGGCTCCTCGCCCACGTCACGCTCGACGATGTGGCCGACGCGTGGTGGCGCCACAACGTGAAGGAGTTCGACGACGACGCGGCCGCTCTCGCCGACGCGGACTGGTGGGCGGTGGAGGCGTGGATCGACCACCTTTTCGATCGGGACGAGGAGCTTTGCCGTCGTGCAATCCGCGCGCTGGCCGAGCAGGCTCCGCCTGGCGCAGACCTCGGCTACCTCGGAGCCGGGCCGCTGGAGGAGTTCGTCTCCGCCGACGAGGACAGGGTGTGGTGGATCGAGGCCGAGGCCGAACGGTCGCCGAACTTCCGCAAAGCCCTCGCCAACGTCTGGATCGACGATCTGCCCCCGGAGCTCTTCCTCCGGATCGAGCGGGCCGCGGGCACGGAGCTCGCGCGGCCGTCGGCCAGACCTCCGCGGCCACGACCCGACCAAGGCTGACGCCCGAAGGCCCTAGGCGCGGTCGGTGTGGTACCGCCGGACGAGCGCGAGCGCGACGGCCAGCGCGAGCGCGAGGAAGCCCAGCAGGCCGAGCTCGAACAGCAGGTTGGTCAGCGCCCGCCCCGCGGCCGGAGGCCGCTCGAACTGCGCCGTCACGATCAGGATCCGCCGCACGACCGCGATCAGACCGATCACGAGGAACGGCTGCACGGCGATCTCGTGTGTCCGGAGGACGAAGCGAAGCGTGTAGACGAGCTCCGCGACGATCAGCGTCAGCAGGATCCGGTCGAGGATCGTGACGCCCGTCGTCACGGCGCCCGAACCCGCGGAGAGCGCGTGCGCGATCTCATGCGCGGTGCCGGCGAGGACGAAGGCCGCGGCGACCGCAAGCAGGACCGCGACGGCGCCGTAGAGCAGCAGCTCGAAGCGGACCAGCACGGAGATCAGCTGGCCCGGCGCCGCCGGCTCGGGCCGCGCCTCCGGTGCGTGGGCGAGTGCCTCCTCCCTCATCCGGGGAGTCTACGCCGCGCCCCGGCGCTCGCTGCTCAGGCGCAGGGGCCCGCGGCCGGGGAGCCGCCGGGACCGTTCTCGTGCACGACGCTGCCGCTCAGGTCCGCCTGGAGGCAGTAGCCGGTCGCCGAGGCGTTCACCACCGTCACCCCGGTTCCGCCGGGCAGCGCAGCGCCGGCATACGTCCCCGTCTGCGAGTAGGCCAGCTCGAGCACCTGCGCGACCGGCGCGAACTCCGCCGTCGACGCCGTCGCGAGCGCCTGCGCCTCGACCCGCTGGGTCGACGGCGACGACGGGCCCTGCCCCCTGTTCTGGAGCATGGTCAGCGCGCCGACGACGACGAGCGCGACGAGCGTCACGACGAGGACGAGGCCGCGGGTCACCCGACACCTATCGGCACCGGGCGGCCGCGGCCTGAGACGCGGGCTACACGCGCTTCGGCACGTGCGCGCCCGGCGCGTGGCGCAGCAGCCGGTGGCCGAAGTCCGCGGTCGAGCCGAACATGCACGGGCAGCCGCCGTCGATCACGTGGATGCCGTGCTCGCGACCGAACGCCGTCGCCTCGCTCGACACGCTGCTGCCGCCGAAGGGCGGCCCGTGCATCCAGACGTGCTCGATGCCGAGCTCGGCGCACTCCCGCATCGTCTCGAGCGCGCGCTCCGGGCGCGTCCCGATCACGACTGCATCGACGCTGCCGGGAATCGACTCCAGCGTCGGGTAGCACCGGTCGCCCTCGACCTCGTCGGCATTCGGGTTGACGGGAAAGACCTCGTAGCCGCGGTCGCGGAAGCGCTTGTACAGGACGTTGCTGCCGTGCCCCTGCGGATGCCGCGAGACGCCGGTGACGGCGACGCGGCGCTGGGCGAGGAACTCCGACGCCGCCTCCCTGATCGTGGTCGCCATGACACCACCTCCCTTGGAGGAGACGCTGCCGCCGGGCGACCGGCGGTGCATCCGCGGCGCCGCTGATCTGCTACTGGGGCGGGCCTGCCGCGAGGGTGAGCATCGACGTGTGCCGCGCGCCGGAGGGGTCGACCCACGTCACGGCGAGGCGCGCGCCCGGCTTCAAGGGGAGCAGGGTGCTCACGATCGTGGTCGGTGACGTGATCGCGTGGCCGCCGACCGCGACGATCCGGTCGCCGTAGCCGAGGCCCGCGAGATCCGCGGGCGAGCCCGGCACGACGCCCGCGACGAACGCGCCCGCCGCACGGCGGCCGTAGGCGATCGAGACGCCGAGCCACGGGGTCGCGCCGACGTGCACGGCCGCGGTGCCGGCGCCCGCCTCGATCTGCCGCACGACCGCGAGCGCGGTCGCGATCGGGATCGCGTACGAGACGCCGACGGTCGAGTACGAGACGGAGTTCGCGGACGACGCCGCCGTGTCCATCCCGACCACGCGGCCCGAGGCGTCGAGCAGCGGCCCACCCGAGTCCCCGGGCCGCAGCGAGGTGCTCGTCTGGATCAGGCCCCGCAGACGCTGCGTGCCGCCGTGATCGTCCGAGACGGTGATCGACCGGCCGAGGCCGGTGACGGTCCCCGGCGCCGTCGACAGCGTGCCCGTGCCGCCCGCGTTGCCGACGCCGGTCACCGGCTGACCGGGCTGGACGCTCGACCCGGCGCGCACCGTCGCGAGCCCCGACGCGCCCTTCAGCCGGAGCAGCGCCGTGTCGCCCGCGACGTCGTAGCCGAGCACGACCGCCGAATAGCGACGGCCTGTCTGCGGGACGACCACCGAGATCGACGTGGCGCCGCGAATCACGTGGTTGTTCGTCAGCACCTCGCCCGTGGAGGTCAGCACCATGCCCGTGCCGGCGGCCTCCCCGCCCTCGTAGCCGAGCGTGGTGTCGATCACGACGACGCCCGCACGCGCCGTCGCCGCGTGCGTGCGCGCGGCCGCACGCGCGGCCCCGGCGGCGAGGACGGCGGCGAGCGCGAGGACGATTGGAGCGAGCCGACGGCTCATGCGAAGCTCCCGAGCGCGACAGTGATCGCGGAGGTCACCGTGGAATCACACCACGGGCGCCTAAGCGTTCGGTTACCGATTCCTAAGAATCTGCGTGGCTAGA
>CAZBYA010000146.1:0-4070 GCA_964496175.1 uncultured Gaiellales bacterium | reverse complement strand
CCGGCCGAGAACTTCGGCACGGTCGTGGCCGCGATCTGGACGCGCTCGCCCGTGCGCGGGTTGACGCCCTGGCGCGCTGCGCGCGCGGAGGCCGAGAACTTCCCGAAGCCGGTGAAGTTCACGGAATCCCCGGACTTGAGCGTCTCGGTCACCGTCTCCATGAAGGCGTCGACGGCCTTGCCCGCGTCGCGGGCGGAGAGGCCCGACTTCTGGGCGACCTTGTTGATGAAGTCCTGCTTGGTCAAGGAACGAATCCTCCTGCGTCGGGGATTGGGGCGGAAGAGCCTCGAAAAACCGTACCAACGCGGCCGGATATCGCTCAACGATGCGGATTTGCGGGGATTTCAGGCCGTCGCCAGGAGCTCCGAGGCGGTGTAGAGCGGCCGCAGGCGCACGGCGTGGCGTGCGAGCTCGTCGGCGCCGCCCTCCTCGCGGTCGACGACGCAGACCGCGTTGGACACGCGCAACCCTGCCTCGCGCAGCGCCTCGACGGCGCCCACCGCGGCCCCGCCAGAGGTGACGACGTCCTCCACGAGGCAGACGCACTCCCCTTCGGCGTACACGCCCTCGAGCCGGTTCGCGGTGCCGTACGCCTTGGCCTCGTCGCGGACGATCACGAACGGCAGGCCGCCCGCGAGCGAGGCGGCGGCGGCCAGCGGCACGGCGCCGAGCACCGGGGCCGCGATGCGGGCGGCGTCCGGCTCGTGCGCGCGGACGGCGGCGGCGATCGCCTCTCCGAGCGGCCCGAGCAGGTCGGGTTGCGTCTCGAAGCGGAACTTGTCGAGGTAGTAGCGGGAGCGCTTCCCCGATCGGAGCAGGAAGTCGCCCTCGAGGTAGGCGGCCTCGCGCAACCCGCGGGCGAGCTCCTCGCGCGTCAAGGCGCGGCGAGGATCGCGTGCGCGAGCGGCAGCAGCGCGGCCGCCTCGTCGCTGCCCTCGGCGAACGACTGCATCGAGCCGTCCTCGCCGTAGAGGTCGACGCGCTCGCGGCGGCGCGCGGCGCGGCGGCGCACCAGCACCGAGCCCGCGAGCGAGCCGGCGGCGAGCAGCACGCCCGTGACGAGCTTACGAGGGGGCATCCCCGGCATCCTCCTTCGGCTTCCGGGTCGAGGCGCGGCGGCGCGGCTTCGCGGCCGGCTCGTCGATCGAGCGCAGGCAGGTCTTCAGGTCGTAGAAGACGAGGCCGACCGTCGGCTCGGGCGTCGTCGTGGCGGCGATCGTGCGCTCGCCGTCCCGGACGACGAACACGCTCCCGGCGACGGTCGCCGCCTCCAGCTGGGCCACCCCCGGCCGCATCGCCTCGGCGCGCTCGAGCAGCTCGCGCGCGCCCTCGGCGAGGCGCCCGGCGGCCTCGTCGGAGCCGAGGTTCGAGCCGACCACCGCCCCGTCCGCGCCGGTCACGACGACGTGTCGGACCTGCGGGGAGATCTCCGTCATCTCCGCGATCGCCTGGGCTGCGTCCATCGCCCGCGAGCATACTGGCGCCACGTGCGCCGGGTCCTGAGCAAGTTCTTCGCCGACCGCGGCACCCACCTGGCGGCGATGATCGCCTACTTCGCGCTCCTCTCGTTCGTGCCGCTGCTGTTCCTGGCGCTGGCCCTGCTCGGGCTCGTCCACCAGGCGAACCAGAGCTCGTTCTTCGTCCGCGAGCTGTCGAAGACGTTCCCGAGCACGTCGGTGCACTCGATCCTGAGCGCCGTCCGCGCCATCCAGGCGAACGCGACCGCGCTCGGCATCGTCGGCGGCGCCTTCCTGCTCTGGACGTCGCTCTCGTTCTTCAGCGTGCTCGAGAGCGCGTTCAACATCGTGTACGGCCGGCCGAACCGCGGCTGGCTGCACGGGAAGGCGCTGGCGACGCTGATGATGGTCGGCTCGCTCGTCGCGCTCTTCGTCTCGCTCGTCGTCGGCGGGATCGGCCAGGAGATCCTCAAGCACTACGCAGGCTTCTCCGGCAGCGACGTCTTCGCGCGCCTCGTCGCGATCGTCGTCTCGTGCGCCGGGCTGTTCATCTTCCTCACCTCCGCGTACTACGTGCTCACGAACGTCGACCTGCACCTGCGGGAGGTGCTGCCCGGCGCGGTGACCGCCGCCGTCATCCTCGAGGCGACCTTCCAGGCGCTGCCGTTGTACGTCGAGCTCTCGAAGCACAACCCGGTGCTGCAGACGCTCTCGGCGACGGCGGTGCTGCTCGTCTGGCTGTACGTGATGGCGAACGTGATCGTGCTCGGCGCCGAGGTGAACTGGTGGCGCGCGGGGCGTGCGCTGCCGAGCGACAGTGTCCCTTCAGGTGATGTCGCCGTGTTCCAGGCGCGCGAAAAGCAAGCGATGCAAGGACGCAGGGAGCCCCGGTAGGGGTCACTACCGGGGCTCCCGAGGACGCGGCAGCGCGACGCTTTGCAGCCGCCGGGGATGCGGATGACATTGCCTGGAGGGGCACCTTCATCCGGGTTTTGCCGCAGTAGCGATCGGGAGCCGCTCCGATTCCCGCCCCTGGGGCGCCGACGACGCTACCCGCGTGGCGGTCGTCGCACTCCCAAGCAGCCTCGAGATCGCGCAGAACGCACCCATCCGCCCGATCGAGGAGATCGCGGCGGAAGCCGAGCTCGAGCCGCAGGAGATCGAGCCGTACGGACGCTTCAAGGCGAAGGTCGGCCTCGAGGTCCTCGACCGCCTCCAAGGACGGACTGACGCGCCGATCGTGTGCGTCACGTCCATCACCCCGACCCGGTCCGGCGAGGGTAAGACGACCACAGCCGTCGCGCTCACGGAGGCACTTGGGCTGCTGGGCGGTCGCCCGGTCCTCTGCTTGCGCGAGCCCTCGCTCGGACCGGTGTTCGGGATCAAGGGCGGCGCCGCCGGGGGCGGCTACGCCCAGGTGATCCCGATGGAGGACATCAACCTCCACTTCACCGGCGACATCCACGCCGTCGGCGCGGCGAACAACCTGCTCGCCGCGATGATCGACGCGCACGTCCTGCACGGGAACACGCTCGGCATCGACCCGCTGACGGTGACGTGGAGCCGTTGCATCGACATCAACGACCGGTCGCTGCGGCAGGTCGTCACGGGTCTCGGCGGCCGCGCCAACGGCTACACGCGCGAGACCGGGTTCAACATCACCGCGGCCTCCGAGGTGATGGCGATCCTCGCCGTCGCCTCCGACCTCGCCGACCTGCGTCGCAGGCTCGGCGAGATCACGGTCGGCCGCACCTACGAGGGCGAGCGCGTGACCGCGGAGGCGCTCGGCGCAGCCGGCTCGATGACCGTGCTGCTGAAGGACGCGATCAAGCCGAACCTCGTGCAGACGCTCGAGGGGCAGCCCGTGCTGATCCACGCGGGCCCGTTCGCGAACATCGCCTCCGGCAACAACTCCCTGATCGCGGACCGCGTCGCCCGGAAGCTCGGCGACGTGGTCGTCACCGAGAGCGGGTTCGGCTCGGACATGGGCTTCGAGAAGTTCTGCGACCTGGTTGCGCGCGCCGGGGGTCTACGCCCTGCGGCGGTCATCGTGGTGGCGACGCCGCAGACGCTGCGCGCGCACGGGCAGGCCAACCTCGAGCGTCACCTGGCGATCGTGCGGTCGTTCGGGATCGACCCGGTCGTGGCGATCAACAGGCACCCGGACGATTCGATCGCCTCCGCGCTCGACGCGCGGAAGGTGGCGCTCGAGGTCGGTGCTGCGTACGCCGAGGTGTGCGACGGCTACGAGCGTGGCGGCGAGGGGGCCGTCGAGCTGGCCGAGCAGGTGCGCGACGCGATCGCCCGGCCGAGCGACTTCCGTCACGCCTACGAGCCGAGCGACCCCGTCGAGACGAAGCTCGAGCGGGTGGCGGCGCTGTACGGCGCCGCCGACGTCGTGCTCGCGCCCGCCGCGAAGAAGGCGGCGAAGCGGCTCCGCGAGGATGGCCTCGGCGAGCTGCCCGTCTGCGTCGCGAAGACGCAGCTCTCGCTGTCGCACGACACGGCGCTCGGCCCGACGCCGGTCGACTTCACGTTCCCGATCCGCGACCTCGTCCCGTACACGGGCGCCGGCTGGGTGGTCGCGCTCGCCGGCGACATGCAGACGATGCC
>CAZBYA010000145.1:0-4144 GCA_964496175.1 uncultured Gaiellales bacterium | reverse complement strand
TTGTCCTCGTGGCAGCGCACCGTGGCGACGCGGCCGGCGAAGGCGGGCGCGCCGAAGGAGCGGAGCGACAGGAGGCAGACGAGCGCGTCCGGGCGCTCGTCGAGCAGGTCGGCCGTCGCGCTAGGCGCGTGGCCCTCCGGCGACGTAGATCACCTGCCCCGAGACGTAGCTCGCGTCCTCCGAGCAGAGGAACGCGATCGTCGCGGCGACGTCCTCCGGCTGGCCGACGCGCTTGAGCGGCGTCTGCTCCGCCACCATCTCCATGAACTTCTCGAACGGGACGCCGATCCGCTCCGCCGTCTGCTGCGTCATCGCGGTCGCGATGAACCCGGGGGCGACGCAGTTGACGTTGACGTTGAAGGGGCCGAGCTCGATCGCAAGCGTCTTGGTCATCCCCTGGAGGCCCGCCTTCGCCGTCGAGTAGTTCGTCTGGCCGCGGTTGCCGAGCGCCGACGTCGACGAGATCAGCACGATCTTGCCGCGCTTCCGCTCGACCATGTGTGCCTGCGCCGCCCGCACCGCGTTGAACGTCCCCTTCAGGTGCGTGTCGATCACGGCGTCCCAGTCGTCGTCGGTCATCTTGAACAGCATGTTGTCGCGGATGATCCCGGCGCACGTGACGAGGACGTCGAGCGAGCCGCCGAGCTCGACCGCCGCCGCCACCGCCGCCTCGACCTGCTCGCGCGACGTGACGTCGCAGCGCACCGCACGTCCGCCGATCTCCGCCGCCGTCTCCTGCGCCGCCGCCTCGTCGAAGTCGGCGACGACGACCTTCGCGCCCTCGGACGCGAGCCGCCGCGCCGTGGCCGCGCCGATGCCCTTCGCGCCGCCCGTCACCAGTGCCGTCATGTTCTCGAATCGCATGCTCATGCGAGCGACCCTATACGCTCACGCGCCAGTGGAATTCCGCGACCTGCTCGCCCGCCGTCGCATGCATCGCGCGTTCCTGCCGGAGCCGGTCGAGCGCGAGCGGATCGAGCGGATCGCGTCCGTGATCCGGCGCGCCCCGTCGGGCGGCTTCAGCCAGGGGGCGAGCATCGTCGTCGTCACCGACCCCGGCCTGCGGCGCGCGATCGCCGACGCGTTCGAGGCGGACAACGACCACTACCGGCCCGGCGGCGCCTCGTACGTCGCCGACGCGCCGGTGCACATGGTGATCTCGGCGAACGAGGCGCTGTACCACGCCCGCTACAACGAGCCGGACAAGCTGCGCGCGACCGGCGGCGTCGAGGTGACGTGGCCGGTGCCCTACTGGTTCGTCGACGCCGGCGCGCTGATGATGCTCGTGCTGCTGGCGGCGCTCGACGAGGGGCTCGTCGGCGCCTTCATCGGCCATCCGGAGCAGAAGCGGATCTTCGACGAGCTGCTCGGGCTGCCGCCGGAGGTGGTGCCGATCGGCCTCGCGCTGTTCGGCAGGGCCGCCGAGGACCCGACCGCCGAGCGCGGCACGTCGCGGCTCAGGGAACGGCGCCGCCCGGCGGCCGACCTCGTCCACTGGGACCGCTGGTAGCTGCCGGCACCTCGACGACGACGAACCCCGGCTGACGCTCGACCACGCGCTCGGGCGCGGCCGCCTGGTGGCCGGGGCGCACGACGAACCAGCCGTCGTGGCGCAGCACCTCGCTCCACTCGACGTGGGTGATCACGACCCGCTCGGTGCACGCCTCGTTCTCGCACTCGCAGACGAGCTCCAGGCGCGGGCCGGCCTCGGCGGCGATGCGCTCGTTCAGCGACCTGAACACCCGTGGGTTGTCGAGCAACTGCCTACCTGTCTCACGCGGGCGGGAGGACAACCGGCCCATACCTCGCTCGTACCTCGTCGACGAAGGCCGCGAGGCGGTCGGCCACACCCGCGTGGTCGATCTCGACCACGTTCTCGGCGTTCTTCTCCCCACTTCGGGACAAATTGAACGAGCCCAGGAAGACCGTGTCGTCGCAGACCGTCACTTTCGCGTGCATGAAGTCGTGCACGGTGCCGTCCCCGTAGGGCGTCGACTCCTTGCCGGTGAACGGCCCGGCCATGACGTGCTGGAGGAGCGGCAGCTTCCAGGAGACGTTCCGGTTCTCGCGCCACTGGCCGACGACCTCCCGGATCTGCGTCGCGTCGACGCAGCCGGCGACGTCGACGGCGCCGTCGGAGATCACCTGGGCGAGCGTTCCGAGCACCGGCCCGGTCGTGATCACCGGCGAGCAGATGCGGACGCGCCGCCGCGCACGGCGGATCAGCTTCGCGATCCGCACCGAGAGGTCCTCGCCGTGGCCCGGCGTGAACCAGGCGCGGATGCCGTCGTCGGAGCGGGGGTCGACGAAGCCGGATTGCGCGACGTCGCCGGTCGCCCAGAGCTGCTCGAAGTCGAGCGTGTACGCCTTCGCGATCGCGGGCGAGCGCACGATCGCGACCACGTTCTCCTGCCGCGACCAGGAGTCGTCCGTCCAGTTCAGGGAGCCGGTCCAGACCGTGTCGCCGTCGCGTACCACGTACTTGTGATGCATCAGATCCGGGATTCCTGCGATCCCCCTGCTCTCGACCGGCAGCGTCGCGATCAGCTGCACGTCGGGCTCCGGCGGCGGCGGCACCGGGATCGGGTTCGCGTGGTCGACGTTGTAGGCGAAGCGGATGCGCACGCCGCGCCCCGCGGCCCTGCGGATCGCGTCGCCGACGATCGCCGCGGTCTCGGGCAGCAGGTTGAAGTCGTACTGGGCGAGGTCGAGCGTCGAGGCGGCGCCGTCCAGGAATGCGGCGACCTGGCGCGCGACCTCCTCCGGCCGCTGGCCGCCGTCCGTCAGAGTTCGGATCTCGATGCGCTCGTTCATCGACCGGCTCGCCGCCGCCCGGATCGGGCGGACGACCAACTTCTACCGCGACGGGGCGGACGCCGCGCTGCGCCGGGCGCGGCTCGCTGCGTACCTCGAGGCGCGCGCCGGGGCGCCGATCCTGCTCGTCGGCGAGGCGCCCGGCTACCGGGGCGCGCGCATCTCGGGCATCCCGTTCACCTCGGAGCGCCAGCTGACGGGCGCAGGGCCGGCCGAGGCGACGGCGACGATCGTGCACCGGGTCCTCGCCGAGCTCGGGCTGATGGAGCTCGTGCTGCTCTGGAACGTCGTGCCGACCCACCCCGGCACGGAAGGCTCGAACCGGCCGCCGACGGCGGCGGAGGTGGCGGCCGGGCGGGTCTTCGCCGACGAGCTCGCGGCCGGGCGGCGGGTCGTCGCGGTCGGCCGCGTCGCCGCCCGGGCGCTGGGCGGGGCCGCCGCGGTGCGGCATCCGTCGCACGGGGGCGCCGCCGCGTTCGCCCGCGGCCTGCGTGCTCTAATCGCCGGGTGACGACCGTGCGGCGCAACGCCCTGCTGCTGGCCGCGGGGCTCGTCTTCCAGTCCGGCATGATCCAGCTCGCGGTCGCCCTCGGCACCGTCACGATCG
Source organism: uncultured Gaiellales bacterium (assembly GCA_964496175.1). Lineage (GTDB taxonomy): Bacteria > Actinomycetota > Thermoleophilia > Gaiellales > Gaiellaceae > PALSA-600. Next base: position 723 of record CAZBYA010000145.1, on the reverse strand, counting down.
TCTCGGTCACCGGCGTCAAGAGCATCCTCGGTCTCGGGCCGGCGGTCTTCCTCGTCGCCGGGGCGCTCGCCGTGGGCCCCGCCGGCCGCGTCTCGGACCGCGTCGGCCGCATGCCGGTGATCCGCACGGGCTTCCTGCTCGGCATCCTCGGGCCCGCGGTGACCGCGGCCGGCTGCGGCTGGCGGTCCGGCGCGCTCGTCTTCCTGGGTCTCGCGCTCTGCGGCGCTGCGCAGTCGATCGTGCTGCTCTCGCGCGCCGCGGCAGCGGAGATGTTCGAGCCGGAGCGCCGTGCACGCGGCATGTCGATCGTGCTGTTCGGCGTCGTCTCCGGGGCCGTCTGGGGGCCGCTCGTCTTCGGGCCGATGTTCTCGGGCCGCGCGCTGACGCCGCACGACCTCGTCGTGCCGTGGCTCGCCGCCTCCGCGTTCACCGTCGTGGGGCTGGCGATCTCGTTCGGGGTCCGGCCCGACCCGCGCGAGCTCTCGCGTGCGTACGCCGCCGGGGCTGCCGAGATGCCGGCGGCGCCGCTCGCCGAGCTCGTGCGGCGCCCGCGCGTCGCGACGGCGATGGTCGCCGCGGTCGCGAGCTTCGGGCTGATGACCGGGGTGATGAACCTCGCCGGCTACGTCTCCGTCGGCCACCACCACCCGCACGGCTCCGTCTTCACGATCATCAGCCTCCACATCGTCGGCATGTACGGGCTCGTGCTCGTGATCGGCGACG
>CAZBYA010000144.1:0-4151 GCA_964496175.1 uncultured Gaiellales bacterium | reverse complement strand
CCTAGAGGCCGGCGAGGCCGCCCTCGAGCAGCGCGTACGCGCGGCCGAGGCCCTCGCGGAGCCGGCGTGCCGCGTTCGGGCCGTGGCGCCCGGCGAGCGCCTGCTTGCGGGCGTCCCGGAAGAACTGCCAGTAGACGCCGACCATCGCGTTCGCGGCGACGGTCGCCTCGAAGTCGGGCGTGCCCCCATCCCGGATGGCGGCCGCAAGCTCGGACGTCAGCCGCCCCATCAGCTCGAGCTCCTTCGCCTTCAGCGCGGGCGACTCCTCGATCACGCGCGCGAAGACGGCGAACTGCGGACTCGACATCCGCGCGCACTGCTTCGTCTGCTCGCGGTGGCAGACCTCGATCACGGTCTCCCCCGGCGTGCGCGCGCGGATCGCGTCCGCCAGCGCGGCGAAGCGCGCCGGCGCCTCGTCGAAGAAGAGGTCCTCCTTCGTCGGGAAGTAGTTGAAGACCGTCTTCTCCGAGACGCCGGCCGCGGCGGCGACCTCCGCGACGGTAACGTGGTCGAACCCGCGCACGACGAAGAGCTCCATCGCTTTCGCCGCGATCAGCTGGCGGGTCTGGAGCTTCTTCGACTCGCGGAGTCCGCTGGGCATCTGCGGCGACAGTGTAACCCGATCGTTACAGTTGCAGGAATCTTTCAGCGTCTGTATCTTTTGGCTCGACCCCGAACGACAGGAGACCGCCCGTGCTCGCCCGCCTCGCCCACCTCGTCGCACGTCACCGCTACCTCGTCATCGGCGTCTGGCTGGTGCTGACCCTCTTCGGCGGCTTCGCCGCCGGCCAGGTCTCCAAGCGCTGGTACCAGAGCTTCTCGATCCCGGGCAAGTCGGCCTACGAGGCGAACCTGCGGACGATCAGGGCCTTCGGCGTCGGCATCCGGCCGCCCAACGTCGTCGTCTACCGCACCGCGGGCGACGCGACGCAGAGCGCCGCGATCCGGCAGTCGATGCAGCGGGCCGCCGCGACGATGCCCGGTGCGCTCACGAGCTCGTGGTTCTCGACGCACGACGCGATGTTCGTGTCGCACGACCGGCACACGACCTTCCTCGAGATCTATCCGCCGGGCTTTGCGAAGTTCTCGACGAAGAGCGGCGCCGCGGCGATGCTCCAGGCGGCGCAGAAGGGGCTGCCCGCCGGCGTCGACGTGCAGGTGACGGGGCACGACCCGCTCGAGGAGGCGTCGACGCACGGCTCCAGCGGCGGGCCGAGCGTGCTGCTCGAGGCGACGGTCGGCGGCATCGGCGCGCTGATCATCCTGCTGTTCGTGTTCGGGACGCTGCCGGCGGTGCTGATGCCGATCGTCGTCGCGATCGCGGCGATCCTCAACACCTTCACGCTCGTGTGGGGTCTGACCTACATCACGAACGTGTCGATCATCGTGCAGTTCCTGATCGCGCTGGTCGGGCTCGGGGTCGGCATCGACTACGCGCTGCTGATGATCTTCCGGTTCCGCGACGAGCTGCGCGAGGGCGCGGACGTCGAGACGGCGCTCGTGCAGACGATGACGCACGCCGGGCGGTCTGTCGTCGTGTCGGGGTCGACCGTCGCGGTCGGCCTGCTCTCGCTGATCGTGCTGCCGCTGCCGTTCATCCGCTCGATGGGCATCGGCGGCATGCTGATCCCCGCGGTCTCGGTCCTCGCGGCGGTGACGCTGCTGCCGGCGCTGCTCGCGGTCCTCGGGCACCGGATCAACAGCGTGCGCGTCATGCCGAAGCGGCTGGTGGAGCGCGGCCATCCGGAGGACGGCGCGTGGGGCCGCTGGGCGCGCCTGGTGCTGCGGCGTCCGGTCGTGGTCGCCACGATCGGCCTCGCTATCACGATCGTGCTCGCGGTGATCGGGATCGGGCTGAACCCGAACGAGTCGCAGCTGAAGGACTTCCCCGGCTCCGGCACTGCGATCGCCGGGCGTCAGCTGCTGGCGAACGCGGGCATCTCGCCCGGCGTGATGAAGCCGTTCAACGTGCTCGTCGAGCACGGCGGCAACGCGCAGGCGGTGGCGGCGAGGCTCCGCACCGTGAACGGCGTCGTCGGCGCGACCGTGCCGCCCGGCTGGCAGCGCGGCGGCGACGCGATCGTGCAGGCGTTCCCCGCCGTCGACGGCGCCGCGCCGCAGATCCAGGGGATCGTCAACCGCGTCAACGGCGCGCTGAAGGGGACGAACGGGACGCTCGGCGGCGTCGCCGCGGTCGACCGCGACTTCGTGCACGCCGTCTACGGCAACTTCCCCTACGTGCTCGCGTTCGTCGTGATCCTGACGCTCGTGCTGCTCGCACGCGCGTTCCGCTCGATCGTGCTGCCCATCAAGGCGGCGCTCCTCAACCTGATCTCGCTCGCAGCGGCGTTCGGGATCCTCGTCTTCGTCTTCCAGGAGGGCCACGGCTCCTCCCTCTGGAACATCACGGCGACGCAGGCGATCACCGCGTGGATCCCGCTGATGATCTTCGCGTTCCTGTTCGGGCTGTCGATGGACTACGAGGTCTTCATGCTCACGCGCATGCGGGAGGCGTACGACGAGACCGGCTCGACGGAGAAGGCGATCGAGCTCGGCCTCGCCCGCACCGGCAAGCTCGTCACGAGTGCGGCGCTGATCCTGATGTTCGCGTTCCTCGTGCTCTCGTCGAGCCCCGGCTTCGAGATCAAGGAGTTCGCGATCGGGCTCGCCGCCGGGATCATCTTCGACGCGACCGTGATCCGCGCGCTGCTCGTGCCCGCGCTGATGCGCCTGCTCGGCGACGCGAACTGGTGGATGCCGCACTGGACTCGCCGCGTGCTGTTCGTGCAGCAGCGCGAGCGGGTGCCGGAGGCGGCCGTCGGGGAGAGCGCGTAACTAGGTCGGGATCGCGGCCGTCAGGACCTCGCAGCCGTCGTCCGAGACGAGCACGTCGTGCTCGTGGCGGACGCCGCCGAAGCCGAGCAGCCGCTCGACGGCGTCCCAGTCGACGCCGTCGCGGCCGTGCTCGCGGCGGAGCAGCGCGGGCACGAAGTAGATCCCCGGCTCGACGGTCCACGCCTGTCGGGGCGCCACTCGGATGTCGGCGCGCAGCCGCGGCAGCCCGGGGGCAGGCTCGCGGGCCTCGCCGGAGGCGGCGCCGGTGTCCCGCACGCCGAGACCGACGAGGTGCCCGACCCCGTGCGGGAAGAAGAGCGTCGCCGCGCCGCTCTCGACGAGCGACTCCGGCGCGCCGCGGAGGACGCCGAGCTCGCACAGCCCCTCGGCGACGACGACGGCGGCTGCACGGTGCACGTCGCGCCACTCGACGCCGGGCCTGCAGGCGGCGATCGCCGCGTCGCCGGCGCGAAGCACCGTCTCGTGCACCAGCTGCTGCTGCGGCGTGAACGCGCCGCCGACGGCGTACGTGCGCGTCACGTCTGCGGCGTAGCCGCGGTGCTCCGCGCCCGCATCGACGAGCAGCAGCATGCCCGCGCGCAGCGCCCGCGACGTCGGCGAGAAGTGGAGGACGGCGGAGTGGTCGCCCCCGGCGACGATCGTGTCGAACGCGAGGAAGTCGCCGCCGTTGCGCAGGAACGACGCCTCGAGCGCAACCTGGAGCTCGCGCTCGGTCCGGCCGGGCTCGATCAGGGGGACGAGCTCGGCGAAGCCGGCACGCGTCGCCTCGACGGCGGCGCGCATCCGCACGACCTCGAGCTCGTCCTTCGGGCGGCGGACGCGGATCAGCGCGTCGCGGAGCTCGACGTCCGGCTCGGTCGCGGCGCCGAGCCGGCACGCGGCGCGACCGCGGACGAACGCGGTCAGCTCCTCGAGCGGCCGCGTTCCCTCCGGTACGCCCTCGCGATCGCCTTCGAGCCCCGTCCAGAGGAGCTCCTCGGCGGTGACGGGCGCGACGAACTCGACCCAGCCCTCGCCCGGGTCGAAGGCGAGCACGCCGCCGGGACGCTCGCGGTCGGTCAGCCACAGGTACTCCGAGTGCGCGCGGAACGGATAGGTCCGGTCGCCGCGGCCGGGCACCGGCAGCGGCTCGCCGGCCTCGACGAGGACGACCCCGTCGTGCAGGTCCCACGCGGCCGCCGCCGCTGCGCGTCGGCGCTCGAGGAAGGGCGCGACGTCCACACCGCCATCGTACGGGCCGCGCAATGGAGAGCCCCCGTCGCCGGGGGCTCTCGGTAGCAGGCCTGTAAGCCGGA
>CAZBYA010000143.1:0-4224 GCA_964496175.1 uncultured Gaiellales bacterium | reverse complement strand
GTCGGGCCGAGGAAGACGAACGAGCCGATCGGCCGGTTCGGGTCCTGGAGGCCGGTGCGCGCGCGCCGCAGCGCGTTCGCGACCGCCGACACCGCCTCGTCCTGGCCGACGACCCGCTGGTGCAGCCGCTCCTCCATGTGGATCAGCTTCTCGGTCTCGCCCTCGAGCAGCCGGTCGACGGGGATCCCCGTCCAGCGACCGACGACCGCGGCGATGTCGTCCTCGTCGACCTCCTCCTTGACCATCGGGTTCGCGACCGCGCCGTCGCGCTCCGCGAGCTCCCGCTCGAGCGCCGGCAGCTCGCCGTAGCGGATCTCGGCGACGCGCTGGAGATTGCCGTCGCGCTCCGCGCGCTCCGCCTCCATGCGCAGCTCGTCGATGCGCCGCGTCGCCTCCTTCACGCGCTCGAGCGCCTCCTTCTCCTTCGCCCAGCGCGCGGCGAGCGCGTTGCGCTCCTCCTTCGCCTCGGCGAGCGCGCGCTCGACCGGCTCACGGACCGCGGGGGACTCCTTCGCCATCGCCGCGAGCTCGATCTCGAGCTGCATCACCCGGCGGTTGGCCTCGTCGAGCTCGAGCGGGCTCGAGTCGATCTCCATCCGCAGGCGCGACGCCGCCTCGTCGACGAGGTCGATCGCCTTGTCGGGCAGGAAGCGGTCGGCGATGTAGCGGTGCGAGAGCACCGCGGCGGCGACGAGCGCGGCGTCGCGGATGCGCACGCCGTGGTGCGCCTCGTAGCGCTCCTTCAGGCCGCGCAGGATCGCGATCGTGTCGGCGACGGACGGCTCGCCGACGAAGACCGGCGCAAAGCGCCGCTCGAGCGCGGCGTCCTTCTCGATGTGCTTGCGGTACTCGTCGAGCGTCGTCGCGCCGATGCAGCGCAGCTCGCCGCGCGCGAGCATCGGCTTCAGCAGGTTGGCGGCGTCGACCGCGCCCTCGGCGGCCCCGGCGCCGACGATCGTGTGCAGCTCGTCGATGAAGAGCACGATCCGGCCCTCGCTCGACTTGATCTCGCCGAGCACCGCCTTCAGCCGCTCCTCGAACTCGCCGCGGTACTTGGAGCCGGCGAGCAGCGCGCCGATGTCGAGCGCCCACACGCGCCGGTCCTTCAGCCCCTCGGGCACGTCGCCCGCGACGATCCGCTGCGCGAGGCCCTCGGCGATCGCGGTCTTCCCCACGCCCGGCTCGCCGATCAGCACCGGGTTGTTCTTGGTGCGGCGCGAGAGGATCTGGATCACGCGCCGGATCTCCTCGTCGCGGCCGATCACCGGGTCGAGCTTCCCCGCCTCGGCGGCCTCCGTCAGGTCGCGGCCGAACTTCTCGAGCGCCTTGTAGGTCCCCTCCGGGTCCTGCGAGGTGACGCGCTGGCCGCCGCGCACCTGCTCGATCCACGCGAGGATCTCGTCGCGCGGGACCGGCTCGAGCGCGAGGAAGAGGTGCTCGGTCGAGACGTAGTCGTCCTCCAGCCGCCGCCGCTCCTCCTCCGCGCGGTCGAGGACGCGCGAGAACGCCGTCGAGACACCGGGCTGCTGCTGCCCGCCCTGCACCGACGGCAGCGCGGCGACGCGCTGCTCGGCCTCGGGCCGCAGCCCCTGCCAGTCGGCGAAGAGCTCCTGGTCGAGGAGCGCGAGCAGCAGGTGGTCGGGTGTCAGCTCCGGGTTGCCGCGGCGGCGCGCGAGGTCCTGCGCGGTCGCGACCGCCTCCTGGCTGCGGATCGTCAGCTTGTTGAAGTCCACTAGTTCCTTCTTTCCATCGGTGGCCGCGGCGGCCGGTAGAGGACGAGCTCCCGCCGGTACGAGCGGTGCACCTCCTCGAGCGTCGCGCGCATCTCCTGCTCCATCCGTTCGAGCCGGCGGCGCATGCGCAGGAGCTCGTCCTCGAGGTGGAGGACGCGCTCGACGCCGGCGAGGTTCAACCCGAGCTCCGAGGTGAGGCGCTGGATCAGGCGCAGCCGCTCGACGTCCGCGTCGGAGTAGAGCCGCGTGTTGCCGGCGGTGCGCCTCGGGCGCACGAGCCCCTTCTGCTCGTAGATGCGGAGCGTCTGCGGGTGCATGCCGACGAGGTCGGCCGCGACGGAGATCATGTAGCGGGGCCGGTCGTCGCTCATCCGATCGCCTTCTGCAGCTCCTCGAGCAGCTCGCGCTGCTTCTTCGAGACGCGCTTCGGCACCTGGATGCGGATGCGCGCCAGCACGTCGCCCTGCCCGGAGCCCTTCAGCTTCGGCGCGCCGCGGCCCTTGATCCGCAGCAGCTTCCCGTCCTCGCTGCCGGCGGGCACCTTCAGCGACACCGGCCCCTCGGGCGTCGGCACCTCGACGGTGCCGCCGAGCGCGGCGGTCGGGTACGAGACGGGCACCTGCACGACGAGATCGTCGCCGCGGCGCTCGTAGATCTTCGACGGCTCGACACGCGTGACGACGTACAGGTCGCCGGCCGCCGCGCCGCCGTAGCCGGCCTCGCCCTTGCCCTTCAGCTTGATGCGGGTACCGTCCTTGACGCCGGCCGGGATCTTCACCCCGTAGCGCTTCGTGCGCTGCTCGCGGCCCGAGCCGCGGCAGGTGGGGCACGGCGTCTCGACGATCGAGCCCATGCCGCGGCAGCGCGGGCACGGCTGCTGCAGCGCGAAGAGGCCCTGTGACGTCGCGACGACTCCGGTGCCGTTGCACTCCGGGCACTGCACCGGCGCCGTCCCCGGCGCCGCGCCCGTGCCGTGGCAGGTGTGGCACGCGAGCTCGAGCCGCACCGGCACCGTCGTCTGCACGCCGCGCAGCGCGTCCTCGAACGAGACGCGCACCTCGACCTCGACGTCGTTGCCGCGCTGCCCGCGCTGCGGCTGCTGCCGCCCGCGGCCGCCGCCGAAGAGGCCGCCGAAGATGTCGCCGAGGTCGAACTCGCCGAAGTCGAACGTCGTCCCGCCCGGCGCCGCGCGGCCGTTCGCCGACCCCATCACGTCGTACCGCTTCCGCTTCTCCGGGTCGGAGAGGACGTCGTACGCCGCCTGCACCTCCTTGAACCGCTCCTCGGAGCCGGGGTTCCGGTCCGGGTGCACCTCGCGCACGAGCTTGCGGTACGCCTTCTTGATCTCGTCCTGCGAGGCGTTCTTGGAGACGCCGAGCGCTTCGTACAGCGACTTAGCCATCGCTCCCCGAGCTGATCACCACGCGCGCCGGCCGCAGCACGCGGTCGCCGAGCGTGTAGCCCTTCTGGAGCACCTGGATGACCGTTCCCTCGTCCGCCTCCGACGGCTGTGAGAGGAGCGCCTCCTGCGTGTGCGGATCGAACGCGCCGTCGGTCGAGATCTCGTGCAGGCCCTCCTTGGCGAGCACGTCGGCGAGCGAGCGGTGCACCAGGCGGACGCCCTCCTCGAGCTTCGCCTCCTCGTGCTCCGCCGCCGCGTCGAGCGCGCGCTCGAGGTCGTCGACCACGGGCAGGAGCGCACGCACCAGCCGCTCGGATGCGCGCGCGACCAGCTCCTCCTGGTCGCGCGCCACCCGCTTGCGGTAGTTGTCGAACTCGGCCTTCAGCCGCTGGAGCGCGTCGAGGTACTCGTCGCGCTCGCGCGTGACCGTCTCGAGCTCGTCGACCTGCTCGTCGACCTGCTGCTGCTCGAGCTCCTCCTCGGCCATTACTCGTCGACCACCTCGTACTCGGCGTCCTCGACCACCTCGTGGTCGGAGTCGCCGCCGCTGCCGGCGCCCGCACCGCCGTCGCCGCCCGACGGCTGCGACGAGGACGCCTGGGCGTACATCGCCGAGGCCGCCTGCGTCCACGCCTCCTGGAGCGCGTCGGTCTTCGCCTTGATCTCCGACACGTCGGACGACGCGAGGACGTTCCGGAGCTCCATGATCCGGCCCTCGACGGTCGAGGCGACCGCCTCGTCGATCTTCTCGCGGTGCTCCTTGAGCGACTTCTCGATCTGGTACGCGAGCGCCTCGCCGTTGTTGCGGGCGTCGGCGAGCTCGCGCAGCCGGTGCGCGTCCTCCGAGTGCGCCTCGGCCTCCTTGATCATGCGGTCGATCTCATCCTGCTTGAGGCCCGAGCCGCCCTCGATCCGGATCTGCTGCTCGTTACCGGTGCCGAGGTCCTTGGCGGTGACGTGGATGATCCCGTTCGCGTCGATGTCGAACGAGACCTCGACCTGCGGCACGCCCCGCGGCGCCGGCGGGATGCCGACGAGCTGGAACTTGCCGAGCGTCTTGTTGTAGGTCGCCATCTCCGACTCGCCCTG
>CAZBYA010000142.1:0-4254 GCA_964496175.1 uncultured Gaiellales bacterium | reverse complement strand
GTGGTGGGCGGCGAGCACGGCCGCCGCGTAGCCGCCCGCGGCCATCAGGCCGCCCTGACCGAGCGACAGCCGCCCGGCGCGGGCGAGCGCGCCGAGACCGAGCGCCGCGACCGCGTACGCGCCGGCCGCCGCCAGCTCGTACGTGCGCCGGTCGGCGAGCACGAACGGCGGCACGACGAGCAGGAGCACCACGGCGGGCGCGAGCCGCCTCACGCCGACCTCACCGGCCGGACGCGCAGGACGACGAGCGTCGCGAGCAGCGCTGCGAGCGCCGTCGCCGGCCGCAGGCCGCCGTCGATCCGGTGGACGTACGCGCCGAGCAACTCGAGGGCGGCGCCGAGCACGAGCGCACCGCCGACGGCGGCGAGCGGCGCCGCGAAGCGGCCGACCGCGGCCGCCGCGAGCGCGTAGAGGATCGCCGTGCGAAGCAGCGCCGGATCGACGCCCGCGGCGGTCGCCGCCATCACCCCGCCGGCCCCGCCAAGCGCCGCCGCCAGGCCCCAGGAGACGGCCGCGAGGGCAGTCACCGGCACGCCCGCGTGACGCGCCGCCGCGCGGTTGGCGGCGGCCGCCCGCAGCCCGAGCCCCAGCTTCGTGTGCCGAAGCAGCAGCCCGAGCGCCGCGCACGCGCCGAGCGTGACGGCGAGCACGCCCAGCTCGCGCTTCGGCACGGCCGCGCCGAACAGGTGGACGTGCGCGGCCGAGAACGGCCCGGCGAGCGCCCGCGGCGCGGCACCCCACACCCAGCGGTCGAGCCCGTCGACGACCAGCAGCAGGCCGGCGGTCAGGAGCGTGAGCGCGCGAGGGTCGGCGAGCGGGCGCACGAGCGCCTGCTCGAGGGCGGCGCCGCCGAGGAACGAGAGCGCGGCCGTCACGGCCAGCGCCGCCCAGAACGTCCAACCGTGCTGGAGCAGCGACCAGCAGACGAAGGCCGACAGCGTCGCGAACGAGCCCTGGGCGACGTTGACGACCCCGGTCGCGCGTTGGACGAGCACGAGGCCGAGCGCGAGCGTCGCGTAGACCCCGCCGGCGGCGAGCCCGGCGACCGCGTGCTGCAGGAACGCGCTCACGGCGTCGCCAGCACGATCGCCGTCCCCGCGTCGTTCAACCGGCGCAACCCGTCGAGGGCGCGGGGCTGCTCGACCAGCACCAGGCGCGCGTGCGCCATCACCGCGCGCCCGAGCGCGAGCAGCTCCTGCTCGTCCCTCGGAAGCCTCGCAGCGCGCTCGCGCCGCCGCTCGTAGAGCACCGGATAGAGCTCGAAGACGCGCACGAGGTCCCGTTGCGACGAGCCGCGGCGCACCCAGGCGCCGACGTGCAGGTTGTCGAGCACCGACAGCGCGCCGAACGTGCCGCGGTCGGCCGGCACGACGGCGACGCCGCGCCGCGCGACGCGTTCGGGCGTCGGCCGGTGGAGCCGCTCGCCCTCGAGCCACACCTCGACGTCTCCCCGCACGACGCCCGTGACCACGTCGAGCAGCGCGTCCGCGCCCGGCCCCTCGACCGGGACCCACTCGCCGTCGTCGACCGCGAGCGAGACGACGCCGCGCAGCTCAAGCAGGCGCAAGGCGGTCCTTGAGGCGCGCGACCTGCGCCGCGTCGAGGCCGGCCGCGCGCAGGTAGGACGCGACGTCGCCGTAGCGGCGCTCCAGCTCGGCGAGCACCCGCTCCATCGCCTCGGCGGGCGTCGGCGCGAGCAGCTCGCGCTTCCGGCGCTCCCGCTCGTCCGGCGCCGCCTCGATCCAGGCACGTGTCGACTCCGCGAGGTTCGGGCCCGAGCGCGCGTAGTCCGCGGCGATCGTCGCGGGCGCCACGCCGGCGAGGCGGAGCAGCAGCGCGGAGACCAGCCCGGTGCGGTCCTTGCCGCCCGCGCAGTGGACGACGACCGTCCCCTCGGCGTCTGCGATCGCCGCGAGCGCGCTGCCGAACCGCTCGCGGCCGCGCTCGAGGAAGTCGAGGTACGACCAGACGTAGTGCTCCGCGGCGTCGTCGACGGAGTGGAGGTGCGCGTCGAGCTCCGCCACGTACTCGGGGTCGAAGCGCTCGCCCAGCACGGACACGTGCACGACCTCGACGTCGACGTCCCGCGGCGCGTCCTCCGCGAGCTCCTCCGGCCAGCGGAGGTCGACGATGCGCGTCACGCCGTGGGCGGCGAGCGCGCGCCAGCCGGCGTCCGTGAGCTTGCGGACGTTGTCGGAGCGGACGACCTCGCCCAGCCTCGTGCTCCCGCCGGCCTCGGTCGGCAGGCCGCCGAGGTCGCGGACGTTGACGCAGCCCTCCCACGCGAGGGCCGTCACGCCGCGTCGGAGTCCGCTCCGAGGTAGGCCTCGATCACCGCCGGGTTGCGCTGCACCTCCTCGGGCGCGCCCTCGGCGATCTTGCGGCCGAAGTCGAGCACGTGGATCCGGTCGGCGATCCCCATCACCAGGCCCATGTGGTGCTCGACGAGCAGGACGGTCAGGTCGAAGTCCTCGCGGAGCCGGCGGATGAACGCGCCGAGCTCCGACACCTCCTCGTGGTTGAGCCCGCCGGCGGGCTCGTCGAGCAGCAGCAGGCGCGGCTCGGCGACGAGCGCGCGCGCCAGCTCGACGCGCTTCAGCGTCCCGAACGGCAGCCCGTGCGCGCGGCGGTTCGCGACGTCGGCGAGCTCGACGTAGCGCAGCGCCTCGAGCGCGCGGGCGCGGGCGGCGCGGCTGCCGAACGGCCGCGTCCGCGTGTGCGCGCCGACGAGGACGTTGTCGAGCACCGTCATCGTCGGGAACAGCTCGACGTTCTGGAACGTGCGGGCGATGCCGCGCCGGACGATCCGGTGCGGCGGCGTGTGCAGCAGCGTCCGGCCGGCGAAGTCGAGCGTCCCGGAGTCCGGCCGGTAGAGGCGCGTGATCACGTTGAACAGCGTCGTCTTGCCTGCGCCGTTCGGCCCGATCAGGCCGACGATCCGGCCCTGGTCGACGTCGAGCGACACGTCGTCGATCGCGACGATGCCCCCGAAGCGCCGGGTGACGTTGCGGACCTCCAGCAGCGCCATGGCGCAACTCTAGTGCCTGCTCGGGCGTTCTCCAGAAAAGCACCGAGAAGAGGTGATGACCATGAACGGCGTCTCGAGAGCTCCCGCGACGCTGCTGGCTGCGGCGATCGCGGGCGTCCTGCTGTGGTCGGCGGCGCAGATCGGCCGCGGCTCGACCGGCGGCTACTGGGGCGCGTACGCGCTCGTCGCCGCGGCGGGCATCGTGCTCGCGCTGTCGCAGCTGCGCGGCACCGGCGGCCATCCGCCGGGGATGTTCCTGCTCGGCTTCCTGCCGGTCCTGGCCGTGACGGGCTGGGTGCTCGCCGCGATGCAGCCCCACGGCAACACGGTCCGCTCGCACGTGCTCACGTGGTCGAGCGACATCCACGTCCACGGGGCGGTCCTCACGGTGGGGACGTGGCTCGGCGTGCTCGCGTTCGGGCTCGGCTACGTGCTCGGCGCCACGCTGGAGCCGATGCGGGCCGCACGCCGTGCACCCGTCGCGGCGCCCGTGCCGGCGTACGACCGGCGGGCCGCGAGCGAGCCGACGGCGGCCGAGCGGCGCGAGGTCGGCGAGGCGCCGACGCGCGTCGGCACCCGGGAGGCCGCGCCCCGTTAGTCGAAGGCCGCCGGATCGGTCACCGGCAGCGCGCACGCGAAGCGCTCGCAGACGTAGACCGCCGGTTGTCCCTGAACCAGGCCCCGGCCGGCGAGCAGCGGCACCTCGCCGGCCGGGCCGAACGCGACCACGTCGGTCGGCGCGGCGGCGGCGAGCGCCGCCTTCGCGACCGGCGTCCCGGGCGGGCCGACGATCGCGAGCTCGCGGTGCGGGGCCAGGTGCTGGTCGAGCGCGACGAGCAGCCAGCCGAACGCCGTCGGCGCGCGCACGACCGCGTCGCGCGCGAGGCGCAGGACGCCGACGCCGCGGCGCTCGAGCTCGTCGTCGCCCCACAGGCGCGCGAGCCGCAGGAGCACGTAGGAGAGCATCGAGTTCCCGCTCGGGGTCGGGTGGTCGTCGAGCTCGACCTTGCGCGCGACGAGCTGCTCGCCGTCCCGCGGCGCCTGGACGAAGCCGCCGCCGTCGTCGTCGGCGAAGAGGTCGACGGCGAGCGTCGCGAGCCGGTGCGCCTCGAGCAGCCAGCGCGGGTCGCCGTCGGCGACGTGCAGCTCCATCAGCCCGTACGCGACGTCCGCGTAGTCGGAGAGGTAGCCCGTGCCCTTGGCGACGCCGTCGCGCCACGTGCGGT
>CAZBYA010000141.1:0-4264 GCA_964496175.1 uncultured Gaiellales bacterium | reverse complement strand
TCTCGCCGGACGTCGCGGCGATGACCGACGGGATGGCGCTGTACCGCAAGCGCGGGTGCCCGCGCTGCAACCAGACCGGCTACCGCGGCCGGGTCGGCGTCTTCCAGCTGATGATGATGAACGAGGAGCTCGAGACGCTCGCGGCGCGCAAGGCGTCGCGGGAGGACATCGAGCGCGCCGCGATCGCGGCGGGCATGCGCACGCTCTGGGACGACGGGCTCGCGAAGGTGGCGGCCGGACTCACGTCCGTCGAGGAGCTCGCGCGGGTCACGGTCGTGTAGCGAGCTCGCGGATCCGCGCGACGGCGCGGGCGAGCCCGTCGGCGTCGAACACGTACGGCGTGGCGTTCGCGACGAGGTGCAGCGGGTAGTCGAGGTCGTCGGAGCCTGCGGCGGCGTTGACGGCGTAGCGGACGGGGATCTCGTGGCAGACGCAGAGGACCGTCGGCTCGCTGCGTGCGAGCAGGCGCTCGAACGCGTCGGCGTAGCGGCGGGCGGAGTCGGCGAGGCTCTCGCCGCCGGGGAACGGGTCCGTGCGGCTGTGGGCGCTCTTCCACGCGTGGTAGTCGTCGATCGTCTGGCCCTCGAGGTCGCCGATGCGCACGTCGTCGAGGTCGGGGTCGACCTCGGTCGGGATGCGGTCGGCGCGGTCGCCGAGCGCGAGGCGGGCGGTCTCGTGCGCGCGCGGGAAGCGGGAGACGACGCAGAGGTCGATGGCTGCGGCGGCGAGCTGCGCGCCGAGCGAGCGCGCCTCCTCGACGCCGCGCGGCGAGAGCCCGCGGTCGAGAGCGGGGTCGCCGTTGATCACGTGGTCGACGTTGAACGTCGACTGTCCGTGCCGGGCGAGCAGCAGCAGGTGCATCCCGCGACCGTACCTGGCACTTCGGGGCGTGTCCCGGCTCAGAGCGTGGACACGTCCCGATAGGGCGGTGGCCGGAGACGCCGATGACGGCTAGGCCGACGCCCGCTAGCGTCGCGGCATGGGCTTCCCGCCCCGCGTCCAGGCGCCCGGTGTCCTCTATCACGCGACGTCGCGTGCCGTCGACAAGCAGCCGATATTCGGCGTGTACGCCGGCGATCGCGACGTCTTCCTGCACCTGCTCGAGAGGGTCGTTCATCGACGCCGCTGGCAGTTGCATGCCTACTGCCTGATGGGCAATCACTTCCATCTCGTCCTCGACACCCCCGAGGCCAACATCTCCGACGGGATCCGCGACCTGAAGAGCGCATATGCCGGGTGGTTCAACGACGTCAAGCCGCGCGAAGGAGCGCTATTCGAGCGCCGCTTCTGGGCTGCCGTCCTGGACCGCGAGGAACACCTCTTCGCGGTCGCGCGTTACGTCGTCCTCAATCCGGTACGGGCCGGACTCTGTGCGCACCCAGCGGAGTGGCCATGGTCGAGCTTCCGGTCGACTGCGGGCCTCGGTGCGCCGGCGCCGTTCCTCGACCTGGAGCTCCTGCACGGCATGTTCGGTGGCGGCGAGGTCGCCGCGGCGCGCTACGCCCGCTTCGTCGGCGAGGCGGTAGGTGTCGATTTGGGCCGTGTCCTAGCTCAGAGCCGGGACACGGCCCGAACCGCCGCTACGCGGCCTGGACGTCGCAGCCGAGGTACATCAGGGCCTCGACCGCTTCCGTGACGAACGCCGTCGCCTCGCGCGCGTCCGCGAACGAGTACGGGCCCGCGCGCAGCGCCGTCGCCGCGTTCGGCGGGAACACCTCGGTCTCGACGATGCACTCCGTGCCGTAGTCGATCGCCCGCAGCACCGCGACCGAGCGCCCGTCCTTGCGCGCATGGCGGACGAACAGCTCGCGACCCCCTCCCATCGGCGTCACGAGGTCGTTTGCCTCGCCGCAAGCGCCGCGCTCGCGGCCGCCTGCTGCACGGCGGTGCGGTCGATGAAGCCCGGCAGCGTCACGTAGAGCGTCGCCGGCCGGACGTAGACCAGGGCCGCCGGCGCATCCGGCAGCTTGCCCAGCAGCCGCGTCAGCGCCGCCACCGCGCCGCCGTCGCGGTCGACGCTGACCGCGACGAACGCCGCGCCGGCGTCGGCGGCGCCCTGGCGGGCCTCCACCGACGAGAGCTGCGCGACCGGGTCGTGCTGCGAGCTGAGCTCGACGACCGCAACCGGATGACGGCCGAGCGCGTCCGCGACCTGCGCAGGCAGCCCCGCCGCCTTCGCCGCGGCGACGTTCGGGTCGACGGGCGTCGGGCGCGCGGCCGCGACGTGACGCGGCGCAGCGGGCTTCGCCGCTGCCCGCCCGGCGGCCGCGGCGTGCGGGTGCCGGTCCTTCAGCGGCAGGATCGTCTGCGGCGTCGCCTGGGACGCGGTCTGGTTCATCGCCAGCGTGACGAAGCCGAGCGCGAGCGCGAGCGCCGCGAGGGCGCCCGCGAGCACGATGCCACGCAGGTGCAGCGAGGTGCTCACCCTCTCCCTATCGGCCGCCCGCGCCGCGGCCTTGATCCCCGAAACGACGAGGGGCGCGGTCCCCGCGCCCCTCAAGTTCCAGCTGCCGCCCGCGTTACGGGCAGGTGCCGGAGACGATGTCCGCCGACGGGCCGGCCTTCATGTACGAGAAGTTGCCGACCGTGGACTGGATGCAGTACGTGGTCGAGTTCGCCGTCTTGACGACGATGTGCTTGATGCCGGCGTCGTAGGACGCCTGGAGGACGGCCGAGGTGGCGCCGGTGTAGGTGCCGTGGTCGGCGTTGTAGGCCTCCATCCCCGGGACGGCGGCGCGGACGTTCGCCTGTGCAGCCGCCTTGTTCGCGCGGTCGCGGAACCCGAGGTACGAGGGGATCGCGATGGCGAGCAGGATGCCCAGGATGATGATCACGACCAGCATTTCGATGAGGGTGAAGCCCTCGTCGCTCGCAAGCCGCATCCGCAGCTTTGTCAACATGCCTCGTCGCTCCCTTCCAAAAGCTCGAGGGGTTACCTGTGGCAGGCCCGGTATCGACCGGGGCCGGTGCGCGGCACGCCCCCCTATGAGGGATTCGCGCTCCCTCGCCGTGAGTTAGCTCGATCGAGGGAGCCGGAGCGCCGCCCGCGCGGCGCTCCGGCGCACCCGGTTTACGGGCAGGTCGCCTGGACGATGTCCGCCGCCGGACCGGCCTTGGAGAACGTGTACTTGCCGACCGTGGACTGGACGCAGTACGTCGTCGAGTTGGCGGTCTTGACGACGATGTGCTTGATGCCGGCGTCGTAGGACGCCTGCAGGATCGCCGAGGTGGCGCCGGTGTAGGTGCCGTGGTCGGCGTTGTAGGCCTCCATCCCCGGGACGGCGGCGCGGACGTTCGCCTGTGCAGCCGCCTTGTTCGCGCGGTCGCGGAACCCGAGGTACGAGGGGATCGCGATGGCGAGCAGGATGCCCAGGATGATGATCACGACCAGCATTTCGATGAGGGTGAAGCCCTCGTCGCCTGTGAGTCGCTTCTGCAGCTTCTCGACCATCTGGTGCTCTCTCCCTTCACCCACGGGTGGGGCGGTCGGTTACCTGAGTGGACCGATTGAATCGGCACACGATTCACTGCCGCCGCCCCCATTTCGAGGGATCCCGCGATTCCCTCAAGTCGGCGACAGCGAGGGCCGATAGGGGAACCGGATGGCCGACGTCTCCTCGATCGACCAGCTGCTGACGCAGATGGTCCAGCTCGACGCCTCCGACCTCCACCTGACGGTGGGGTCGCCGCCGGTCGTGCGCGTGCGCGGCCACCTCCAGCGGTTCGACGGCGTCCCCGCGCTCAGCGCGGACCAGACGCGCGACCTGCTCTACCGCATCCTCTCGAGCGAGCAGCAGAAGCGGCTCGAGGTGAGCCGCCAGCTCGACTTCGCGCACTCGATCCCCGGGCTCGCGCGCTTCCGCGTCAACGTCTTCTTCCAGCGCGAGACGGTCGGCGCCGCGTTCCGCCTGATCCCCAACAACATCAAGTCGCTCGAGGAGCTCGGCCTGTCGTCGTCTCTCCACCAGCTGTCGGGGAAGCCGCGCGGGCTCGTCCTCGTCACCGGCCCGACCGGCTCGGGCAAGTCGACCACGCTCGCGTCGCTGATCGACGAGATCAACCGCTCGCGCCACGACCACATCCTCACGATCGAGGACCCGATCGAGTTCCTGCACCGCCACAAGGGCTGCATCGTCAACCAGCGCGAGATCGGCGTCGACGCCGTCTCGTTCGCGGAGGGCCTGCGGGGCGCGCTTCGTCAGGACCCGGACGTGATCCTCGTCGGCGAGATGCGCGACCTCGAGACGATCGCGACGGCGATGAC
>CAZBYA010000140.1:0-4319 GCA_964496175.1 uncultured Gaiellales bacterium | reverse complement strand
TGCTCGTCGACATCTTCGAGCGCCAGGTTCCGGTCGAGCTCGGCTTCGACCAGGTCAAGAAACTGGATTAGGTCGACGAGGAAAGGCTCATGGCGAAGAAAGTCCTGACACTGATCAAGCTCCAGATCCCCGGCGGCCAGGCCAACCCGGCGCCGCCGGTCGGGCCTGCGCTCGGCCAGCACGGCGTCAACATCATGGAGTTCTGCAAGGCGTTCAACGCGCAGACCGCGCAGGAGAACGGCCGCATCACCCCGGTCGAGATCACGGTCTACGAGGACCGGAGCTTCGACTTCATCACGAAGACGCCGCCGGCCGCCGTCCTGATCAAGGAGGCGCTGCGGCTCGACAAGGGCTCGGCCGAGCCGAACCGGAACAAGGTCGGCACCCTCTCCCGCGCGCAGCTCCGCTCGATCGCCGAGACGAAGATGCCCGATCTGAACGCCCGCGACGTCGAGCAGGCGATGCTCGTGATCGCCGGCACTGCTCGAAGCATGGGAGTGGAGGTGGAGCGCTGATGGCGGACCGTGGCAAGCGCTACCGCGAGTCCCGCGGCGCGTTCGACCGCGAGCAGCTGTACTCGCCGGTCGAGGCGATCCGGCTGCTGAAGGGCGCCCCGGGAGCGAAGTTCGACGAGACCGTCGAGGTGCACCTGAACCTCGGCCTCAACGTGCGGCACGCCGACGAGCAGCTGCGCGGGACGATGATGCTCCCGCACGGGACGGGCCGCGAGGCGCGCGTCGCCGTCTTCGCCGAGGGCGAAAAGGCGCGCGAGGCGCAGGAGGCGGGCGCCGATGTGGTCGGCTCGGCCGACCTGGCGAAGCGCGTCGAGGAGGGCTTCACCGACTTCGACGTCGCGATCGCGACGCCGGACCAGATGGGAAGCGTCGGCCGGCTCGGCCGCATCCTCGGCCCGCGCGGCCTGATGCCGAACCCGAAGACCGGCACGGTCACGTTCGACATCGCCAAGGCCGTGCGCGATGCCAAGGCGGGCAAGCTCGAGTACCGCACCGACCGCGGCGCCAACGTGCACATCCCGATCGGCAAGAAGAGCTTCGACGAGCGCGCGCTCGTCGAGAACTACGCCGCGCTGATCGACGAGATCGTGCGGGCCAAGCCCGCCGCGGCGAAGGGGCGCTACATCAAGAAGATCACGCTCACCTCCACGATGGGGCCGGGCATCCACGTCGACCCGACGCGGACCCGCGACATCGCTGAGGAGCTGGGCGAGACGCAGGAGGCCGTTCCCGCAACGGCCTAGGTAGCAGAGCCCGTCGCTGAAGACCGGAGGCAGCGCGTCCTGCGCAGAAGCCCTCCCGAGGCGGCCTCCTGGGAGCACTGCTTTTCTCCTTGCGAGCCCGCCACCGTGCGGGCTCGTCGTCAAGAAGGAGGAGGTGACGTGCAGAAAGAGGACAAGGAACGGGTCGTCAGCGAGCTGACGGAGCGGCTTCGCACCGCCGACACGCTGATCGTGGCCGACTACCGCGGCCTGACGATGCCCCAGATCGACGCCCTCCGCGGGCGGCTGCTCGAGCACGGGGCGAGGTTCACGGTCGTCAAGAACACCCTCACCCGCCGGGCGGCCGAGGCCGCGGGCGCGGAGGCGCTGCTGGCGCTGCTGGAGGGCCCGTCGGCGATCGCGTTCATCGAGGCCGACGGCGACGCCGTGGCGGTCGCGAAGGCGCTGGCAGACTCGGCCCGCGACACGCGCGTCCTCGCGATCCGCGGCGGCGTCATGCAGGGCCGCGAGATCTCCGGCTCGGACGTCGAGGAGCTCGCGAAGCTCCCGCCGCTCGAGATCCTGCGCGGCCAGGTGCTGGGCGCCGTGATCGCGCCGCTCAACAACCTGCTCGCGCTCGTCAACGCTCCGCTCCAGGACCTCTACGGGCTGATCGACGCCCGCATCGAGCAGCTGGAGCAGGGCGGGGCGGCACCCGCGGCGGAATCCGGAACCGAAACCACAATCGAAGAGACCCAGGAGGCATGACCATGGCGGCGGTTGACACCGTCTTCGAGCAGCTCGGGAGCATGACCGTCCTCGAGCTGGTCGAGCTGAAGAAGAAGATCGAGGACGAGTGGGGCATCACGGCCGCCGCTCCGGTCGCCGTCGCGGCCGGCGCGGTCGCCGGCGGCGGCGAGGCCGCCGCGGCGGCGGAGGAGAAGACCTCCTTCGACGTCGTCCTCACCGCGGCGGGCGCCCAGAAGATCCAGGTGATCAAGGTGGTGCGCGCCGTCACCGGCCTCGGCCTCAAGGAGGCGAAGGACCTGGTCGACTCGGCCCCCAAGCCCGTCAAGGAGGGCGTGAACCAGGAGGAGGCCGACCAGATCAAGTCGCAGCTCGAGGAGGCAGGCGCCTCGGTCGAGCTGAAGTAGGACCCACCTCGAACGGGTGATTTCCGCGGGCGCGGCGAAGGTTCGCCGCGCCCGCGGCGTCTTTCCCTCAGAACCGTCCCCGTCAGGAAGGCAGGACCCCGTGAAGGTGAAGGCAATCGCGCTCGCCCTGTTCGTCGCCGGCGCCGGCTCCTCGTACGCCCTCGCGGGCGACGGGCACGGCCACGACCACGGCGGGAGCACGACAGGCTCGACGTCGACCTCGACGTCGACGACCGGCACGACGACGACCGAGGAGCACGCCCACGGCAAGGGCGAGCAGAAGGTGACGATCTGCCACAAGGCCGGCAAGTCGGGCCGCTGGGTGAAGATCACCGTCGGCGCGAAGGCGGCGGCGAAGCGCGAGCAGAAGGGCGACGTGCTGCCCGACGCCTCGGGCAACTGCCCGGCGCCGACCGCGCCCGCCGGCGGCACGACGACCGACCAGACGACGACCACGAACGGCTAGCGGGGAACCCGGCCCGGCGCCCCGCGCCGGGCCGGCTCCCGAATTCGGCTTGAAAGCAGGGCTTCCGGCGTGGTACCCTGCGCGCAGTCGGCCCGACGGGGCCCTCGCCGCATGCCTTGCGGCTGGAGGGCCGCCTCCGCTATCGTGGGGGGTTGCGCCGACGTCCGCACCCGCCGACTTTTGCACGCTCTTTTTCCTGCTTCGCCCCTCACTTCATAGCCAGTAAGGGAGGCTGTTCTTCTTGGCCCAGACGGTCACAGCGCCTCGCGCGCGCAAGTCGTTCTCTCGTCTCAAGCACGTCCTCGACCTCCCCAACCTGATCGACATCCAGCGTGAGTCCTTCGACTGGTTCCTCCGCGAAGGCCTCCGCGAGACGATCGACGACATCTCGCCGATCGAGGACTACACCGGCTCGCTCGCCGTCGAGTTCGGCGACTACCGCTTCGGCGAGCCGCAGTTCTCGATCCAGGAGTGCCGTGAGAAGGACCTGACGTACCAGGCTCCGCTCTCGATGACGGTCCGGTTCGTCAACAAGGACACCGGCGAGATCCGCGAGCAGACGGTGTTCATGGGCGACTTCCCGATGATGACGGAGTGGGGCACGTTCATCATCAACGGCACCGAGCGCGTGATCGTGACGCAGCTCGTCCGCTCACCCGGCGCCTACCTGATGGAGCCGAAGGACGCGGCGAAGCAGGTCTTCACCGCGAACCTGATGCCGAGCCGCGGCTCGTGGCTCGAGCTCGAGATCGACAAGAAGGGCGTCGTGTACGCGCGCATCGACCGGAAGCGCAAGCTGCCGATCACGACGCTGCTGCGCGCCCTGCCGGCCGAGGATCCGAACACCGGGTTCGCGCTCGACACCTCGTCGAACGAGGCGATGCTCAAGCTGTTCGGCGACTCGGTGTTCATCCGCAACACGCTCGACAAGGACCCGACGACGCGCGAGGAGGAGGCGCTGATCGAGGTCTTCAAGAAGCAGCGCCCCGGCGAGCCGCCGACGCTCGACAACGCGCGCAACCTGCTGCGGTCGCTCTTCTTCGACCCGAAGCGCTACGACCTGACCAAGGTCGGCCGCTACAAGCTGAACCAGCGGCTCGGCGTCGACGTGCCGGAGGACACGCGCGTCCTGACGACGCAGGACATCCTGGCGCTCGTCCAGAAGCTCGTCTCGCTCCCGCATGCGATCGGCGTGCCGGAGGACTCGAAGGACTACGCCGCGGATGCGATCGGCCTCTCGCGCGACCCGATCCGCACCGAGCTCGACGAGTACGAGCACTTCGGCAACCGCCGCCTCCGCACGACGGGCGAGCTGATCCAGGAGGCGTTCCGCGTCGGCCTCTACCGCATGGAGCGCGTCGTCCGCGAGCGGATGACGACCGAGGACGTCGACACGATCACGCCGCAGACGATCATCAACATCCGGCCGGTCGTGGCGGCGCTGAAGGAGTTCTTCGGCTCCTCGCAGCTGTCGCAGTTCATG
>CAZBYA010000139.1:0-4427 GCA_964496175.1 uncultured Gaiellales bacterium | reverse complement strand
AGCGCGCGATCCTCGAGGCGAACATGGGCGGCGACAAGAAGCCGTCGGCCGAGTACTTCCAGTCCGGGCATGGCAAGTCGGTGCTCGCGGAGTGCTTCCTGTCGGACGAGCAGATCGCGCGCGTCCTGCGCACGACGACGGAGGACCTCGAGGCCCTGTCGTGGGCAGGGACGCACGGTGCGGTCGCGAGCGGGATGCAGTCGGTCGCGTTCACTCCGGCGTCGGCGATCGCGGCGGTCTTCGCCGCGACGGGGCAGGACCTCGGCATGGTCGGGACGAGCTCGATGGCGCACGGCGTCGCGCGCCGTGTCGACGGCGGCCTGCAGGTGTCGATCCGCTTCGGCGGCCTCGAGGTGGGCACGGTCGGCGGCGGAACCACGCTCCCGTCCGCGCGCGAGTGGCTCGCGGTGCTCGGGTGCGCCGGCAGTGGCAAGGTCTACCGCTTCGCGCAGATCGTCGCGGCGGCGGCGCTGTGCCTGGAGATCAGCGCCTCGGCCGCCATGGCCACGGCCGGAAGCGAGAACTTCTTCCGGGCGCACATGGAGCGCGGCGGCCTGCGGTGATCCCGAGGTTAGTAACAGTCTGTTACAAGCGTTCCGGGAATCCTGCGGCCGCCCCGCAGGCACTTAGTGACAGTCTGTTACAAGCATGATCGCCCTCGTGTTCCGCTACGAGACGCGCGACGCCGAGGCGTTCGAACAGGCCTACGGGCCGGAGGGCGAGTGGGCGCAGTTCTTCCGGCGCGGGCGCGGCTACATCGGCACCGAGCTCCTGCGCGACCTCGAGGAGCCCGGCCGCTACCTGGTCGTCGACCGCTGGGAGTCGGCCGACGCGTACAACGCCTTCCTGGCCGAGCACCGCGAGGAGTACCTGCGGCGCGGCGACGAGGCGCGGATCCACTACGTCCAGGAGCTCCGCTTCGGCACGTTCGAGAACGTCTGGGACGAATGACGCGGATCCCGCCCCACCACGATCCGGCGTGCTGGGGCTGTGGCGACAACCCGACCGGGCTGCACCTCCCCCACCCGGTCGAGGAGGGGCTGACCGAGTACGAGGCGTGGCTCTCCTTCGACGAGCGCCACCAGGGCGGTCCGGGGATCGTCCACGGCGGCCTCGTCGCCGGCGCGCTCGACGAGGCCGTCGGGCTGCTCGCCACCTGGCACTCGTTCCCCGCGGTGACGGCGCGGATCTTCGTCCGCTACCGCCGGCCCGTCCCGATCAACACCGAGCTGCTGCTGCGCGCACGGCTCGTCGACGCGCGCGGGCGACGCCTGCACGTCGACGCCGAGCTCACCGACGGCGACTCGCCGCTCGCGGAGTGCCGCGCCGCCCTGCTGCACGTCCCGCTCGAGCACTTCCTCCTCACGCCCGAGGGTCGCGCGGCCGCCGAGCGCTACCGCAGCACCTCGTAGACCCCACGCAGCCGCGTCGTGAGCAGCGCCGCCGCGAGCGAGCTGTCGAGCGACACGTTCGGCGCCCGGTCGGCCGTCGTGTGCGCGCGTTCGATCCGCGCCGGATCGGCGCCGAGCAGCAGCGCGAAGTCGTAGCGCGTGACGTCGTCCGCGCCGCCGAGGTGAAGCGGCCCTGCGTGGTCGAGCTCGATCAGCTCCAGCACCACCTCCGCGAGGTCGCCGACGTGCACGGGCGAGCGGATCTCGTCGACGAAGAAGCGCGTCCCCTCGCGCGCGAGCCGCTCCTGCGGGCCCGGCTCGGCGCCGCCGTAGAGCAGCGAGGTCCGCCCGATCGTCGCCTCGGGGTGCAGCGACGCGACAAGACGCTCCGCCTCCGCCTTCGAGCGTCCGTACGCGTTCACGGGCGCAGGCTCATCCGCCTCCCGGTAGCGGCCGCGCGTCCCCGAGAAGACGAGGTCGCTCGAGAGGTGCACGAGCCGGGCGCCGCGCGCCGCCCGCGCGACGGCGGCCGAGCCGTCAACGTTCGTCGACCACTCCTCGCCGCCCTGGACGTACGCCGTGTGCACGACCGCGTCGCACCCGGCCGCCGCGGCGAGCATCGCGGCCTCGTCGCGCACGTCGGCCCGCACCCACTCCGCAGGGCCGCTCGGCTCCCGCCGCCACCACGTCGCACGCACCGCCAGGCCCCGCTCGCCGGCGCGGCGGACGAGCTCGCGGCCGAGGTACCCGCAACCGCCAGTGACCAAAAGCCGTTGCACCGCAGGAATCATGAGTCGTCCAGAGCCCCCAAGCGACGCCTGGCCCGCACCGGACGAGCCGACGCTCGTCTCGACGGCACCGCCACCGCCACCGCCGGTGCCTCCGCCCGACTTCGTCCCGCCTCCGCCCGACCGCCGGATCGGCACGGGGATGCTGCTCGCCCTCGGGATCCTGGCGCTGATCGTCGCCGGCCTCGTCGCCGCCTGGTTCCTCACGCATCGCGGCTCGGGACAGGCGGCCACGACCGTCACGACCGCGACAGCGGTGACGGTGCGGGCGCCCGCCGCCCAGGTGCTGGTCCCCGACATCCGCGGGACGAGCGTCACCGCCGCGCAGGCCCGGCTCGGCCTGCTCGGCCTGCACACCGCCGTCGCGCCCGTCACGTCGTCGAGCCGCCCCGGCACGGTCGTGCGCGAGCTGCCCGCCGCCGGCTCGAAGCTGCCGAAGGGCTCGGTCGTGACGCTCGCGGTCGCGCGTGCGCACGCAGCGCCGACGACGACCGTCCACGCGAAGCCGAAGCCCACTCCGACGACGACCGCGGCCGTCACCACGGTGCCGACGACGACCGCCGCGCAGACGACGCAGACGTCGCCGACCACCACGGCGGCGCAGCCGCCGCAGCCGCAGAACGCGACGATGCCGGGCGTCACCACCCGCACCGAGGCGAGCGCGGTCCAGGCGATGTGGAACGCGAACGTCTTCCCGAGCCTGGCGTTCATCCCCGGCACCGACCCGCTCGGGACGGTCGAGCAGCAGGCGAAGCCGGCGGGTACGACAGTGCCGTACCGCGCGCACGTGCAGCTCAACCTCTCGCAGGGCCCCGGCACGAAGCCGTCCGAGCACGTGCCCAACACCGTCGGCATGACGCTCCAGCAGGCGCTCGCCGCCCTCAACGGCGCGAACCTGCGTCTCCTCTACCTGCCCTACCCCGTGACGACGAAGGCGCAGGCCGGCAAGGTCGTGCAGCAGACGCCGCTCGGCGGCGACTCGGCGCCGCAGAACGCGCAGGTGCTCGTGTTCCTCGCCGAGTACCGCGGCTAGCGGGCTGAGCGCGGCTACCAGCCGCGGCGCTCGAGCAGCTCGCTCGGGTCGAGCGAGCTGGCGGAGATGCCCACCATCGCCTCGCCGAGACCGGCGGAGACGCGCGCGAGCACCTCGGGATCCAGGTAGTGCGTCGTCGCCTCGACGATCGCGCGGGCCCGCTGCGCGGGGTTGCCCGACTTGAAGATGCCGGAGCCGACGAACACGCCGTCCGCGCCGAGCTGCATGCAGAGCGACGCGTCGGCGGGCGTCGCGATCCCGCCTGCGGTGAACGTGACGACCGGCAGGCGGCCGTTCTCCGCGACCCACTTGACGAGCTCGTACGGCGCCTGGAGGTTCTTGGCCTCGGCGTAGAGCTCCTCCTCGCGCAGCGACTGGAGCCGCCGGATCGCGCCGAACACCGAGCGCATGTGCGTCACGGCGTTGACGATGTCGCCGGTGCCGGCCTCGCCCTTCGTCCGGATCATCGCGGCGCCCTCCGCGATCCGCCGCAGCGCCTCGCCGAGGTTCGTGCAGCCGCAGACGAACGGCACCGTGAACCGCCACTTGTCGACGTGATGTTCGAGGTCGGCCGGCGTCAGCACCTCCGACTCGTCGATGTAGTCGATCTCGAGGGCCTGGAGGATCTGCGCCTCCGCGAAGTGGCCGATCCGGCACTTCGCCATCACGGGGATGGTGACGGCCTCCTGGATCTCCTTGATCTTCTCGGGATCGGACATGCGGGCGACGCCGCCGTCGCGCCGGATGTCGGCGGGCACGCGCTCGAGCGCCATCACCGCGCAGGCTCCCGCCTCCTCGGCGATCTTCGCCTGCTCGGCGTCGACGACGTCCATGATCACGCCGCCCTTGAGCATCTCGGCGAGGCCGCTCTTGACGCGCATCGTCCCGATCTCGTGCATGCCGGGATTCATGCTAGCTCGCGGCGCAGCACGGACGCGACGGCGGCGAGCGCGACGCGCGTCTCGTCCAGCCGCGGCTCGCGCGTCGTCAGGCGCTGGAGGGCGAGCCCCGGCAGGAGGAAGAGCCGCCAGCAGGGGGCGGCGGAGCTCTGCACGACCCGCCACAGCTCCATCGTCAGCGCCAGCGAGAGGACGAGGACGACGAGCGGCGACCAGACGGCCGGTGCAAGCGGCAGCAGCCGGTCGGCGAGGTAGGTGACGGGCAGCGCGAGCGCCGCGAAGTTCGTGCCGCAGCGGGGCGAGAAGCGCGTCGGCC
>CAZBYA010000138.1:0-4482 GCA_964496175.1 uncultured Gaiellales bacterium | reverse complement strand
CGACCGTGTCGTGGAAGAACGGCTCGTACTCGACGCCGCGGTGGCGCGGCGCCGCTCCGACGACCCCCAGCTCCAGGCTCCGCTCCGCGACGCGCTCGACGACCGACTGCGTGTCGTGCACGTTCAGCGAGACGTGGAGCGCCGGATGCGCCTGCGCGAACTCGCAGAGCAGGCGCGAAAGGACGACGCCGCCCGGGCCGGTCGAGGCGCCGATCTCGAACGTCCCCGTCAGCTCGCCGGTCGCCTCCGCGGCCACCTCGCCGACCACCTCCTCCTCGAGGGCGAGCAGCCGCTGGGCGCCGCGGTAGAGCCGGAGCCCGGCCTCGGTCGGCTCGACGCGCCGGCCGGAGCGGTCGAGAAGCTGCGTGCCGAGCCGCTTCTCGAGCGCCCGCACCTGGAGCGAGACGGCGGGCTGCGTGACGCCGAGCCGCTCGGCCGCCTGCGAGAACGACTTGCGGTCGACCACCTCGCAGAACGCCTGCAGCTGCCGCGTGTCCATAAGCGGTATTTATAGTACGAGGGGGCGATGGCCGCGGCTCGAGCGCGTCGTCGAGGCGCACTACCGGGCGTCGGAAGGCGCCAGCGTGCCGGGCCTCCTCAACGCGCGCGCCGGGCGAGGCCCGACGAGCTCGGCCACTGGATCGTGGGGACGGAGCACGTGCTGCTCGGGCTGCTGCGGCTCCCTTTCGACTCCCGCCAAGGCCGCGCTGGAAGCGTTCGGCCTGACACGCAAGCGCATCCGCGAGACCACGCTGCGCCTCCTCGCTGGCGGGTAGCCCTTCCGGACGTGTCCTGGCTCAGAGCGTGGACACGTCCGGACTGGGCGACGTCTCGGCGCCGCTCGGTAACGGACCGCGTCGCGCTGACCGCCCGACACGTCGCCGAGGGACGTGTCCTGGCTCAGAGCTCGGACGGGTCCGAAGCGGACGACGCCTCCCGCAGCTCGAGACGGTTGCCGAACGGGTCGGCGACGTGGCAGCGGCGCACGCCGGGGATCGACTCGTCCCACGCGACCTCGACGCCCGCGGCGTGGAGCCGCGCGGCCAGCTCGTCCAGCCCGTCGACGACCAGGCCCGGATGCGCCTTGCGCGCCGGCGTGAACGGCTCCTCGACGCCGACGTGCAGCTCGTGCGCGGCGGCGCGGAACCAGCAGCCGCCGCGCGCCGCCAGCGTCTCCGGCTTCGGCACCTCCTCGAGCTCGAGCAGGGCGCCGTAGAAGGCGCGCGCCTCGTCCTCGCACCCGGGCGGCGCCGCCACCTGCACGTGGTCGAGCCCGAGAACCGTCATCCCCGAGGGTCTACCATCGATCGCGTGCAGTCCGCGCCGACGGGGCTCGAGGACACGCTGGTCAGCGGCTACACGCGACTCGCCTCCGACACGCCCCACCGGCTGGTCGACCTCGAGCTGCGCGCGCTCGACATCCTGCTCGCCGCGCTCTTCGGCCTCGTGCTGCTGCCGGTCGCGCTGCTGATCGCGCTCGTCGTCGCCGCGACGAGCGGCCTCCCCGTCCTCTACCGCGGCGAGCGCGTCGGCCGGCACGGCCGCTTCTTCCGGATGCTCAAGTTCCGGACGATGCGGCGCGGCGCCGAGGAGCGGATCGGGCAGTACCTCGGCGAGGAGCTGGTGCGCCAGACCGACGCCGAGCTGACGCGCGTCGGCCGCTGGCTGAAGGCGTCGCAGCTCGACGAGATCCCGCAGCTCTGGAACGTGCTCGCCGGCGACATGTCGTTCGTGGGCCCGCGCCCGATCCGCCCCCGCTTCTTCGCCGAGCTCGCGCACGACCTGCCCGCGTACTGGCAGCGCCTCGTCGTCCGGCCGGGGCTGACCGGGTTCGCGCAGGTGCGGCGCGGCTACGAGACCTCGATGGCGGAGAAGCTCGCGCACGACCTCGAGTGGATCGCCGACCGCTCCGTCCGGCTCTACCTGCGCACGGTCGTCGTCACCGGCGTGCGGGTGCTCAGGCAGTCGCTCCACCTAGACTGACCCGCCATGTGCGGGATCTGCGGGATCGCGACCACCCGGGGGCTTGTCGACCCCGAGCGCCTGCGGCGGATGGCCGCGACGCTCTACCACCGCGGGCCGGACTCGGAGGGGACGCACGTCGACGGTGGCATCGGCATCGCCGCGCGGCGACTGGCGATCATCGACCTCACCGGAGGCGACCAGCCGATCGCGAACGAGGACGGCTCCGTCGTCGTCGTGCAGAACGGCGAGCTCTACAACTACCGCGCGCTCGAGCGCGAGCTCGAGCGCGCCGGGCACCGCTTCCACACGCGCTGCGACACCGAGGTGCTCGCGCACGGCTGGGAGGAGTGGGGCCCGGGGCTCTGGGAGCGGCTTCGCGGCATGTTCGCGGTCGCGATCTGGGACGCCCGCGCGCGCAAGCTCGTGCTCGCGCGCGACCGCTTCGGGATCAAGCCGCTCTACTACCGCGACGTCGGCGGCGAGGTCGGGTTCGCCTCCGAGCTGGACGCGCTGCCGAAGGGCGAGATCGACCTCGACGCGCTCGAGGGCTTCCTCGCGTTCAACGTCGTCCCCGCACCGCTCTCGATCTTCCGCGACATCCGCAAGCTCCGCCCGGGCTGCACGCTCACCTGGCAGGACGGTCGCACGACGATCGAGCGCTTCGCGCGCACCGGCCCGTTGCCCGCGCGTCACGGCGAAGACGAGGCGGAGCTGGTCGAGGAGTGCCGCGCGCGGCTCCGCGACTCGGTGCGCGCGCACCTGATCGCGGACGTGCCGGTCGGCGTGCTGCTCTCCGGGGGCGTCGACTCGGGCGCGCTCACCGCACTCGCCGCGGAGGAGTCGTCGGAGCCGGTGCGCACGTTCTCGATCGGCTTCGAGGAGGCGTCGTTCAACGAGCTCGACGGCGCGCGCGCGGTCGCGCAGCGCTACGGCACGCGCCACCGCGACCTCGTCCTGCGACCCGACGCGGCGCTGCTGCTCCCGGCGCTCGCCGAGGCGTTCGACGAGCCGTTCGCGGACTCCTCCGCGCTGCCGACGTACCTCGTCTCGAAGCTCGCCTCGGAGGACGTGAAGGTCGCCCTCTCCGGCGAGGGCGGCGACGAGCTCTTCGGCGGCTACTACACGTACGTGGCCGACCTGCTGGCCGAGCGCGTGGGGCCGCTCGCCGCGCGTCTGCGCCCCGTCGCGGACCTGCTGCCGAGCTCCACGCGCAAGGTGAGCCTCGACTACCGGCTCAAGCGCTTCACGCGCGCGGCCGCGCTGCCGCCGCTCGAACGGCACCACGTCTACAAGGAGATCTTCGCGGCCGATCGCCGCGCCGAGCTGACCGGGCGCGCGAGCAGTTTCGACCCGCTCGTCGAGTACCGGGAGCGCTTCGCGCAGACGGAGGGCCACGAGCTGCTGACGCGCCTGCAGGACGTCGACTTCGGCCTCTACCTCGTCGACGACCTGCTGACGAAGACCGACCGCGCCTCGATGGCGTGGTCGCTCGAGGCGCGCGTGCCGTTCATGGACACGGTCGTCGCGAACTTCGCGTTCTCGCTGCCGGTGCGCCACAAGGTGCGCGGGTTCTCGAAGAAGCGGCTGCTGCGCAAGGCGGTCGAGCCGCTGCTGCCGCACGAGGTCGTGCACGGCAAGAAGCGCGGCTTCTCGATCCCCGCCGCGGCCTGGCTGCGCGGCGAGCTCGAGCCGTTCGCGCGCGAGACGCTCTCGGCGGAGACGCTGCGGCGCCAGGGCTTCTTCGAGCCGGCGGCGGTGACTCGCGTCCTCGACGACCACGTCTCGGGCCGCGAGGACCTCTCGCGCCAGCTCTGGGGGCTGCTCGCGTTCACGCTCTGGCACGAGCGGCACGTCGAGGGCGTCTCGCGCGAGACCTCGCTCGACGCGGTCCTCGCCGGATGAGGGTCTGGGTCGACTTCACCGCCAGCGCGCATCCGCTGGTGTTCCGGCCGCTGGTCGAGCGGCTGCAGGCGCAGGGGCACGAGGTGGAGATCACCGCGCGCGAGTACGCGCAGACGCTCCAGCTGATCGAGTCGCATGGGATGACGGCGACGGTGATCGGCCACCACGGCGGCCGCTCGGCGCTCGGCAAGGCGCGCCAGATGCGGGCGCGCCTGCACGCGCTGCGCGCGTGGGCGAAGGGCCGCGGCTTCGACCTGGCGCTCGCGCACGGCTCGCACGAGCTGACGATCACGGCGCGCCGGCTCGGCATCCCCAGCTCGACGACGTTCGACTACGAGTGGGCGTGGCTCCAGCACCAGCTCGGCTGCCGCGCCGCGACGCGCGTCGTCGTGCCGGACTCGATCCCGCCGGAGCGGCTCGCCCGCTACTCCGCGGTGCCGCCGAAGCTGCGGCAGTACGCGGGGCTGAAGGAGGAGTACTACCTGTCGGACTTCGAGCCGGACGCGGGCGTGCTCGACGAGTGGGGGCTCGACCCGGGGCGCGTGCTGGTCGTGCTGCGCCCGCCGCCGGACGTCTCGCTGTACCACCGCCACTCCAACCCGCTCTTCCCGATGA
>CAZBYA010000137.1:0-4508 GCA_964496175.1 uncultured Gaiellales bacterium | reverse complement strand
CGGTCGACGTGGGTCTCGGCGGCGAAGTTG
This sequence comes from uncultured Gaiellales bacterium, assembly GCA_964496175.1. Lineage (GTDB taxonomy): Bacteria > Actinomycetota > Thermoleophilia > Gaiellales > Gaiellaceae > PALSA-600. The sequence goes on along the minus strand of CAZBYA010000137.1, from coordinate 4,478 downwards.
ACGATCGCCTGGCAGCCCTCCGCGGCGCGCGCGACCGCGTCCGCGTCGGCGATGTCGCCGTGGTGGAAGTCGTGCTCGGCGCCCTCGAGGTTGGCGCGGTTGCCAGCGTAGGAGAGCTTGTCGAGGACGACCGCCTCGTCGCCTGCGGCGGCGAGGCGGTGGACGAAGCGCGAGCCGATGAAGCCCGCGCCGCCCGTGACGAGGACGCGCATGGGCCTAGGGTAGCCCCCGGATCCGCTCGAGGCACTCGCGCAGACCCTCGCGCCAGTGCGGCAGCGCGGGCGCGCCGCGCTCGCTGCGCAACACCGAGTACGCCGGGCGCGGCGCGCGCGCGCCGAACTCCGCCGTCGTGATCCTCCGCACGCGCGTCTCCAGCCCCGCCTCCTCGAAGATCGCCTCCGCGAAGTCGGCCCACGTGCACTCGCCGTCCGCCGCGACGTGGTACACGCCGAACGGCAGCTCGAGCAGCTCGCGCGTCGCCGCTGCGAGGTGCCCGACGTACGTCGGGCAGCCGCGCTGGTCGTCGACGACCGCCACCTCGTCGCGCTCCGCCCCCAGCCGCAGCATCGTGCGGACGAAGTTGCGCGACGTCCAGCCGAAGAGCCACGACGTGCGGACGATCCACGCGCGCTCGCCCGCGGCGCCCTCGCCGAGCAGCTTCGTGCGCCCGTACGCGCCGACGGGCGCGGGCGCATCCGACTCGACGTACGGCTCGCGCTTCGAGCCGTCGAAGACGTAGTCGCTCGACCAGCAGACGAGCGGCGCGCCGAGGCCGGCCGCGTGCAACGTGCCGCCGACGTTGACGGCCGCCGCGCCCTGCGGGTCGTCCTCCGCGCCGTCGACGTCCGTCCACGCGGCAGCGTGCAGCACCAGCTCCGGGTCGAGCCCCGCCGGCGCCGGCATCGTCACGTCCCACTGCGCGCGCGTGAGCGCGCGCGCGCCGGGGAACGCCTCGACGAGCGCCTGCCCCAGCTGCCCGCCGGCGCCGGTTACGACGACGCGTCGCGCTGCGAGAGGATCGGTTCCCGCGTGCTCCACAGGTGCTTCACGCGCTCGTCGTCCCACGGCACGCCGTGCTCGTCGGGGTCGGCGGCGTCGTACTCCTCCGTGACGAGGTAGCAGAAGAGACAGTCCGTCAGCGCCTCGTAGCCGTGTGCATGGCGACCGGGGACGTAGATCGCGACCGGGTTCTCGTCGCCGATGTCCTCCGTGAACGTCTCGCCGGTCTCGCGGTCGAGGACGACCACGCGCACCATCCCCTCGAGGCAGACGAAGAGATCGTCCTGGCCCCGCTCGTGGTAGTGCAGCCCGCGGATCACGCCCTTTCGGGAGCGCGCGAGGTTCGCCTGCCGGATCGGCTTCGGCAGGGCCGACGCGCGGGCGAGCTCCGCGAACCAGCCGCGCTCGTCCTGGAGCCGCGTGAGCGGGAGCCGCGTGACGATCACTTGTTGGCGCCCGTCTGCTCGATCAGGCGGCCGACCTCGGCGAGGTCGGCCCAGTGCTTGCCGCCGTCGTGCCACCAGCCCTCGAGCCGCCGCACCTCAAGCCGCCCCTGCTGCGCGTACGCGCGGTTGACGTCCGTGATCTCGAGCTCGCCGCGGCTCGACGGCGTCAGCGTCTCGATCACGTCGTACACGTCGGGGGGGTAGCAGTAGAGGCCGACGATCGCGTCGTTCGACGGCGGCGTCGCGTAGCGCAGGTCGACCCAGCCGGCCTTCTCGACGACGTCCGTCACACCGCCGTCGTCGCCGTAGACGGGGACGCCGAAGTTCTCTGGGTCCGGCACCTCGGTGACGAAGACGAGCGCGCCGTCGCCCCATGCACGGATCGCGTCTGCCTGCGCATGCTCGAAGATGTTGTCGCCGAGGCAGACGACGAGCCGGTCGCCGGCCGCGAAATCGCGCGCCATGCCGACGACCTGCGCGATCCCGCCGGCCTCCACCTGCACCTTGTACGTCAGGTCGAGGTCGAACAGCACCTCGTCGCCGCCGCGCGCGCGGACGTGACCGTCGCCGAGCAGGTCGATGAACTGGCCGGCGTGGTGCTGGCCAGTGACGATCAGCACCTCCCGCACGCCGACCCGCTGGAGCAGCTGCAGCGGGTAGTAGACCATCGGCCACCTGCCGACCGGCAGCAGGTGCTTGTTGGTGACGCGTGTCAGCTCGGCGAGTCGCGTCGCGGCGCCGCCGGCGCAGATCAGGCCCTTCACGCGGGCGATGCTACAGCCGCCTCGGCGTCGTGACCGCGGGCTGCGACGAACCCGAGCACGCCGGCGACCACGCCGACGGTCGCGACACACATCCACATCGTCGCGTCGCCGTAGGCGTGCCGCACCTCGAGCCCGAGGAACGGCGTCGCCGCCCAGCCGACCGACCAGGTGCCGCCGAAGGCGCCCATGTAGGCGCCGCGGATGTCCTCCGGCGCGAGCGCGGCGACGACCGCCTGCGACGTCGGCACCCACAGCATCTCGCCGAAGACGAACACGATCACGACGACGGCGATCACGGGCGCCGACCCGTTCGCGTTCAGGAGCAGGAACGGCACGCCCATCATCGGCATCGCCAGCCCGAGCTTCACGGACGGGAGGATCCCCGCTGTCCAGCGGATCACCCGCATCTGCACGAGCGTCACGAGCAGCGGGTTCAGCACCATGATGAACGCCCAGAGGCTCGGCGCCAGGTGGTGGGTCGTCGTCACCGAGATCGGCAGCAGCGTCTCGGTCGCCACGTACGTCGCAGTCGCGAAGACCGACGAGAGCATGAAGAGCAGGAACGGGTGGTCGCGCACGATCACGCGGAAGGACCCACGCGTCGGCGGCCCGGCCGGCGCGTAGTCGCCGCCGCGCGGGATGTACCGCCAGGCGAGCGCGAACGCCGGCACCGAGAGGACGAACGTCCCCAGCCAGAGGTGCGACCAGTTCGCGCCGATCAGCAGCACGCCGCCCAGCGGCGGGCCGATCGTGACGCCGAGGTTGCTCGCCACGCGCACCGCCGCATACGCGGCCTCGTGCCGGTCGGGCGGGACCAGGTCGGCGACGATCGCCTGGTCGGCAGCGTTGCCGAGCGAGCCGAAGACCGGGAGCGCCGCGAGCAGCGCGAGGCCGAGGTAGACGTGCCGCCCGACGGCGAGCAGCGCCACGGGCACAAGGGCCTGGCAGCCCCACCCGAGCAGGATCAGCGGGCGACGCCCGAGCTTGTCCGACCAGTGGCCGGCGACGTAGCCGATCAGCCCGGCGAGCACGGCGCCGATCAGGTACGCGAACGCCAGCGTCCCCTGCGGCGCGTGGAGCCGCTTGATCGCCCAGATGCCGAGGAACGGGTAGAGCGTCGAGCCGGCGATCGAGCCGGCGAGGCTGACGGCGAGGACGGGCCGCAGAGCGCGGTCGACGTCCCCGCCCCAGACGAGGCGGACGAAGCGTGCGACGACCTTCATGGCGAGGTGGGAGCGCGCCGGCTCCCGCCGCCAATCTAGTGGAAGGGAACGAGCAGGACGAGCGTCCCGACGAGCCCTGCTGCTGCCGCGAGGTACCGCATGGGGACATGGTCTCGCGCGTGCTTGTGGCCCCGGTTACGTGCTCGTTCGGAAACGGTTAGCGTCGCGCCGCACCCGCCGCTCCTGCCTCTCCTGCCTGACCGTTCCCGGCGACGATGCCCGCAAGCTCGCGAAGGCGGCGGCGCTCGCCGTCGACGAGGCGATCGACGGCCCGTACCCGGCGCAGGTGCCGGTGTGTGACGAGGTGTACGCGCCGACCGAGGCGGAGGTCGAGCGGGCCCGGCGGATCCTCGCGGTCGAGGGCGTCGCCCGGCTCGACGGCGAGATGGTCGACGAGGCGAACCGGCGCATGGCCGAGGCGATCCTTGCGCGCCTGCCGTCCGAATAGGCGTCAACCGCGGCCAGAGGGGTACCGTTCCGCCCATATGACGCGACGCGATGTCGACCGGCTCCAGGAGGAGATCGAGGAGCTGTTCGCCGATCTCTGGCAGGTGCCGCGGTTCTCCGGGCTCCGCCACGCGTTCAGGCCGAACGTCGACTGCTACCACACCGACGACCCGCACGTGCTGACGGTGATCGCCGAGCTGCCGGGGGTCGACGCGCAGACGGTGCGCGTGGTCGCGGGCGAGCGCCTGCTCGTGATCGCCGGCGAGCGCACGCGCCCGCAGGTGCAGGGCCGCGTCTACCAGCAGATGGAGATCGAGTACGGCCCGTTCCAGCGGCAGATCCGGCTGGTCGAGGACGTCGACCCCGAGCACGCGACCGCGCGCTTCGAGCACGGCGTGCTGACGATCGAGCTGCCCGTGGTCGAGGGGACGGCGCCGCGCGGCCGCGTCCCGATCGAGGTGCTACGCGCGTGACGGACTTCGCGTTCGAGGCGGCCGAGCCGCAGGAGCACGGGCTCGAGCTGCCGGCGGCGCTGCCGGTGCTTCCGCTCAAGGAGACCGTCGTCTTCCCGCAGTCGATGTCGCCGCTCGCGATCGGCC
>CAZBYA010000136.1:0-4528 GCA_964496175.1 uncultured Gaiellales bacterium | reverse complement strand
GCTCGTCGGCAGCCTGCCGCCGGCGCCCGATCGCGAACGCCGCGAGCGACCCGGCCGCGACGACCGCCGCTCCCGCCCACACCGCCGGCGTCAGCCCGTGCACGAACGTCGTGCCGGTGCGGTAGCCGCCGTAGTGCGCGAACACCGACGCGAGCACCGCGACGCCGAGCACGCCGCCCAGCTCGCGGATCGCGTTGTTGGCGCCCGACGCCTGCCCCTCCTCCTCGCCGCGCACGGTCGAGAGAACCACGTTCGCGATCGGCGCGAAGAACATGCCCATCCCGATCCCCGAGATTGCGAACGGCGCCACGAGCGCCGCGTACGGCGTCGCCGGCGTCGAGACGGCCGCGATCCACGCGAGCCCGACCGCCTGCAGCGCGAGGCCCGTGCCGATGATGCGGCTGGCCGGGATCTTGTCGGACAGCGCACCGGCGATCGGCGCGACCACCATCGGCATCGCCGTCCACGGCAGGATGCGCAGCCCCGAGCCGAGCGGAGAGTAGCCCTGCACCGTCTGGAAGAACTGGGCGAGCAGGAAGATCGAGCCGAACATGCCGAAGCTCATCAGGAGCGACGCCGCATTCGCGAGCGAGAAGGTGCGGTCGCGGAAGAAGCGCATCGGCAGCATCGGGTGCTCCGCGCGCAGCTCCCACGCGACGAACAGCGCCGTCACGACCGCCCCGGCGGCGAGCGCGCCGACGATCTCCGGCGAGCCCCAGCCGACCGAGTTGCCGCGCACGAGCCCCCACACGATCCCGAGCAGCCCCGCGCTGGCGAGCCCGAGGCCGGGCAGGTCGACGCTGCCGAACGGGCCCCTCGTCTCCTGCAGGCGCGGCGTCAGCGCGAGCAGCGCGGCGCCGACGGGCACGTTCAGCCAGAAGACCCAGTGCCACGAGATGCCGCTGACGACGGCGCCGCCGACGAGCGGCCCGAAGGCGACGGCGAGGCCGCTGATGCCGCCCCACGCGCCGAGGAAGACGCCGCGCCGCTCGGCCGGCACGGCCGCCGAGAGGATCGTCAGCGTCAGCGGCATCACGATCGCGCCGCCGAGCCCCTGCACGGCGCGCGCGGCGTCGAGCGCGCCGATCGACGGGGCGAGCGCGGCCGCCGCGGAGGCAGCGGTGAAGATCGCGACGCCGATCGCGAACAGCCGGCGTCGCCCGAAGCGGTCGCCGAGCGCGGCGCCCGTCAGGAGCAGCACCGCGAAGACCAGCGTGTAGGCGTTCACGGTCCACTCGAGCCCGCCGATGCCGGCGTGCAGGTCGCGGCGGATCACCGGGATCGCGGTGGTCACGACGAGGTTGTCGAGCGTGACCATGAAGAGCGCGAGCGAGGTGATCGCGAACGTCCAGCCGATCGTGGTGCGTGCTTTGTGAGTCATCACTTACCTCCAGGCGAAAAAAAGAGAGACACGGGTCAGGGCTCGAGGTCCTCCTTGCACCCCTCGAGCAGGCGACGACCCCACGGCTCGGCCGGCGCGTTCATCGACACCAGCACGTTCATCAGCATCCCGTGCGCGAAGAAGCGGGAGAGCTCGTCGTCGCCGACGCCCGAGACACGCCCGACGTAGGCGACCAGGTCGCCGAAGCCGTTCCGGACGACCTCGGCCACCTCCGGGTCGTCGCAGGCGACGTGCGCCTGCATCTGCACCCGCAGGTAGACGCGGTCGGTGGCGAGCAGCCGCTCGTAGGCGCGGCCGATCGCGTCGAGCGCCTCCTGGCCGCGCCTGCCCTCGGCCGCACGCTGCATCAGGTCGAGCGTCTGCCGGAAGCAGCGCGCGACGACGGCCAGGTACAGCTCCTTCTTCGTGCCGAACAGCCGGAAGACGTACGGCTGCGAGATGCCGGCGCGCCTCGCGATCTCCTCGGTCGACGCGCCGTGCAGGCCGTGGTCGGCGAAGACGGCCATCGCGGCGTCGAGGATCTCCTCGCGCCGCTCCTCCTTCGACTTCCGCTCGTACGTCACGACCATGGCGCGTAGGTTAGTGATGACTCACTAGTTTGTCAAGGGCCTCGGCGACGCGGTCGAGCTCGCCCTCGGTCAGGCGCGTGTGGAACGGCAGCGCCAGCGCCCGCTCGAAGACGCGTGCCGCGCCCGGGAACTCGCCCTGGTCGCGGTAGGCGCCGAGCCGGTGCAGCGCGTACGTGCCGATCTGCGCCTCGATCCCCTGCTCCCGCAGGCCGGCGAGCACGCGGTCGCGGTCGTCGAGCTGGAGCACGTACGCCTGCCAGCCGTGCACGTCGCCGTCGTCGGCGCGCGGCAGCAGCACCGGCAGGTGGGCGAGCCGCTCCGAGTAGCCCACCGCGAGCTCGGCGAAGCGCGCGTGCAGGTCGTCGAGGCGCTCGAGCTGCGGGATCCCGATCGCCGCCAGGACGTCGGAGAGACGGTAGTTGAGGCCCGGCGACGGCATGTCGCCGGCCGCGAGCGAGCGCCAGCCGTGGTTCCGCCACTCGCGCGCCGCGGCGGCGAGGGCCTCGTCGTTCGTCGTGATCGCGCCGCCCTCGCCCGTCGTCACGACCTTGCGCGGGTGGAAGCTCAGGCAGCCCGCGACGCCGAGGCCGCCGCAGGCCCGCCCGCGGTAGCGGGCGCCGAGCGCGCCGGCGGCGTCCTCGAGCACGGGCACGTCCGGCAGCTCGTGCAGCCGCATCGGCCGGCCGAAGAGGTGGACGCCGAGGATCAGCCTCGTGCGCGGGCCGACCTCGATCCTCGCCGGGTCGAGGTTCATCGTCTCCGGGTCGACGTCGACGAGCACCGGCGTGAGGCCGGCGAGCGCGACGACGTTCGCGGTCGCCGGGAACGTGTACGCGGGGACGACCACCTCGTCGCCCGGCTCGAGGCCGAGCGCGAGCACCGCGACGTGCAGCGCGGCGGTGCCGGACGAGACCGCGAGCGCGTGCTCGACCTCGCACGCCGCCGCGACCAGCTCCTCGAACTCGGCGACCTTCGGGCCCATGGTGAGCATGCCGCTCTCCAGGACCTCGGCGACCTGCGCGAGCTCGGCGTCGCCGAGCTCCGGCCAGCCTAAGCGGATACGGGCAGCTTCTCCCGGTACCACGCGATCGTCCTGACGAGGCCGTCGTCGAGCTCGATCTGCGGCTCCCACCCGAGCACCGTGCGCGCCTTCTCCACGTTCGGGATGCGCAGCTCGACGTCGGCGTAGTGGAGCGGCTGGAAGACGATCTCGCCCGGCGCGCCGGCGAGGCGCTTGATCCGCTGCGCGAGGTCGTAGATCGTCACGGCCGAGCGCGGGTTGCCGATGTTGAACGTCTGCCCGGGCGCCGCCTCGTGCTCGAGGCACGCGAGCACGCCCGCGACCATGTCGGTCACGTACGTCCACGCGCGGATCTGCGAGCCGTCGCCGTGGATCGTCAGGTCGCGCCCTGCGAGCGCGGCCTCGATGAAGGCGCGGATCGCGCCGCCGCCGATCTGCCCCGGGCCGTAGACGTTGAAGGGGTGCACGGTCACCGCGGGCAGGCCGAGCTCGTCGTGGTAGGCGTGCGCCATGTGCTCGCCGGCGAGCTTCGAGACGGCGTAGGTCCAGCGCGCCTCGCCGACCGAGCCGATCGTCGAGACCTGGCCCTCCTCGACGCGAAACGCGTGCGTGCCGAAGACCTCGCTGGTCGAGAAGTCGACGAAGCGCTCGAGCGTGTCGAGCGTCGCGAGCGCCGCCTCGAGCGCGTTGTAGGTGCCGATCACGTTCACGCGCATCGTCCGCACCGGGCTCTCGCGCACGGTGTCGACGCCCGCGATCGCGGCGCAGTGGACGAGGTGCGTCGCGCCGTGCGCCGCAGCGCGCAGCGCGTCGGCGTCGAGGATGTCGCCCTGGACGAGCTCGAAGTTCGGGTGCTCGCGCAGGTCGGTGCCCGAGAGCGCGTCGCGGTGCAGGTTGTCGTAGGCGACGACCTGGTTCCGCTCGACGAGCTCGCGCGCCAGCGTCGTGCCGATGAAGCCGGCGCCGCCGGTGACGAAGATGCGCTTGCCCGCCAGCATCGGCCGAAGGTTAGCCTGGGGCCGTGCAGCGCGACCTCGACGAGCTCTGGCGACTCGTCCTGCGGCGGCCGCTCGAGCCGCACGAGCGGACGGAGACGGAGGCGCGGCTCGCGGCGGGGATGTCGTACGCGTCGCTCCTCCAGGAGCTCGCCACCTCCGAGGAGTTCGCGCACCTGCAGCGGCTCGAGGACGCGGTCGCCTGGGCCGCGGCGCAGCGGCGCGCCGGCGGGCGGCCGCGCAACCTGGAGGCGCCGGCGGGGATCGACGAGCGGCCCGTCGAGATCCCGTGGTGCCTCGCGCGCGTCCGCGAGGGCGAGCGCGTGCTCGACGTCGGCTACGCGTTCGCGGAGCCCGTCTACCTCGAGGCGCTCGGCGAGCTCGGCGGCGTCACCGGCGTCGACCTCGTGCAGCGCGAGGTGCCGGGGATCGAATCGGTGCAGGCCGACCTGCGCGACCTGCCGTTCGACGACGGCGCATTCGACGTCGCGATCGCGATCTCGACGCTCGAGCACGTCGGCCGCGACAACACGCAGTACGG
>CAZBYA010000135.1:0-4538 GCA_964496175.1 uncultured Gaiellales bacterium | reverse complement strand
CCGCGGTCGAGCTCGAGGATCCAGCCGGCGACGTTGTCGAGGAAGTAGCGGTCGTGCGTGACGGCGACGACGGTGCCCTTGTAGTCGGCGAGGAACCGCTCGAGCCACAGCACCGACTCGGCGTCGAGGTGGTTCGTCGGCTCGTCGAGCAGCAGCAGGTCCGGTGCCTGGAGCAGCAGCCGGCAGAGCGCGACGCGGCGGCGCTCGCCGCCCGACAGCGTCGTCACGTCGCGGTCGCCCTCCGGCAGCCGCAGCGCGTCCATCGCGTGGTCGAGGTGGGCGTCGAGCTCCCACGCCCCGGCCCGGTCGATCCGGTCCTGCACCGTCGCCTGCTCGGCGAGCAGCGCGTCGAAGTCGGCGTCGGGCTCCGCGAACGCCGCCGAGATCGCCGCGAAGCGGTCGAGCAGGTCGCGCAGCGGCCGCACGCCGTCCTCGACGTTCTCGCGCACGGTCTTGGCCTCGTCGAGCTCGGGCTCCTGCTCGAGCAGGCCGACCGTCGCGCCGGGCGCGAGCTCCGCCACGCCGGACGACGTCTCCTCCTTGCCGGCCATGATCCGGAGCAGCGTCGACTTGCCGGCGCCGTTCGGGCCGAGCACGCCGATCTTCGCCCCCGGCAGGAACGAGAGCGAGATGCCCGCGAGCACCTGCCGGTCGGGGCCGTAGAACTTGTCGGCCCGGTACATCGTGAAGACGTAGTCGCTCACCGCGCGGCCACGATAGCGACGGCGTAAGATTCCGGCCTCTGCGGCGTCTCACACCGTGATGCGCCTGATCGCCCCCATCATCGCCGCCCTCGTCCTCGCCCCCACGGCGGGCGCCTGGACGACCATCTCGACGACGCCGCTCCAGAACATCGACCGGCCGTCGCTCGTCCGGACGACCGCGGGCGCCGAGCTCGCGGTCTGGGACGACAACCAGTCGGGGCTGTGGCTCTGGTCGAGCACGGGCGGGACGCGGCAGATCGCCACGGTCCCCTTCGTCAACCAGCCCCAGATCGTCCAGCAGCCGAGCGGGCCGCTCCAGATCTACGTCGGCAGCGGCGCGGGCATCGAGCGCCTCCAGTCGACGGACGGCGGCACCACGTGGACAGGGCCGTACGCGATCGTCTCGCCGTCGACGACCGGTCCCGTCGTCAGCGCGACGGTGCGTCCGGACGGCACGCCGATGTTCACGCAGGACTCGACCTTCGGCGTCTACGTCTTCCAGGGGTTGAACGGCGACACCGTGCACAACGTCTTCACGGCCTGTTGCGGCTACGCGGAGTCGCTCGCGGTCGACACGTCGAACCTCGCGCAGATCGCGTTCTGGTCGAATGCGACTGCCTACCCGAACGTGTTCGTCTACGAGAAGCTCGACGCGACCGGCGCGCAGGACGGCCAGGGGCATGGTTTCGGCCAGCCGGCGACCGCGGCCCGCGACGACAGCGTGCCCCTCGCCGCCGACGGGGCGGGCAACACGTTCATGTGCTGGGCGCCGGGCTCGCCGACGGCGTCGGCGCTCGACGTGACCGCGTTCCAGGGAGGCAACGTGGGCTGGACGACGACCGTCTCGAACGGGCCGTTCGCGGGCGGCGACCCGCACATGGGGCTCTCCGTCGACCCCGCCAACCGGGTCTGGGCCGTCTGGACGCAGGGCGGTGTCGTGCGCGCGCGGCGGTCGCGCAGTGCCGGGCGGCACTTCGGCGCGGCCACGGTCGCCGGGCTCGGCGGCGCGACCGCCTACCAGCTGGCGGCGATCGCCCTGCCGAACGGGAGCGTCGACGCGTTCGTGAACGACGGCTCGAAGCTTCTCCACCAGACGTTCCTCCCCGGCCTGACCGTGACGGCGACGCGGACGAAGGCCACGGTGCTCGACGACGGCTTCGGCGTCGCGGCGACGCTGAAGGGCGGCGGGCGCACGTTCCACGCGAACGGCGCCGGCGTGGCGAAGCTGACGGGCGTCCGCCGGGGGACGCGCCTGACGGTGACCGCGCCGGGCTACGCGGCGGCGTCGGTCAGGGTGCCGTAGCGGCGAGCACCCGGCGCCGCGCGGCAGCGGACGCGGTGCGCCGGCGGTAGAGCGCGGCGACCGCGAGCCAGCCCGCGACGAGGGCACCCGTACGGGCGGCGACGCCGGCGAGCAGCATGTGCCGCGCCACCTCCGAGGGCTCGCCGTCCCAGATCAGCACGGCGAGCGGAACCGCCAGCGCCGCCGTCGCGAGCGGCAGCACGAGCTCCCGCCCCGCGGCGCCACGCAGCAGCGCGATCGATGCGAGCCCCGCCACGACCAGCAGGAGCTCCAGCACGTGCCCGCCCTCGCCGGGGTAGGCGAGCGCGCCGGCGCTTCCCGTGAGCGCCCGGAAGCCGGGCGCGCGGTAGGTGGCGAGCCCGGTGTCGCCGAGCAGGGTCGGCAGGCGCTCCAGGGGCGTCGCGAGCGACGCCGAGGGGTGGGTGAGCAGCCAGCCCTCGTAGGTCGAGCGGCCGTGCGCCAGGAACCAGGGGACCAGGCGCTCGAGGCGCGGGTCGGTCAGGAACGTGTGCGCGGGCAGCGGGCTGCGCGTGTCGGCGAAGACGATCCGCGCCAGGTGCGGCACGGCCGGCATGCCGTGCGCCCGGAAGTACGCGAGCTCGGCCGGGTTGGCGGCCGCGCCCTTGCCGACCTGGTCGGCGACGAGGATCTGCCAGCGGCGCACCGACGAGGTGGTGACGACGAGCGCGACGCACGCGACCGCCGTCAGCGCCGCGACCGCAGCGAGCCGCCGCCGGCGCGCGGCGAGCGCCGCGGCGAGGACGAGGCAGAGGAGCGCCGCCGCCGCGCCGCTCGCGTCGCGCAGCGACGTCAGCGCGACCGCGGCCGCCGCGACCGCGGCGAGCCGTCGTCCGCTCGGCCGCTCGAGGCACAGCACGCCGAGCGCGACCAGCGTCGCGAGCAGCGAGAGCGTCAGCGACTCCGTGAGCACGAGCGTGTCCCATTGCGCGACCGGCCACGCGCACGAGAGCAGGAGGATCGAGGCAGCCGCGAGCGGCGCCGCCGGCCTCGGCACGCGCCGGGCGACGACCCACGCGAGGAACGACCAGCAGGCGACCGAGAGCGCGAGCTGCGCCCAGACCACGGCCGACTGGTCGCGGCCGAGCGCCGCGAGGAAGAGCGGGTAGCCGAACGGCTTGTGCTCCGTGAAGAACCGGACGCTCAGGACGGGCAGCCGCGCGATCCGCGCGTACTCCGCGGCGTCGCCGTAGCGGCCCGCGCCGAGACCGTGCCGCGCCGGCCAGAACTGCCAGACGCGCAGCGCGGCGCCGGCCGCGAAGACGGCCGCCACCGCCGCGCCGGCAGGCGACGGACGGCGCAGCGCTCGCAGGGCGGGGACCCGGGCCACGACTCTCCCTGCATCGGCGCCCCGCAGCGGGCGCTTGAGAGGCTTAGGCCGGCGCCGGCTGCGGGAGCCCGGCCTCGGCACGCCCGCGCGCGGGCTGCGAGAGGAAGGGCCGCTCGAACAGGACGTGGAAGCCGTACGCCGCCGCGAGCACGAGCGGGACGCCGATCAGCACGAGCAGCGCGAAGGCGAGGCCGGGGGAGCCGGCAGGGCTCCCGAGCCCGTACTGCCACTCGACCTGGAGCAGCGGCGCGTGGACCAGGTAGAGGCTGTAGGAGAACGCCCCGAGCGCGCGCGTCCACCGGCTCGCCAGGATGCGGCGCAGCAGCGACGGCCCGCCGCGGGAGCTCGAGACGACGGCGCACAGCGTCACGGCGCCGACGGCGAGGTCCGCGAGGGCCGGGTGCCGCACGAGCGCCCACGACCTGCCCGTGGTCGTGCACAGGACGACGACGCCCGCGGCGCCGGCGAGCGCCAGCGCCCCGAACGGCGTGCGGTCGCGAACGCGTGCGAGCCACGCCTCGCCGCCCGCGAGGATCGCGGCGCCGAGCATCCCGAGCGCGAACAGCGCGAGGAACCAGGGATGCAGGCCGGCGAGGTCGAACGCGCCCGCCCGCGGGACCGCGGTCACGACTGCGAGCACGGCGGCGGCGGCGAGACCCGCGGCGCCCACGGCCGGCCCGATCCCGCGGCGCAGCCAGACGACCACCAGCAGCGGGAAGGCGAAGTAGATCTGCCACTCGAGCGCGACCGACCACCAGACGTGGTTCAGCTGCCCGCCGCCGAGCACGTCGCCCAGCAGGAAGGCGCTGCCGAGGTAGCCGCGCCGGTCGACGGGGACCGAGACATCCCAGTGCGTGCCGGTGCGTGTCCCGATCAGCGTCCAGACGAGCAGCGCGGAGAGCGCGACCGAGGCGTAGTAGGGCGGCAGCAGCCGTCGTGCACGCCGGCGCAGGAACCCGCGCGCGAGCTTGCCCGAGCGGGCCACGGGGAGGGCGAGGCAGAAGCCCGAGAGGACGATGAAGACGACGACCGCGAAGTGGCCGTAGGCGAGGAACGCCGTCTGGCGCGCGCCGGCCGGGAGCCGGCGCGCGAGCAGGTCGGGCCACGTCGTCAGCCAGGCGTGGTGCAGGACGACGAACAGCGCGGCGAGGCCGCGCAGGCCGTCCAGGTGCGGCAATCGGGC
>CAZBYA010000134.1:0-4560 GCA_964496175.1 uncultured Gaiellales bacterium | reverse complement strand
TCGACAAGCTCCATCGCCACCTTCCAGTAGGCCTCGGCGCCGCGCGAGCGCCGGTCGTAGTGGGTCACCGGCAGGCCGTGGCTCGGCGCCTCGGCCACGCGCACGGAGCGCGGCACGACGGCCGTGAAGACGAGGTCGCCGAAGTGGCGCCGGACCTCCGCCTCGACGTCCGCCGACAGCCGCGTTCGCGAGTCCGCCATCGTCAGCAGCACCCCCGCGATCGTCAGGCGCGGGTTGAGCCGTGTCTTGATCAGGTTGATCGACTGCACGAGCTGCGCGAGGCCCTCGAGCGCGTAGTACTCGGTCTGCACCGGCACGATCACGCGGTCGGCGGCGGCGAGCGCATTCACGGTCAGCGCGCCGAGCGAGGGCGGGCAGTCGAGCAGGACGAAGTCGAAGCCCTCCGCCTCGTGCAGCGCGTCGGCCAGGTAGCGCTCGCCGTCCGAGCGCTGCGCGAGCTCGACCGCCGCGCCGGCCAGCTCGGGCCGCGACGGCACCAGGTAGAGGTTCTCGAAGCGGGTCGGCTTCGCCAGCTCCGCGAGCGGTGCGCCGTCGAGCAGGTCGTACGTCGACGTCCCGTTCGCACGCATGCCGAGGCCCGAGGTCGCGTTGGCCTGCGGGTCGAGGTCGACAACGAGCGCCCGCTCGCCCGCCTCGGCGAGGCAGGCGGCGAGGTTGATCGCGGTGGTCGTCTTGCCGACGCCGCCCTTCTGGTTCGCGAAGGCGTAGACCCTGGCCACCCGGCCAATCTAGCTAGGCGAGCGGTCGTTTCCGGGCGACCCCGGCGCGGCGGGGGAAGCCCGGCGGCGTCGGCCCCGTCTTGCGCAGGACGAGGAAGCCCGGCGGCCCCTCGGCCGGCTCGGCCGCCAGCCGGGACGCGACCCGGGCGACCCGCCCCGCGTCGGCGCTCGGCCCCACCCAGAGCACCACCAGGCCGCCCTCGCGGGCGAGCGGGAGGCACCACTCGGCCGCGGTCGGCGGCTGCGCGAGCGCCTTCGCGACGACCACACCCGCCCAGTCCGTCGGCTGCTCCTCGGCCCGCCCGCGCAGGACGCGTGCGTTCGGCGGCGCGAAGCGCTCGAGGAAGTCGCATTTGCGGCGCTCCGCCTCGAGCAGCACGACCTCGAGCTCCGGCAGGGAGTGCGCGAGCGGGATGCCGGGCGCTCCGCCGCCGGAGCCCACGTCGACGAGCGGCCCGGCGCAGCCGCGCACCAGGTCGGCGCCGCGCAGGGAGTCTTGGAGCAGCACCCGGCGCGCCTCGGCGAGGTCGCGGATCGCGGTCAGGCCCGGCGTGGCGACGAGGGCCGCGAGCCAGTCTTCAAGCGGGCTCGACGACGACGTAGCGATTCGGCTCCGCCCCCTCGCTGGACGTCTGCACGCCCTCGACGTCCTTCAGCCGCTCGTGCACGACCTTCCGCTCGACCGCCGTCATCGGCTCGAGCGCCACGCGCTCGCCGCGCACGGCTCGTTCGGCGCTCCGCACCGCGATCCCCTCGAGCGTCGCACGGCGGCGGTCGCGGTAGCCGGCGGCGTCGACCGTCACGGGCTTGCCCTCCCCCGCGCGATGCAGGGCGGCGTTCGCGACGTACTGGAGCGCGTCGATCGTCTGCCCGTGCTTCCCGATCACCAGCCCGAGGTCGCCGCCCGTGCAGGTCACGACCAGCTCCTCGTCCTGCTCGACGACCTCGACGCGGGATCCGGAGCCGATCGCGCCGATCACGCGCTCGACCAGGCGGAGGGCGTGCGCCGCGGCGCCGCTCGCGTCCTCGTCGACCGGCTGCGCCGCCACGGGCGACGCCGAGGCGGTCGCGACCACACGGGCCGGCGTGTAGCCGATCCCGAGCAGGCCCCGCTCGCCTTCCGACACCACCTGGAAGCGCACGCTCGCCTTGTCGAGCCCGGGCGCGACCTGCTCGAGCTCGCGCAGCGCCCGCCACTTCGCCTCGCCGACGGTCTCCCCCGTCGCCTCGACGGAGACCTCGTCGCTCACCGGCGGGCGCCGCCCTTCTTGCGCTTGACGCGCCGCGGCTGCGCCGGCTGCTTGGGCTTCGGCTGCTCGGCCTGCGCCGCCGGCTCGGGCTCCGGCTTCGGCGGCGTGCGCGACGTGCGCTTCTGGCCGAAGGAGAGCTGCGGCGCCGGCGTCTTCGGCACCAGCCGGCGGGTGATCAGGCCCTGGCCGACCGTCCAGAGGTTGGTCGTCATCCAGTAGATGATCAGGCCGACCGGGAAGCGCGCGACGACCGTGATGAAGACGATCGGGACGATCATCATGATCCGCCGCTGCGTCTTGTCCATCGTCGTTCCCATGAAGTACGTCGACGCGATCTGCGAGCCGGCGTAGATCGCGAGCAGCAGGTAGCCCGACCAGTGGGCGGTGCCGCGGTCGGAGATGTTCGGGACGACGTGCAGCCAGGAGCCGTGGATGTGCTTCGAGTAGTGGCGCAGCGTCAGGTAGAGCGCGAAGAAGATCGGGATCTGCGCGACGAGGGGCAGGCACGAGGCGGCCGGGTTGATGTTGTTCTCCCGGTAGAACTTCATCAGCTCCTCGTTGAGCTTCTGCCGGTCGCCCTTGTACTTCTGCTGGATCGCCTTCATCTCGGGCGCGTGCTTCTGCATCGCCTGCATCGAGTGGATCTGCCGCACCGCGAGCGGCACGAGCACGATCCGGACGACGATCGTCACGGCGACGATCGACCAACCCCACGAGAGGCCGACGCTCGAGTGGAAGAAGTCGAGGATCGACTTCATCACGTTCTCGAGCGGGCTCAGGATCGAGCCGAAGCCGGAGGCGAGGATCACGGGTAGTCGACTCCCCCGCGCGACCACGGGTTGCAGCGCAGCAGCCGCCAGCCCGCCAGCCCGGCCCCGCGCACCACTCCGTGCTTGCGGATCGCGAGCGCCGCGTACTCGGAGCAGCTCGGGTGGTACTTGCAGGTGTTCGCCGGCAGCAACGGCGAGATCAGCAGCTGGTAGAGCCGGATCGGCAGGATCGCGGCGGCGCGGAGGGCGGAGGTCACGCGGCCGCCTTCCCCAGCACCTCGTCGACGCGCGCCTCGAGCCAGTCGTGCCCGTTCGTCTCGGCCGCCTCCGGCAGCCCCTGACGGACGACGAGCACGTAGTCGTTCGCCTGCGGCACCGTCTCGAGGCGGCCGCGAACGATCTCGCGGAGCTGCCTCTTGATGCGGTTCCGCACGACCGCGTTCCCGACCGCCTTCGGCACCGCGAAGCCCAGCCGGGGCTCGCCGACCCGCTCGTCGCGCTCGAACCAGTAGAGCGTCAGGAACCGGGTCGAGACGGAGCGGCCCTGCCGGTAGACGGCGTCGAAGTCGCGGGAGCGAGAGAGGCGGTTCCGGCGCTGCACCGGCCTACGCCGAGAGGCGCTTGCGGCCCTTCGCCCGGCGGCGCTTGAGAATGAGGCGGCCGGCGCGCGTCGACATGCGGGCGCGGAAGCCGTGCTTCCGCTTCCGCCTGCGCACGTTCGGCTGGTAGGTCCGTTTCATCGCGTCCGAAAAGAAGGAAGGAGCCGGCGCTCGGCCGGCCGCGGGCGAGTATAGCCGGACCGTTTCGCGCACCCGGTTGTCCACAGGGCGGGCGGGACGAAAAAGCCGTGGAAAGGGCCTCCGTCGCCCCCTTCGGCCGTCCGCTTTCCACACCTGTGGAGAGGAGTGTGGAGCCTCGGGAAAGACCTGCAAATCGCGCCAATCCACCGTTGTGGACAACGCGAGAAATCCTCATTGAGACGGCGCGGGGACGCTGCTATGCTCGGCGCCCCCAGGGGTCGAGCGAAGGAGCGAGGGAGGCAGGTGGAGCGGCAAGTCGAGCTGACGGCGGAGAGCCTTTGGGAGGACGTCTCGGCTCGGTTGCGGGAAGCGCTCAACGACACCACCTACCAGACCTGGTTCGGCGAGGTCGCCGGCGCCGTCCTCGACGGGCAGACGTTCGCGATCTCCGTCCCCAACAACTTCACGCGCGAATGGATCGAGGGGCACTTCCTCGACCTGATCCGCGCCGCCGTCCGCGACGCCGGCGGCTCCCAGCTGCGCGTCTCGCTGCACGTCGAGGAGGCCGAGGCCGCGCCGGCTGCAGTGCCGGCGCCGGGCGCCGCGCCTGCGAACGTCCACCCGCTGCCGGTCCAGGTGACGCCGCGCGGCGAGCTCGTCGGGATCAACCCGAAGTACACCTTCGACTCCTTCGTGATCGGCTCCTCGAACCGGTTCGCGCACGCCGCCGCCCTCGCGGTCGCCGAGGCGCCCGCGCAGGCCTACAACCCGCTCTTCATCTACGGGCACACCGGGCTGGGGAAGACGCATCTGCTGCACGCGATCGCGAACTTCGTCACCGACCACGGCGGCGGGCTGACCTGCCGCTACGTGACGTCGGAGACGTTCATGAACGACTTCATCAACAGCCTGCGGGACAAGCGGATCGAGGGTTTCAAGCAGCGCTACCGCACCTACGACGTGCTGCTGATCGACGACGTGCAGTTCTTCGAGCACAAGGAGCGGATCCAGGAGGAGTTCTTCCACACCTTCAACTCGCTCTACGAGGCCGGCCGCCAGA
>CAZBYA010000133.1:0-4574 GCA_964496175.1 uncultured Gaiellales bacterium | reverse complement strand
GCCCGTTCCGCACGCAGCCGACCGAGCTGCGCTTCCGCGCCGCGCGCGACGGCACGTCGATCGGCCCGGACAACCTCGAGCGGCTGCTGCGCCGCATTCCGGAAGGGAAGCTGACGGTCGCGGTCGTGCAGCGGACGCGGCCGCCGGCGGCGCTGGACGAGGGCCCGTCGCTCGCCGAGTCGTGGCGGGAGGCGCTCGCCACGCTGCCCTCAGACTGGTCGGATCTGTACGGCGAGATGGTGCTGACCTCGACCGACTTCGTCGAGCGCGCGGCCGTGCTTTGTATCCAGATGAATCCGCGGCGCGACGGCGATCGGCCCGCGTTCGTGTTCCGCTGCGCCCGCAAGGCCGGCTACGGGGTCGCGCCGGGGATGGCGCGCCGGTGCTTCGAGCGCTGCGACGAGGCCGGCATCCGCGGCTCCGTGTCGGTGCTGCGCGTGCTCAGCGACACGCGCCTCGTGCAGACCCAGGGCCCCACCTGGCTGCTCGACGCCAAGAACGTGTGACCGACGCGCTCGCGCTCGCGGCGCGCGCGCGCTCGGGCGAGGTCTCGGCGCGCGAGCTGGTCGCGGACGCGATCGCGAGGATCGAGGCGGCGAACCCGCGCCTCAACTTCCTCGTCACTGACTGCTTCGAGCAGGCGCTCGCGGCCGAGCCCGCGGACGGGCCGTTCGGCGGCGTGCCGATCCTCGTCAAGGACCTCGCGCTCACGGCCGGCGTGCGCACGACGTTCTCGTGCCGCGCGTTCGCCGACTTCGTGCCCGACGAGGACGCCGCGGTCGTCCGGCGCCTGAAGGCGGCCGGCTTCGTCGTCGTCGGCAAGTCGAACACGCCCGAGCTCGGCGTCACCTCGGTGACCGAGTCGGAGCTGAACGGCGACTGCCGCAACCCGTGGGACCTTTCGCGCACACCCGGGGGCTCGTCGGGCGGCGCCGCCGCCGCGGTTGCGGCGGGGACGATGCCGCTCGCGCACGGCTCCGACGGCGGCGGCTCGCTGCGCATCCCCGCGTCGGCGTGCGGCCTCTTCACCGTCAAGCCGTCCCGCGGGCGCATCTCGCCGGCGCCGCTCGTCAGCGGCTCGCTCGAGCTGGCACAGAACGGCGCCGTCTCGGTGAGCGTGCGCGACAACGCGGCGTTCCTCGACGCCGTCGCCGGCTACGAGACGGGCGACGCGCACTGGGCGCCGCCGCCGGAGCGGCCCTTCCTCGACGAGGTCGGCCGCGACCCCGGGCGGCTGCGCGTCGCGCTCGCGCTCGAGCCCGCGCTTCCCTACGCCGTCGACCCGCGCATCACCGACGTCGCGCGCGCGGCGGCCGACGCGCTCTCGCAGCTCGGCCACGACGTCGTCGAGGCGACGCCGCCGTGGCGCGACGAGCGGCTCTTCCACGCGTTCGCGAAGGTCTGGCAGATGTCGCCGGCGCTCGTCCCGATCCCCGACGACTCGTACCTGACGCCGCTGAACCGCGCGCTGGCGGTCGCCGCGCGCCAGACGTCGAGCGTCGAGTACGCGCACGCCGTGCAGACGCTGCAGCGCGCGTCGCGCGAGATCGTTGCGTTCTGGGACAACGCCGACGTCGTCCTCACGCCGACGCTCGCGCAGCTGCCCGTCCCGATCGGCTGGGTGCTCGAGCCGGACGACCCGTGGGAGCAGTTCCGCCGCGGCGGCGAGTGGACCGCGTTCACGCAGATCGCGAACGTCACCGGGCAGCCGGCGGCGTCGGTGCCGTTCGGCGTCGTCGACGGCCTGCCGGTCGGCGTGCAGCTGATCGGCCCGCCCGCAGGCGAGGCGGTCCTCTTCCGGCTGGCCGGACAACTCGAGGAGGCACACCCGTGGGCGCAGACGCTCCCGTCGTTCTCGTAAGCGGCTCGACCTCCGGGATCGGGCGCGCCGTCGCCGACGAGGTGTGGAGCGAGATCCTCGGCACGAACCTGCTCGGTACCTGGTACCTGACGCGCGCGGCGGTGCCCGCGAAGGCGGCCGTCCACCACCTGACGCGGCTGCTCGCCGGCGCGCTCGGCCCCGAGATCCGCGTCAACGCGGTCGCTTTCGGCCTGATCGAGACGCCGTGGGTGCAGACCGACGACTGGGAGAAGGTGCGCGGGCTGGTCGAGCGGCGCGCGCCGTTCGGCCGCACGGGCACGCCCGCGGACGTCGCCGAGGCGGTCGTCGGGTCGCCCGCGCGGCCTCCGTCACGGGGCAGGTCGTCGTCGTCGACGGCGGCGTCACGATCCGATAGCGGCGCTCAGCTCGCGCGCCAGCCGGCGCGCCTGTCCCGCGTCGCGCGCGATCACGAGGCACGTGTCGTCGCCGGCGAGGGTGCCGACGACGAGCGGGTGCTGCGCGCGGTCGAGCGCGCGGGCGATCGCCGGCGCCGACCCGATCTCCGACTGCACGACCACGATGTTCTGCGCGGTCTGCACGCGCAGGCCGAAGCGGCCGAGCAGCGCGCGCAGCGTCTGCCGCGGGTCCGGGCGCACGCGCCGTCCCGGCAGGACGTAGCGGAGGCCGCCGACGGCGTCCTGCTCCTTCTCGAGGCCGAGCTCGCGGATGTCGCGCGAGACGGTCGCCTGCGTCACGTGGCACCCGGCCGCTGCCAGCGCCTCCAGCAGCTCCTGCTGCGTGCCGACGCCGCGCCGCTCGACGATCCCCGCGATCAGCGCCTGGCGCTCCTTCTTCGTGGGCTGCCGCTCAGGGTGCACCGGACCAGCATCGACGATCGCGTTTAGACCGGCAACCGGACGGCAAACGACCCTGCATGATTCGCAAGGCGATGTGGGCGGGCCTCTACGCGGGCCTCGGCGCGGTCTCGACGATGGCGACGCGGCGACTCGCGTCGACGATCTGGCGCGTCGCGACGGGCGAGGAGCCGCCCGAGAAGCGGTGACCCGGGCCGACGCGGCGGTCGAGACGGCCGCCGACCGCCTCG
Organism: uncultured Gaiellales bacterium; assembly: GCA_964496175.1. Taxonomy (GTDB): domain Bacteria; phylum Actinomycetota; class Thermoleophilia; order Gaiellales; family Gaiellaceae; genus PALSA-600. The sequence continues at coordinate 1,647 of CAZBYA010000133.1, read as the reverse complement.
AGTCGTTCGTGCGCGAGGCGCGCCGCAGCGGCGGCGTCAAGGCGAAGCTGGGGAACGCCCTCGCCGAGGATCCAGCCTTCGTGCGCCGGCTGAAGCCGAGCCTGATCAAGGCGCGCGCCAAGGGCGAGTCGCCGGCCGAGCCGCCGCGCTCGGAGCCGGCGCCGGCGCTCGACCCCGCGCCGAAGCGCGCGGGTGGCGGCCCGAGCCCGTGGCTCGTCATCGGCGTGGCGCTTGTCGCGGGTATCGCGCTCGCAAAGGTGATTGACTGGCGAGGCCATGCCCATCCCCGCCTCTGAGCAGCACGCGAACGGGGGCGTCGGCGCCGCCGCGAAGCAGGTCGCCGAGCATGCGAGCTCGATCGCCCGGCTCGAGCTCGAGCTGGCCGCGCTGGAGCTGAAGAAGAAGGTCGCGGCGCTCGGGATCGGGATCGGCCTCGCGCTCGGCGCGGCGCTCTTCACCGTCTTCCTGGTCGCGCTGCTGCTGGCGGCGGTGGCGGCCGCGTTCGCGACGTTCCTCGCGACGTGGCTGGCGATCCTCGTCACCGCGGGCATCGTCTTCCTGGTCGTCGGCGCGCTCGGCACGCTGGCGCTCGCCGCGTTCAAGAAGGGCGCGCCGCCGGTGCCGGAGCAGGCGATCCACGAGGCGAAGCTGACGTCGGAGGCCCTGAAGCGGTGACCTCGACGCACCAGCGCACACCGGAGCAGGTTCGCGGGGACATCGCCTCGGAGCGCGAGCAGCTCGCGCACGCGGTCGAGGGGCTGCGCGACGAGCTGAAGATCGCGGCGAAGCTGAAGGCGAAGCTGCCGCTGGCGGCCGCGGCGGCGGCCGGGGCGGGGTTCGTGCTGTCGGGCGGGATCGGCGCGACGATGCGCTACCTGGCCCGCCGCGGGCGCGAGGGGCACGAGCAGGCCCGGGTCGGGCGCTGGTCGCTCCGCAACCGCGACTAAGTAACAGACTGTCACTAAGTCCGTTCCTGTCGACCGCGCACGCGCGCCGGACTTAGTAACAGACTGTTACAAGCGCACGAGAAGGGGCGGCTCGCGCCGCCCCTTCGTCCGTGCCTACGTACCTCGTCCCGTCGGGACTACGACGCCCGCCGATCGGCCGCCGCGAAGCGCGACGCGATGCCGATCGCGAGCAGCACCGCCGCGCCCAGCAGGAACGGCCAGAGCGGCAGCCCCGTGAACGGCAGCGTTCCGGACGTCACCGCCGAGCGGAGCGGGGTCGTCGTGCCGAGCACGCCGCCCGCCGCCTTCGGCTTCGCCGCGGGCTTAGCCGCCGGCTTCGCCTTCGGCCGCTTCAACGCCACCGACGCGCCGAGGACGCCCGACGAGGCCGGAGCCTGCGTGGCGATCGACGGCGACTGCTGCGCGGCCGCAGCCGGCGCCTGCGGCGCCTGGGTCGCCGGCGCCTGCTGCGTCGCCTGGGCCGCCTGCGTCCCCTGCGACGGCGCCGCCGACGGCGTCAGCTGCGTCGCGGACGGGCAGGTGCACGACGACGGCGTCTGCGTCTGCTCGACCTGGGCGCCCTGCGTCTGCTGGACCTGCTCCTCGTCCTGCTGCTGCTCGTCCTGCTGCTGCTCCTCCTCGGCCGCCTTGACCTGCGAGCTCTGCTCGGTCTGGGACTGGCAGCCGCAGCTCTGCGTCT
>CAZBYA010000132.1:0-4668 GCA_964496175.1 uncultured Gaiellales bacterium | reverse complement strand
CGGCCAGATCGGCATCTACCTCGGCACCCGCGAGGACAACCTCGGCGACGCGCTCACGATCGCCGCCGAGCAGATCGACGACATCGCCAACAGGCCGGTGTCCGCGCGCGAGCTCGAGCGGGCGAAGGAGAACCTGAAGGGACGCCTGCTGCTCTCGATGGAGTCGACGTCGGCGCGGATGAACCGGCTCGGCAAGTCGCTGATCACCGACTCCGAGCTGCTCTCGCTCGACCGGCTGATCGCCGAGATCGACGCCGTCGAGGCGGAGTCGGTGAGCGAGCTGGCGGCGGCGCTGCTCGCGCCCGAGCGGCTCTCGGCGGCGTGCATCGGCCCGAGCGAGGAGCGCTTCGTCGCCGCGCTCGAGCGCGTGACGCCGGGGCTGGCCCGCGCGGCATGAGGATCCTGCTCAACGGGTGCTCCGGCAAGGTCGGGTCGGTGCTGGCTCCGGCGCTGAAGCTGGCGGGCCACGTGCTCGTCGACTCGCTCGCCGAGGCCGACGCGATGGTCGACTTCACCGCGCCCGAGGCGGCGCCCGCGAACGTGGCGGCGGCGGTCGCGGCGGGCGTGCCGTGCGTCGTCGGCACCACCGGCTGGGACACCTCGGCCGCGAAGGACGCGCCGGTGCCCGTCTTCTACGCGCCGAACTTCGCGATCGGCGCCGTCCTGATGATGCGGTTCGCCGAGGAGGCGGCCCGCCACCTCGAGCGCGCCGAGATCGTCGAGCTCCACCACGCGACCAAGCTGGACGCGCCGTCGGGGACCGCGAAGGCGACCGCGGAGCGGCTCGGCGGCGACGTCCCGATCCACAGCGTCCGCCTGCCCGGGCTCGTCGCCCACCAGGAGGTGCTGCTCGGCGGCGCCGGCCAGCTCCTGACGATTCGCCACGACGCGCTCTCGCGCGAGGCGTACGTCCCGGGCGTGCTGCTCGCGCTCGAGCGACTGCCGTCGCTGCCGCCCGGCCTGACCATCGGCCTTGAGGCTCTGCTCTGAGCACGTCGCGGTCGGCGACCTCGAGCTGACGCTGCTCCGGCCGGCGTCGCCCGAGGCGCTGCTCGACGAGGACGCCTTCGCGCGCGACGAGTTCCTGCCCTACTGGGCGGAGCTCTGGCCGGCGGCGACGGCGCTCGCGGCCGCGCTGCCGGAGGTCGAGGGCCTGCGCGTCGTCGAGCTCGGCTGCGGGCTCGGCCTGCCGTCGCTCGTCGCCGCGGCGCGCGGCGCCGACGTGACCGCGACCGACTGGGCGGACGACGCCGTCGCGCTGCTCGAGCGGAACGCGACCCGCAACGGCCTGGTGGTGCGGGCGGAGCGGCGCGACTGGCGCGAGCCGTGGGACGAGCGCTTCGACCTCGCCCTGGCCGCCGACGTCCTCTACGAGCGGCGAAACGTGGAGCCCTTGCTCGCACGGCTGCGCGCGCTCGCGCCGCGCGCGCTCGTCGGCCTGGCGGGCCGCCCGTACGAGCAGGCGTTCCTGGACGCCGCCGGGCCGGTGCAGCAGATTGCTGAGCGGGTCGTGCGCCTCGGCTGACGGAGTATCCTCCGCGGCACATGCTGGGAAACGTCCTGACGGCGATCGTGACGCCGTTCCACGAGGACGAGTCGGTCGACTTCGACGCGTTCCAGGCGCTCGCGCGGCACCTGGTCGAGCACGGCTCCGACGGGATCGTCGTCGCCGGCACGACGGGGGAGAGCCCGACCCTGACCGACGCGGAGCGGCTCGACCTCGTGCGCGCCGCGATCGAGGCCGTCGGCGACGACGCCACGGTGGTCGCGGGCACCGGGACGTACTCGACGGCCCACTCGGTGCACCTGACGGAGCAGGCGCACGGGCTCGGCGCCGACGCGCTCCTCGTCGTCACGCCCTACTACAACAAGCCGCCGCAGCGCGGCATCGTCGCGCACTTCGAGGCGATCGCGCGCGCCAGCGACCGGCCGATCGTCGTCTACAACATCCCGGCGCGGGTCGTCGTCAACATCGAGCCCGAGACGATCTCGCGGCTCGCGGAGATCGAGTCGGTGCGGGCGGTCAAGCAGGCGAACGACGACCTGGCGCAGGCTCGCCACATCGTCGAGACCGGCCTCGACCTCTACGCCGGCGACGACAACCTGATCCAGCCCTTCCTCGAGCTGGGCGGCGTCGGGGGCGTGTGCGTCCACACGCACGTGGTCGGGCCGCAGGTGGCGGAGCAGGTGCGCGCCGCGCTCGCCGGCGACCTCGAGCGGGCGCGGCGGATCGACGCGGAGCTCGCGCCCGCGTACGAGCTGCTGAAGGTGCAGACGAACCCGATTGCGATCAAGGCGGCGCTGGCGCTGCTCGGCCACCGCGTCGGCGGCCACCGACTGCCGCTCGTCGCCGCGAGCGAGGACGAGGTGGCGGGCGTCCGCGACTGCCTCGAGCGCCTCGGGCTGCTCGTCGCAGCCTAGACTGGCCGCCTCATGAGCGACGTGCTGCGTGTGATCCCGCTCGGCGGGCTCGGTGAGGTCGGCAAGAACATGACCGTCTACGAGCTCGGCGACGAGACCATCGTCGTCGACGCGGGGATGGCGTTCCCGCGCGACGAGCACCTCGGCGTCGACCTGATCCTCCCCGACTTCGGCTACCTCGGCGACCGCGAGGTTCGCGCCGTCGTGCTGACGCACGCACACGAGGACCACGTCGGCGCGCTGCCGTACCTGCTGCGTGAGGTGCGCGTGCGGGAGGTGCTGGCGACGCGGCTCACGCTCGGCCTCGTCAAGACGAAGCTCGACGAGCACGGCCTGCTGCGCGCGGCGGAGCTGCGCGAGATCGACCCGGCGGGTGAGCCCGTCGACCTGGGCCCGTTCCGGCTCGAGTTCGTGCGCATGGCGCACTCGATCCCGGACTGCGTCGGCGTCTGCATCGAGACGCGCGCCGGGCGCGTCTTCCACACGGGAGACTGGAAGCTCGACCACACGCCCGTCGACGGGCTGCGGACGGACGTCGGCCGGCTCGCCGAGCTCGGCAACCGCGGCGTCGACCTGCTCTGCGGCGACTCGACGAACGCCGAGCGGCCGGGCTTCACGCGCTCCGAGCGCGTCGTCGGCGAGGCGTTCCGGCAGCTGTTCCCGACCCTGCGCGGCCGGATTCTCGTCTCGAGCTTCGCCTCGAACATCCACCGGATGCAGCAGGCGATCGACGTCGGCGTCGACTGCGGCCGCAAGGTCGTCGTCGTCGGCCGCTCGATGCGCCGCAACATGAACGTCGCCCGGAACCTCGGCTACGTCGAGATCCCGGAGGACGCACTCGTGAAGCCGGCCGAGCTCGACGACGTGCCGCCGCACGAGCAGCTCGTCCTCTGCACCGGCTCACAGGGCGAGCCGCTGTCGGCGCTGACGCGGATCGCGTACAACGACCACCCCGCGATCAAGGTGGAGCGCGGCGACACGGTGATCATCTCGGCGCGGCCGGTGCCCGGGAACGAGCTGCGCGTGCACGACGCGATCAACCGGCTGACGCGCAACGGCGCGGAGGTGCTGCACGAGGAGAACGCCGACGTCCACGTGTCCGGTCACGGCCGCGCCGAGGAGCTGCGGACGCTGCTCGGTTTGCTGCGCCCGAAGGCGGTGATGCCGATCCACGGTGAGTTCCGGATGCTGGCCGCGCACGCGCGCCTCGCGCAGGAGGCGGGTGTGCCCGCGTCGTCGATCGTGATCGCCGAGAACGGCGACGTCGTCGAGCTCTCGGCCGACGGCCTGCGCATCGCCGGCCGCGTCGACGCCGGGGTGACGTTCGTCGACGGCCTCGGCGTGGGAGACATCTCGGATGTCGCGCTGCGCGACCGCAGGCACCTGTCGGAGGACGGCGTCGTGATCGTGGTCACGACCCTCTCGGACGGCGCCGTCTCGCAGCCGGAGCTGATCGCGCGCGGCTTCGCGGAGAGCGAGGAGCTGCTCGCCGAGATGCGGCAGGAGGCCCATGAGATCGTGACCGAGCTGCTGGCGGAGGACATCCGCGAGATCAAGCTGCTCCAGGAGCACATCCACGACGGGATCGGCCAGCTCGTCTACGACCGGACGCGCCGCCGGCCGATGATCCTCCCTGTGGTGGTCGAGGTATGAGCACGCCGCTGGGGACGCGGCCCGAGTGGGCGGAGGTGATCGCGGAGCACGCGGTCATCGACACGACGGCGCGGCGGCTGATTGCGCAGCTCCTCGCGCTCGAGGTCGCGTCGCTCGCGTTCTGCCGGCTGCTCGAGCGCTGGGGGCGGGGCGAGGCGGAGCCGGCCACCCCCGGCCGGCGCCAGGCGGCGCTCCGACGCGCCGCCGACCGGGTCGAGACGGCGCTGGCCGGGCTGGAGGAGCCGCTGGGTCGCTACCTGCTGGAGCTCGAGGCCGACCTGGCCGAGGGCCGCTCGTGGTTCGGCGAGCCGGGCGCGGCCGAGCTGGTCGACTGGGAGCCGGTGCTGGACCGGGCGGGCGTGAAGGTCGCGCCGCACCGGGTCGCCCAGGCGTACCTCGAGCTGGCGGTGCTGGTGCGGGCGCTCGAGGGCCTCGCCTCGACGGTGCGCTGGCACTCGACGATCGACGCGGGCTCGCTCTGGGCGGGCCTGTTCGACCTGCGCGAGAACCTGCTCGGCCGGGCGCTCGAGGACCTGCGCGCGATCGCCGCGTAGTCGCTCCGGGCGACTGCTCAGGCGAGAGGACGCTCGCCCA
>CAZBYA010000131.1:0-4695 GCA_964496175.1 uncultured Gaiellales bacterium | reverse complement strand
CTCGATCGTCTCCTTCGTGATCACGCACTTGGAGACGTCCTTGCGCGACGGGAGCTCGAACATCACGTCGAGCAGCGCGTTCTCGATGATCGAGCGGAGACCGCGGGCGCCGGTCTCCCGCGTGAGCGCCTTGTCGGCGATCGACCAGAGCGCGTCCTCGGTGAAGACGAGGTCGATGCTGTCGTAGTTGAAGAAGCGCTGGTACTGCTTGACGAGCGCGTTCTTCGGCTCGGTCAGGATCTGCACGAGGTCCTCGCGCTTCAGCTGGTGCACAGCGCTCACGACCGGCAGGCGGCCGATGAACTCCGGGATCAGGCCGAAGTTGAGGAGGTCCTCCGGCATCACGTCGCCGAGCAGCTCGGCGCTCTCCGCGTCGCGCTTCGACGAGATCTGGCGGCCGAACCCGACGGCGTTCTTGCCGACGCGCTTGGCGATGATCTTGTCGAGGCCGGCGAACGCGCCGCCGCAGATGAAGAGGATGTTGGTCGTGTCGATCGAGAGGAACTCCTGGTGCGGGTGCTTGCGGCCGCCCTGCGGCGGCACCGACGCGACCGTCCCCTCGAGGATCTTCAGGAGCGCCTGCTGGACGCCCTCGCCCGACACGTCGCGCGTGATCGACGGGTTGTCCGCCTTGCGCGCGATCTTGTCGACCTCGTCGATGTAGATGATCCCGGTCTCCGCCTTCTTGATGTCGAAGTCGGCGGCCTGGATCAGCTTCAGCAGGATGTTCTCGACGTCCTCGCCGACGTAGCCGGCCTCGGTGAGCGCCGTCGCGTCCGCGATCGCGAACGGGACGTTGAGGATGCGCGCGAGCGTCTGCGCGAGGTGCGTCTTCCCGCAGCCGGTGGGCCCGAGCAGCAGGATGTTCGACTTCTGGAGCTCGACGTCGCCGTCCTCGGTGCCCATCTGGACGCGCTTGTAGTGGTTGTAGACGGCCACCGACAGCGTCCGCTTCGCCTCCTCCTGGGAGACGACGTAGTCGTTGAGCGACGCGTAGATCTCCTTCGGGCGCGGCAGGTTGTCGAGGTCGAGGGAGCTCGGTGTGGTGAGCTCCTCGTCGATGATCTCGTTGCAGAGATCGATGCACTCGTCGCAGATGTAGACGCCCGGGCCTGCGATCAGCTTCTTCACCTGCCGCTGCGACTTGCCGCAGAAGCTGCAGAGAAGCTGCTCGTTTCCGTCGCTCGCGCGCGCCATCCCTACTCCTTTTACCCCGGATTGGCCAAAACGGCTAGGGGAATGACCCCCCTAGGCCGCTGCCTCCGTCGCACGCGCCGCGTCGCGATGCGTGATCACGGTGTCGATGATCCCGTACTCCGTCGCCTCTGCCGGGCTCATGAAGAAGTCGCGCTCCATGTCGTGCGAAATCTGCTCCTGGGACTTGCCCGTGTGGTGGGCGTAGATCTCCTCCAGGCGCCGCTTGAGGCCGATCACCTCGCGGGCCTGGATCTCGATGTCGGTGCCCTGGCCCTGGAACCCGCCGGACACCTGGTGGATCAGGATCCGTGAGTTCGGCAGCGCCATCCGCTTCCCTTTCGCGCCGCCGGCCAGGAGCAGCGAGCCCATGCTCATCGCGATCCCGACGCAGATCGTCTGCACGGGCGGCTTGATGAACTGCATCGTGTCGTAGATCGCCAGCCCGGCGTAGACCGAGCCGCCCGGCGAGTTGATGTACAGCGAGATGTCCTTGTCGGGGTCCTCCGACTCGAGGTGGAGGAGCTGGGCGATGATCAGGTTCGCGATCTGGTCGTCGACCGGCGTGCCCAGGAAGACGATGCGCTCGGCGAGCAGGCGCGAGTAGATGTCGAACGCGCGCTCGCCGCGCGACGTCTGTTCAACGACCATCGGGATCAACGGGCTCATCTCAGCTCACTCCTTGCTGCCTGGTGTCCATAGCTTCGTGGCTTGCGCCGGTTGCTCCTTCTCCGGCGTCCAGATGCTCTCGCGCGCCTCGTGGAGCTCCGGCGCGATCGGCTTGACCTCCGCGGCGACGCGGTCGAGCGCCTTCTTCAGGCGCAGGTCGTCGCGGATCCGGTCGGCGCCGCCGCGCGCGACGAACTCGTCGATGTCGTCCTCGCTCTCGCCGGCCGCGCGCAGCTCCTCCCGGATCTCGTCGTCCGAGACCTCGAGGCCGAGGCGGTCTGCGACCGCCTCGAGCACGAGCTCGCGCGCGACCGACTGCGACGCCTCCGCGCGCAGGCGCTGCTCGAGCTGCTCGGCCGACTGGCCGGTCAGCTGGAAGTACGTGCGCGCGTCGACGCCGCGCGCCTCGAGGCTGCGCGCGAGCCCGCTCAGCAGCTCGCTGGTGCGCGCCTCGACGAGCGGGCCCGTCGGGCTGACGTTCGACGCCTTCACCAGCTCGTCGATCGCCGCGGCCCGGAACAGCCCCTCGAGCTCGTCCGCGATCTGGCCGCGCAGCCTCTCCTCGATCTCCGCGCGCAGCTCGGCGAGCGTGTCGAACTCCGAGCCGACGCGGGCCAGCTCGTCGTCGAGCGGGGGCAGGATCCGCTCGCGCACGTCCTTGACGGCGACCGTCGCGGTCCGCCTCGAGCCGTCGCCGAGCTCGTAGGCGACCTCGCGGCTCTCGCCGGCCTGGAGCCCGCGGATCGCGTTCTCGATCTCCTCGACGAGCCGCTCGGAGCCGAGCTCGACGACGTAGTCGCGCTGCGCCGACCCGTCCTCGGCGACGAGGTCGACGACGACGACGTCGCCCTCCTGCGCCGGACGCCCCTCGACCGGCGCGAGCTCGGCTGCGATGCGCTGGAGCGACTCCAGCTCGGCGTTCACCGCCTCGACCGGCACCTCCGCCTCGTGCTTCGGCACCTCGAGCGTCGTCCAGTCGGCGGGCTCCGGCTTCGGCTGCACGGCGACGGTGGCTGTGAAGCGCCAGTCGTCGCGGTCGGAGTCGGGCAGGTCGTAGTCGTACTCCGGACGTCCGACCGGGTTGACGCGGGCGCGCGCGGCCGCGTTCCAGAACCAGCCGCCGATGTGGCTCTCGACCGCCTCGGCGTAGAGCCGCTCCTTGCCGACGCGCTGCACCAGCAGCGGCATCGGCACCTTGCCGCGGCGAAAGCCGGGGATGCGCACGCTCGCGGCGAGGTCGGAGGCTGCGTGCTGCACGGCGTGCTGCACGTCGTGCGCGGGGACCTCGACGGTCAGCCGGACCTTGTCCTCCGCGAGCTGCTCGACCTGCGCCGCCACCGCGCCATTGAACCAGACCGCTACCTTCCGGGGCCGTGGACGTAGAAACCGCGATCCGCGCGCGCAGGACGCACAAGCAGTTCGGGCAGGAGCCGGTCGACGACGCGACGGTGCGCGAGCTGCTCGAGCTCGCACGGCACGCGCCGAACCACAAGCTGACGCAGCCCTGGCGCTTCCGCGTGCTCGGGCGCGAGACGCGCGGGCGGCTCGAGGCGGTCGCGGGCGAGAAGGAGGCGGCGAAGCTGCGGCGCGCGCCGACGCTCGTGCTCGCGACGGCGGCGGTGTCCGAGGACCCCGTGCTCGCGGAGGAGGACGTGCTGGCGACGGCGTGCGCCGTGTACGCGGTGCTGCTCGGAGCGACGTCGCGCGGGCTCGCCTCCTACTGGCGGACGCCGGCGGTGCTGCGCGAGGACGAGGCGCGCGCGGTGCTGGGCCTCGAGCCCGGCGAGCGGGTCGTCTCGCTGATCCACCTCGGCGCGCCGGTCAGCGAGCCGCCCGAGAAGCCGCGGACGCCGCTCGGCGACGTCCTCCGCGTGCTCCCGTAGGAACCCCGGTCGGTAGCGGGCCGCGCCCGGACGGTACGGCGCGCGGATGCGCGCGGCCGCGGCCGGAGCGACGCTGCGGTCGCCCAGGAGGTGGCGATGGCACGGGGTCACCGGGCGCGGGCCTGCATCGTCGCGGCACTCGCGCTGGTCATGGTTGCGCCGGCGGCGGCGGGGCCGCGGGGGGCGGCGGCGTACGCCGACCCCGTGGGCGACGCCGGGCAGGCGCCCGACGTCACACGCGTGCTCGTCGGCGCGGCGGGCGGCGCGGTCACGATCGCCGTCACGGCGCTCGGGATCGCCGCGCCCGAGACGCCCGGCGGGGCGCTGGTCGGCGTCTACCTCGACACAGACCTGCGCTCCGCGACCGGGGCCCCCGGCGGCGACGAGCTGGCGCTCTGGCGCGTCGAGTCGCCGGACGAGACCGGCTGCGAGACGGACGTCTGGCGCGACGGTGCGTGGCAGCCGCTGCCGCCGTCGTCGGCCGCGAGGTGCAGCCGGGCCGGCGACACGGTCACCTGGACCGTCCACAGCGTGCACGGCCCGTTCGCGTTCCACGTCGCGAGCGGCGGCTTCTCCGCCGACGGCAGCGTGCTGGCGAGGGATCGCGCGCCCGACTCGGGCAGCTGGGCGTACGTGCCGGCGGCGGTCGCGGCTGCGCCGGTGATCGGCGCGCCGCGCGCGACGCGGGCGGTGGCCGGGCGGGCGATGACCGTCCGCTTCCCGGTCACGAGCAGCGACACGGGCTCGGCGCTGACGACCGGCACGGTGTGCTCCGACGCGACGGCGTCCGGCCTGGCCGTCGCGAGTCGCAGCACCCTCGCGCGCGGCGTCGCGCGCGTCGACCTCGTCGTCCCGAAGGCGGCGAGGGGCAAGCTCCTGCGGGTCACCGTCACCGTCACGTTCGACGGGACGCAGGCCACGCGCGTCGCGACGTTCCGGGTGGTCTAGA
>CAZBYA010000130.1:0-4852 GCA_964496175.1 uncultured Gaiellales bacterium | reverse complement strand
TCGTGGTCGAGCGGCTTGCCGGCGAGCATCGCAAGCCGGTTGCGGAGACGGAAGAAGTTGGGCACGGAGCCGACGAACCAGCCGCCGGGGCGGAGGACGCGGCGTGCCTCGGCCACGAGCAGCTCCGGCTCGCGGAGATGCTCGACCACCTCGCCGGCGACGACGACGTCGAAGCTCGCGTCGGCCAGCGGCAACGGCTGTTCGACGTCGGCCCAGAGCGTCGCGAGCCCCCGCCGCTCGGCCTCCGCGAGGGCTCCGCGGTCGACGTCGACGCCGAGCACGTCGTTGCCCTCCGCGTAGGCGACGGTGAGGGCGCCCGACCGGCAGCCCACGTCCAGGACGCGCTTCCCGGGCCCCCCGACGAGGCGCCGGAAGAGCTCCGCGCGCTCGTCGCCGCCGAAGACGGCCTCTGTGGGCCGTTCGCGTAGGCGGTAGTGGTCGGCGTACCGCCGCTCGGCCGACTCGAGCTGCGCCTGCGCAGCCGGATCCCCCCGTGAGCTGCCTGCCACCCGGGGAGTATGAACGCCCGACGTGTGTCTGCGCTGAGGCTCTAGTCGAGCCCGCCGAGCACCAGCCCGGCGAGGTGCGCCGCGATCGCGAGCGACGACGTCGCCGCCGGCGACGGCGCGCTGACGACGTGCACCGTCCGGCGGCCGCGCTCGAGCACGAAGTCGTCGGCGAGTCGCCCGTCGGGGGTGAGCGCCTGCGCACGAATCCCGCTCGGGCCGAAGGTCGCGTCCGCCTCGGTCACGTCGGGCAGGTACCGCCGCAGGTCGCGCACGAACGCGCGCTTCGAGAGGTCGCGCCACGCCTCGGCGGCACCGGTGCGCAGGTGCTTCGCCGCGAAGCGCCAGAACCCGGGGTAGGCGAGCGTCGCGGCCGTGTCGCGAAACGAGACGCTGCTCCGCCGGTAACCCTCGCGGGCGAGCGCCAGCACCGCGTTCGGCCCGGCGACGACGCTCCCGTCGAGCCGCTTCGTCAGGTGCACGCCGAGGAAGGGGAATGACGGGTCGGGGACGGGGTAGACGAGCCCGCGCACGAGGGCGGCCGCGCGCGTGGACAGCGTGTAGTAGTCGCCGCGGAACGGGACGATGCGCGTGGCCGAGCGCGCGAGCCGGTCGCCCTGGAGCCCCGCGCACGCGACGACCGCCGCCGCCGTCAGCGAGCCGTCCGCCGTGTCGACCTCGACGCCGCGCTCGCGCTCGGCGACGGCGCGCGCCTCGCGACCGAGCAGCAGCTCGCCGCCGGCGGCGCGGACGTCCTCCGCGAACGACTCGGCGACGCGGGCGAAATCGATCACGCCGGTGTGCGGCGCGTGCAGCGCGCGGATCCCGAGGACGTTCGGCTCGATCTCGCGCAGCCCGCGTGCGTCGAGCGCCCGCAGGCCCTCGACGCCGTTCGCGCGCGCGCGCCGCTCGAGCTCGGCGAGGCGCGGCAGCTCCGACTCGTCGAGCGCGACGATCAGCTTGCCGCGCTCGATCCGCGCGATGCCGCGCTCGTCCGCGTAGCGCTCGAGCGCGCGCTTGCCCTCGCCGCAGAGCCGCGCCTTGAGCGACCCGGGCGCGTAGTAGACGCCCGAGTGGAGCACGCCCGAGTTCCGGCCCGACTGGTGGCGCGCCGCCGCCGCCTCCTTCTCGAGCACCGCCACGCGCAGCCCCGGGCGGCGCAGGAGGAGCTCGCGCGCCGTCGCCAGGCCGAGGATGCCGCCGCCGACGACGGCCACGTCGAGGGACTGCACACCCAATGTCTATCGTCTCCCCCGGTGAAGGTGCTGCTGGTCGCGATGTACTTCCCGCCCGCGGGCGGTGGCGGCGTGCAGCGCCCGCTCAAGCTGGCGACCCACCTGCCGGAGCTCGGAATCGAGACGCACGTGCTCGCGCCGGACGACCCGAAGTGGGTGCACCGGGACGAGGAGCTGCGCCCGCCGACGCTCGCGTGGGTCCATCGCGCCCGTTACGTCGGGCCGCGCGGGCGCCGGCCCGCGGACGAGCTGCACGGGACACAGGGGCTCGAGCGCCTCACCCGCCAGGCGCAGCTCGTGGGGCGGCGGCTGCTCGTCCCCGACGAGAACGTCAGCTGGAACGTGACGGCGATCCCCGCGGCGATCCGGATCGTGCGCCGCGAGGGGATCGACGTCGTCGTGACGACGTCGCCGCCGTCGTCCGTCCACCTGATCGGCGCCGCGGTGAAGCGGGCAACCGGCGTCAGGTGGGTCGCCGACCTGCGCGACTCGCTCGTCGCGCACCCGCACCGGCGCGCGGAGCGGCTCGCGGTGCGCGCGAAGGAGCAGGGCGAGCACGCGGTCGCGCGGCTGGTCGCGCGCTTCGCCGACGGCGTCGTCTGCGTCTCCGACGCGATCGCGGACGAGGCGCGCGAGCGGGAGCCGCGCGGCCCCGTCGAGACGATCGCCAACGGCTCGGACTTCGACGACTTCGCCGGGCTCGAGCGGCACCCGTCGGAGCGCTTCCGGATCACGCACGCCGGCTCGTTCTTCGGCAAGCGCGACCCGCGCCCGTTCCTGACGGCGCTCCGGCAGACCGGGCTCGAGGACGTGGTGGCGCGCTTCCTCGGCGACTTCCGCCCCGCAGACCGCGAGTGGGCGGAGGGGCTCGGCCTGGGGGACAGGCTCGAGCTGATCCCCTACGCGCCGCGCCGGCGCTCGCTCGAGCTCCAGCGCGACTCGGAGGCGCTGCTGCTGCTGATCCCCGAGGCGGGCGGCCGCGGGCGCGGCGTCCTCAGCGGCAAGGTCTTCGAGTACCTCGCCGCCGAGCGGCCGATCCTCGCGCTCGTGCCGCCGGACGGCGCCGCGGCGGCGCTGATCCGCGACGCGGGCGCCGGTGTCGTCGTCGCGCCCGAGGACGTCGACGCGATCGCCGCCGCGCTGGTCGACCTGCACGGCCGCTGGCTCGCCGGCGGGCTCGAGTCGCAGCCGCTCGCGGAGGAGTGGCGGCGGAGGGTGTCGCGCCGCGCCCGCGTCGAGGAGTTCGCGAGCTTCCTGGAGCGCGTCGCATGACGCGGCTGACGAGCTTCCTGTTCCTCGCGACGCTGTTCGTCGCGACCTTCGAGAAGGTGCACTGGAACGTCGCCGGCAACGTCGGCATCTCGGACGTGCTCTGCATCCTCTTCCTGATCGCGTTCGCCGCCGGCACGAAGCGCTGGCGCGTGCCCGCGACCACGGTCGTGCTGCTCGGCTTCTTCGCCGCGTTCCTCCTCGTCTACCTGCTCGGCTACTTCGACCTGGCCGACTCGGACGCGCTCGGCCAGTGGGCGAAGGGGCTCACGAAGTGGCTCATCCACTTCGCGTTCCTCGCCGCCGGCGTCGCGTGGCTCGCGCGGCGCGGCGAGGCGTACTTCTGGCGCGCGCTCGGCTGGTTCAGCGCCGGGCTCGTCGTCAACGCGGTCTACGGCGTGCTGCAGCTGCTCGACGCGCGGCGCGGCGGCAACCTCGACGCGACGGTGCTCTCGCCGATCACCGGCGGCGCGAGCCAGATCAACCTCTACGGGATCGTCAACGGCGCCAGCGTCTACCGCCCGAACGCGATGACGGGCGATCCGAACCACCTCGGGATCATGCTGATCGTCCCGCTGCTGATCCTGACGCCGCTCTACCTGCGGCTCGAGCGCGGGCACCGTCTGCGCCGGTGGCTGATGGCGACCATCGCGTTCCTGCTGATCGTCGAGGCCGCGACGCTCTCCCGCAGCGGCGTGCTCGGGCTCGGCGTCGGCGCAATCATCCTGCTCTTTCCGTACCGGCGCTACCTGTACACGAGGCAGTTCCTCGTCCCGTTCGGGATCGCGGTCGTGCTGCTGCTCGCGATCGTGCTGACGCGGCGCCACTACTTCAGCGTCGTGCTCGCGTCGCGCGTCTCGACGAACGCGAGCTCGACGAACCCGCACTTCCAGGTCTATAGCTTCGTCCCGCAGGTGCTGCACCTCCACCCGCTGTTCGGGCTCGGGCTGAACACGTTCTCCGTCTACTACGCGTTCGTCACCGGGAAGACGAACTGGGGGCCGCACTCGTACTACGTGGCGCTGATCGTCGAGACGGGGCTCGTCGGCGCGGCGCTGTTCGCGCTCTTCATCGCCTGGGTCTTCAAGCGGCTGCGGGCGGCGAGGGCGCTCGGCCGCGCGCTCGCGCTCGCGCGCGACGCACGTGCGGCGCGGGTGCGCCCGCTCGCGTGGGGCTGCACGGCGGCGCTGGCGGGGACGCTCGCGTCGAACGTCTTCTACCTGACGATGCAGTTCTACTACTTCTACGCGTTCCTGGCCCTCGCGCTCGCGGTGCCGGTCGTGTTCGCGCGCCGCGAGTGAAGGTCGTCGTCCTGACGACGTCGTACCCCGACGCCGCGCATCCGGTGGCGGGGAGCTTCGTCGCGTCGGCCGTCGAGGGCGTGCGTGCGCTCGGCGTCGAGGTGGAGGTCGTCTCGCCGGCGTCGTTCCCGCACCTCGGCGTCGCGTACGGCGGCGGGATCGCGCAGAACCTGCGGGCGGCGCCGTGGAAGCTCGCGCTCGTGCCGGGGTTCCTGGCGGCGTTCTCGCTGGCCGCGCGACGGGCGGCGCGCGACGCCGACCTGGTGCACGCGCACTGGATCCCGTCGGCGGTCGCCGCGCGCGCGACCGGGAGGCCGTACGTGCTCCAGGTGTGGGGGACGGACGTCGAGCTGGCGCGCCGGGTGCCCGCGCTCGTGCGGCCGCTCCTGCGCGGCGCGCGGACGGTGCTCGCGGCGTCGGAGTTCCTGGCGACGGAGGCGCGCGCGCTCGGCGCGCGCGAGGTTGCGGTCGTGCCGACCGGCGTCGCGATCCCTGAGCAGGTCGGCGAGCCGGCCGAGCCGCCGCACGTCCTCTACGCGGG
>CAZBYA010000129.1:0-5248 GCA_964496175.1 uncultured Gaiellales bacterium | reverse complement strand
GCCATCGTGAGCCCGAGCCCGTCCGCGATCGGGCGCAGCCGCTGCACGCGCTCGAGCACGTCGTCCTCGGTGTAACCCCACATCTCGCCCGGGCGCGCGGCCGCACGCGTGCCCTCGCCGGGCTGCTCGCCCGGCCGGTACTTGCCGGTCAGCACGCCCTGCGCGAGCGGCGAGTAGACGATCTGCGAGATCCCGTTCGCACGGGAGACCGGGAACACGTCGGCCTCGGGGTCGCGGTGGAGCAGCGAGTACTCCGGCTGCGACGACACCGGCTTCGCATAGCCGTGCTCGCGGCACAGGTCGAGCGCCTGCTGGATCTGCTCCCCGTTCCAGTTCGAGACGCCGATCCACCGCGCCTTCCCTTCCTGGACGACCTCGGTGAACCCGGCCAGCGTCTCCTCGAGCGGGACGTCGTCGTCGAACGCGTGCGCCTGGTACAGGTCGACGTAGTCCGTGCGCAGGCGGCGGAGCGACGCGTCGAGCTGCGTGTGGATCTGATCGCGCGACAGGCCCGTGCCGCCGTCGGGCATCTCGGCGAAGAGCTTCGTCGCCAGCACGTACGAGTCGCGCGGGCGCTGCGCGAGCGCGTCGCCGAGGAACTCCTCCGCGCGGCCGCCCGAGTAGACGTTGGCGGTGTCGAGGAACGTGACGCCGAGCTCGAAGGCGGCGTCGACGCACGCCTGCGCCTGCTCGCGCTCGACCGCGCCGCCGTACGTCAGCCAGGAGCCGAGGCAGATCTCCGAGACGCGGAGGTCGCTGTCGCCGAGCTGCCGGTACCTCACTGCGGCGCCGGGTGCTCTTCGGTGTCGATCTGGGCGCGCTGGAGCTTGCCGCTGTAGTCGACGTAGACCGACTTCCACTCGCTGAAGAAGTCGAGCGCCGCCTGTCCCGCCTCGCGGTGGCCGTTGCCCGTCTGCTTCATGCCGCCGAACGGCAGGTGCACCTCCGCGCCCGTCGTGCCCGCGTTCACGTAGGTGATCCCGGTCTGGAGGTCGCGGATCGCCCGGAACGCCTTGTTGACGTCGCGCGTGAAGATCGACGACGAGAGCCCGTACTGGACGCCGTTCGCCGCGCGCACCGCGTCCTCGAACGTGTCGACGGGGATCAGCGCCGTCGTCGGCCCGAAGATCTCCTCCTGCGCGATGCGCATGCCGGGCTCGACGTCGGCGAACACGGTCGGGCGGTAGTAGAAGCCCTGCCCCGAGACGGCCTCGCCGCCGGTCAGGAGCTTGGCGCCCTCGTCCTTGCCGATCTCGGTGTACGAGTGGATCTTGTCGAGCGCGCTCTTGTTGATCACGGGGCCGATGTCGGTGTCGTCCTCCCACGGCGCGCCGATCCGCATCTGCTCGGCGCGCGCGACGAGCTTGCGCTGGAGCTCGTCGTAGACGCCGCGCTGCACGACGACGCGCGATGCGGCGGTGCACCGCTGGCCGGCGGTGCCGAACGACGACCAGATGATCCCGTCGACCGCGAGGTCGACGTCGGCGTCGTCCATGACGATGATCGCGTTCTTGCCGCCGAGCTCGAGGTGCACGTGCTTGAGCTGCTCGGCCGCGTTCTTGGTGATCGTCACGCCGGTGTCGCGCGAGCCCGTGAACGTGATCACGGGCACGTCGGGGTGGCGGACGAGCGCGTCGCCCGCCTCGCCGCCGTAGCCGTGCACGATCTGGAGCACGCCTTCCGGCAGCCCGGCCTCCTGGAAGAGCTCGACGAAGCGCTGCGCGAGCAGCGGCGTGTCGTGCGCCGGCTTCAGGACGACCGTGTTCCCGCACACGAGCGCCGGGCAGAGCTTCCAGGACGGGATCGCGATCGGAAAGTTCCACGGCGTGATCGCGCCGACGACGCCGATCGGCATGCGCACGCTCATCATGAACTTGTCGCGGAGCTCCGACGGCGTCGTATGGCCGAAGAGCCGCCGGCCCTCGCCGCCCATGTAGTAGCTCATGTCGATCGCTTCCTGGACGTCGCCGCCGGCCTCCGCCTTCACCTTCCCCATCTCGCGGGTCATCAGGTCGGAGAGCTCCGGCTTGCGCTCGACGAGGAGCTGCGCGAAGCGGAAGAGGATGTTGCCGCGCTCGGGCGCCGGGACGAGGCGCCACTCCTCCCAGGCGGCGCGCGCGATGTCGACGGCGCGGTCGACCTCGTCCTTCCCGGCGCGCGGGAAGGTCTCGATCACCTCGCCGGTCGAGGGGTTCAGGGACTCGAAGGTTGCGGTCGCGGTGGCCATGCCACCGAGCGTAGCGCCGGGTCAGCCCTCGACGTCGGGGAAGGTGCCCGGGACGCGCGGGCGGCGGCGGTCGCGGATCTGCCGGCGCTCCTTGAACGACGCGTCCTGCTGCCCGTGGCGGCGGTCGGGGCCCTCGCGGCGGTCGACGATCACCGTCACGTTCGGGTTGTCCTGGTAGTACTCGACCATCTTCTCGAAGAGCTGGTCCTCCAGCTCCCGCGGGATTACGCAGTAGATCACGCTCTCAGTGTAGGAGCCGGAGCGGAAGAAGCTAGAGCCGGGCGATATCGGGGACGACGCGGCCGTCGTCCTCCATGTGCGCGTTCCACTCCGTGAAGGTGCCCTCCAGCTCGTCCGGGTCGTGGCCGCGCCCCTCGAGCCGAACCGGGTTCTCCGAGTCGGGCGAGACGCGGTACTGGTACCAGGAGATGTCCCACGCGACGGTGACGACCACCTCCGCGTTCACGCCGGAGAGCACGTGCACCGACACCCGCGGCGTACCGAGCGACTTGCCGATGCCGCCGATCGTGCGCCGGTACTGGGAGGCATTGAAGATGTCGGCCGCCTCGACCATCGAGAGCTCGTGCTCGGAGAGCCGTCGCAGGATCGGCTCCGACGCGACCGTCTCCTCGGAGGCGCGCTGGCGCGTGCCCAGGAGCGACGAGAGCAGGCCGCCGCGGCGACGCCGCCGCTCGCCGGAGACCGTCGGCGTCGTCGGCGCGCCCTCCCGGATCCAGCCGTACTCGACGGCGGTCTCCGCGCAGAGCGGGCACACGTCGACGTAGTCGGAGCCGCCGTTCGGCGAGAAGCGGATCGCCCGCTCCCCCATCAGCAGCGTCCGCTCGCAGATCGCGCACGAGCGGTCGACCGTCACCCGAGTCACCCTGGTCATCTCGCAAAAGCGTAGCGAGAGCAGGGCAAACGGCCTACGCCGGGACCGCCTCCTTGTCCTTTTTCGCCTGCTCGATCAGCTTCTGGGCGATGTGCGCGGGCACCTCCTCGTAGCGGAGGAAGTGCATCGAGTACTCGCCGCGGCCGCCGGTCAGCGACGTCAGCGCCTGGTTGTACGTCAGCACCTCCGCCATCGGCACCTCGGCGCGGATCGTCGTCACGCCGCCCTTCGGCTCCATCCCGAGCAGGCGCCCGCGGCGCGAGTTGAGGTCGCCGTTGATCGCGCCGACCGCCTCGTCGGGCACCGTCACCTCGAGCTCCATGATCGGCTCGAGCAGGATCGGCTGCGCCTTCTCGTAGGCGGTCCGGAACGCCATCGAGCCGGCGATCTTGAACGCCATCTCCGACGAGTCGACGGTGTGGTACGAGCCGTCGACGAGCCGCACGCGCACACCCTGCACCGGCGCGCCGGCGAGGTCGCCGTGCTGCATCGCCTCCTGGATGCCCTTGTCGACGGCCGGCCGGAAGCCCTGCGGGATGACGCCGCCGACGATCTTGTCGACGAACTCGTACCCGACGTTGCCCTCGATCGGCTCGATCTCGATGTGGCAGTCGCCGAACTGGCCGCGGCCGCCCGTCTGCTTCTTGTAGCGGCCCTGCGCCCGCGCCTGGCCCTTGATCGTCTCGACGTACGGCACGCGCGGCTGGTGCAGCTCCATCTCGACGCCGAAGCGGCGCCTCGCGCGCTCGACCGCGACCTCGACGTGGATCTGGCTCATCCCGGAGAGCAGCTCCTCCCCGGTCTGCGGGTCGCGCCGGAGGCGCAGCGTCGGGTCCTCCTCGGCGAGGCGCCGCAGCGCCTGCGCGATCTTGTCCTCGTCGCCCTTCGTCTTCGCTGTGACTGCGAAGCTCATCACCGGCTCCGGGAAGCCGATCGCGGGCGGCTCGAGGTCGTGCTCCGCGTCGACGAGCACGTCGCCGGTCTGCACGTCCTTCAGCTTCGCGACGGCGCCGATGTCGCCGGCGCCGAACCCGTCGGCCTTCTCGTGCTCCTTGCCCTCGAGCGTCATCAGCGAGCCGAGGCGCTCCTTCGAGTGGTCGCGGTGGTTGACGAGCGTCGTGTCCGACTTCACCTCGCCCGCGTAGACCCGGAAGACGGAGATGCGGCCCGCGAACGGGTCGGCGACGGTCTTGAAGACGAAGGCGGCGACGGTCGCGTCGGTCTCGATCGGCGAGCCCTTCCTCGCCGGGCTCGGCACGCCCTCGACGATCAGGTCGAGCAGCGCATGCGTGCCCAGGTTCTTCGTCGCGACGCCGCAGGCGACCGGGTAGATCTCGTCGCGCGTGACCGCGCCCTTGAGGGCGGCCGCGATGTCGGCGGGCGGGATCTCCTCGCCGCCGAGGTAGCGCTCCATCAGCGCCTCGTCGGTCTCGACGACGGCGTCGAGCAGCTTCGTCCGGTACTCCTCGGCGGTCGCCTGCATCGCCTCGGGGATCGGCTGCGGGTCGCCCTCGCGCGCGCCGCCCGGATCCATGTACGCGCAGTTGTGCAGCAGGTCGACCACGCCTGTCAGCTCGTGCTCGGCCCCGATCGGCAGCTGGATCGCGATGCAGCGCTCCGACAGCTGCGACTGGAGCGAGCCGAGTACGCGGAAGAAGTCCGCGCGCTCGCGGTCGAGCATGTTCACGAAGACGACGCGCGAGAGGCCGAGCTCCTCCGCGCGGTCCCACACCCGGCCCGTGTTCACCTCGACGCCCATCACGCCGGAGACGACGACGAGCGCGCCCTCGACGACCCGCAGCGACGCGACGGTGTCGGCCTGGAACCCGGAGTCGCCGGGCGTGTCGACGAGGTTGATCTTCCGCCCCTGCCACTCGCAGTTGCAGAGCGAGGCCGAGAGCGACATCTGGCGGCGCTGCTCGTCCTCCTCCCAGTCGGCGACGGTGGTGCCGGCCTCGACCGTGCCCAGCCGGTTCGTCTTCCCCGCCTGGAAGAGCATCGCCTCGACGAGCGAGGTCTTGCCCGTCCCGCGGTGGCCGACGACGGCGACGTTGCGGATCTTCCCGGCTTCGATGGGCATCGAGTCCTCCTGGGCGCGTGCTGACGGGTGCCCGGGAATCCTATGCCGC
>CAZBYA010000128.1:0-5263 GCA_964496175.1 uncultured Gaiellales bacterium | reverse complement strand
CGCGCCGTCGCCGCGTGGCGCGAGCTCGAAGCCCCGTACGAGGCGGCGCTCGCCGCGCTCCCGGGCGACGACCGCGCGGCGCGCGCCGCCGTCGCGTCGCTGCACCGCCTGGGCGCCGTCGCGACGGCGCGCGCGTTCGCGGACGAGCGTGCGGCCACGGGCTCCCGCGCCGTCCGCGGCCCCCGCCGCTCGACCCTCGCCCATCCCGCCGGCCTGACCCGGCGCGAGCAGCAGGTGCTCGAGCTGCTCGCGACCGGTGCGACGAACGGCGCGATCGCGGCGTCGCTCCACCTCTCGGAGCGCACGGTCGCGCACCACGTCTCCGCGATCCTCCGCAAGCTCCAGGCGCCGACCCGGCTGGCGGCGGTCGAGCGTGCCCGCGCGCTCGCGCAAGATGGGCCGTCGCAGCCGCCAACCTAGGCAGCCCTGCCGATGTTCGCCGCGCCCGGCGCGCCTACGGTCGCCTCGGTGCGTTCAGCGAACAGGAGGTTTTCGATGGAGGCGTTCAGGGTCAGGGCGATCGACGAGCTCGCGTCGATCCACGGCGGCGCGGTCAAGCTGGCGGGGGCCGAGCTCGCGGTGGAGTCGTTCGGGCTCCAGGTGCTCGACTTCCCGGCCGGGTTCGCGCACTACCCGGAGCACGACCACGCGGAGGACGGCCAGGAGGAGGTCTACGTCGTCCTGCGCGGCGCGGCGGACTTCGAGCTCGACGGCGAGCGCGTCGAGGCCGCCGCGGGCACGCTCGTCTGGGTCGCGCCCGGGACGAGGCGCAGGCTCGAGCCCGGCGCCGAGGGCGTCCGGATCCTCGCGATCGGGTGCAGCCCGGGCCGCGCCTACGAGCGCCCCGCCGGCTTCACCGTGGCGGCGCAGCGATGAGCGGCGACGCGAACGGTGCGCCGCTCTGGTTCCTCGGCACGCTCGCCCGGCTGAAGCTGACCGGCGAGCAGACGGGCGGGCGCTTCGCGCTCTGGGAGGGGGTGCTGCCCCACGGGGCGGCGCCGCCGCTCCACTCGCACCCGCAGGACGAGACGTTCTACGTCCTCGAGGGGCGCCTGACCGCGTGGGTGGCGGACGACGGCCTGGACGGCTGGCTGGAGCGGTACCCGCAGGCGTGCGGCGCCGGCGACGTCTTCTTCGCGCCGGCCGGCGTCCCGCACAGCTTTCGGGTCGAGTCCGACACGGCGCGGCTGCTCTTCCTCTCGACGCCCGCCGGGATCGAGGACTACGTGCGGGCGCTCGCCGAGCCGGCCCGCTGGCCGTGGCTCCAGCCGCCGCCGGACGGGCCGCGCGTCGACCCCGAGCGGATGGCGGCGGTGGAGCGGGAGCTCGGGATGGTGCGGCACGGCCCGCCCCCGATGTTTTGAAGCAACGGGATGCGATACATCCTTGGGCGAGCAACGGAAGGAGTTGAAGCCATATGTCGACCCTCGAAGAACGCCGGACGCGCGCGTTTGCAGGCACCGAGGAGGAGGCGTGGGCCGACGGCTTCGCGCGGCCGCGGGTCTTCCTGCAGCCGATCGCGGCCCCGTCGATCCTCGGGCTCGCGGGCTTCGCCGGCGCCACGTTCATCGTCGCCTCGAACCTCGCGGGCTGGTGGGGCACGCCCACGTCGGGGCTCGTGCTGGCGCCGTTCGCGGCCATGTTCGGCGGCGTCGCGCAGTTCATGGCGGGCATGTGGGCCTACAAGGCCCGCGACGGGATCGCCACGCTCGCCCACGGCACGTGGGGCTCGTTCTGGATCGCCTACGGGATCCTCAACCTGCTCCTGGCGACGCACGTCCTGCACGCGCCGACGCCCTGGTACCACGACCCGGCGCTCGGGTTCTGGTTCTTCGCGCTGGGGATCACGACGGCGATCGCGGCGTTCGCGGCGCTCGCGGAGAGCGTCGCGATCACGGCGGTGCTCTCGAGGCTCGCCGCCGGGTCCGGCATCGTCGCGGGCGCGTACATCTTCGGCTCGCTGGGCTGGGCCCACGTGGCGGGCTGGGTGTTCGTGATCTCGGCGGGGCTCGCCTGGTACTGCGTGCTGGCGATGGTCACGCTCGCCGCGAGCGGGCGGACGATCTTCCCGCTCGGGAAGTACAAGGCGGAGGCCAACAAGCCCGGCGGGCAGCCGGTGAAGCCGATCCAGCTCGAGTGGGCGGAGCCGGGCGTGAAGATGGGGCAGTAGCCCCGGGACAGGCACGACGATTCCCCCTGGCGCAGGGAGGGCTCCGGCCCTCCCTGTTCCGTTCTCCCGACCGCACCATGGGGAAAACCCCGATTCCCCGGCCGGGGCCGGGGGCGACGATCAGCCCGTGAACGAGCTGGTGATCGTCGGCCGCGGCGGCGAGGGCGTGGTCGTCGCCTCGCAGGTCCTGGCCGACACGTTCGCGCGCGCCGGCTTCCACGTGCAGAGCTTCCCGGAGTTCAAGGCCGAGCGCCGAGGCGCGCCGATCGCCGCGTTCCTGCGCTGGGACTCGGCGCCGATCCACCGCCGCTTCAAGGTGCACGACTGCGACGTGCTCGTCGACGTCTCGCCGTCGCCGCCCTCCGAGCAGGCGCTGCGCACCGTCCGCCCGGGCGGCCTGGCGGTGCTGAACCGGGAGTCGAGGCTCCCGCTGGCGCTGCCGTACCGGGTGTGGCGCGTGCCCGCCTCGCGGATCGCGCGCGAGCACGGCGTCCTCTCGGCGGAGGGCAGGCCGATGGGGAACACCGCCGTTCTCGGCGCGGCGGTGAAGCTGCTGCTGCCGGACGGGCTGCCGCTCCTCGAGCAGGCGATCCTCGCGCGGATGGGCGCGCACGCGGAGGCGAACCTCGTCGCCGCGCGCGAGGGCTTCGCGCGGTGCGTGCACCAGCGGCCGGTCGCCTCGGACCCGCCGCTGCCGCAGGCCGCGAACGGGCACCCGGGCCGGCAGCCGGTCCTCTTCCCGACGAGCACGCGCACCTCCTTGCACGTGCACACCGGCTCGTGGTCGCTCGACCGCCCCGTGCTGCTCGAGCGGTGCAACGCCTGCGCCGTGTGCGTCCTGTTCTGCCCGGAGGGAGCGATCGCGCGCGCGGACGGCGCGATGTCGATCGACTACGACTACTGCAAGGGCTGCGGCATCTGCGAGGCGGTGTGCCCGGTGCGCGGCGCGATCGCGATGGAGGAGGTGCCCGCGTGACGGCCGTCGCGCAGGGGCGCGTGGTGATGACCGCCAACGAAGCGGCCGCCCACGCGGTGATGCTCGCTCGCGCGCGGGCGATCGGCTGCTACCCGATCACGCCGCAGACGCTGATCGTCGAGAAGCTCGCGGAGCTCGTCGTCGGCCACGAGGAGATCGAGTTCGCGAACGTCGAGAGCGAGCACGGGATGTTCGGCTACGTGATCGCCGCCGCCCGCGCCGGCGTCCGCACGTTCACCGCGACCTCGTCGCAGGGGCTGCTGTACGCGCACGAGCAGCTGCACCGCGCCTCGCGCGAGCGCGTCCCGCTCGTCGCGGTCAACGTCAACCGGTCGATCCTCGCGCCGTGGAGCCTCGAGCCCGACCTCGCCGACGGGATGTCGCAGCGCGACACCGGCTGGATCCAGCTCTACTGCGCCTCCGGCCAGGAGCTCCTCGACGGCGTGCTCTGCGCGTACAGGCTCGCCGAGACCGTGCTGCTGCCGGTGCTCGTCAACGCCGAGGGCTTCCTGCTCTCGCACACGTCGGAGGTCGTCGACGTGCCGGAGCAGGCGGACGTCGACGCGTTCCTCCCCGAGCTCGACGTGCCTGGGTCGTGGGTGCTCGACCCGAGCCTGCCGCGCAACTACTCCGCGCTGCCCGACCCCGCCGACTACTTCCGCTTCCAGCTCAACGTCGTCGAGGCGCACGAGCTCGCGAAGGGGCTCGTCGAGTCCGTGGCGGACGAGTTCAGCGCGCGCTTCGGCCGCCGCAAGGCCGGCGCGATCGAGCTGACGGGCAACCTGGAGGCGTCGAAGGCCCTGGTCACGATCGGGACGATCGGCGAGACGGCGAAGGAGCTGCTCGCGGACGACGACGACCTGCTGCTCGTCCGCGTGCACGTCTACCGGCCGTTCCCGGCGGAGCGCGTGCTCGCCGCGCTCTCCCACGCGCGACGTGTGGTCGTCTTCGACCGCGCTCCAGGCTTCGGCGCGCTGGGCCCGCTCGGCGCCGACGTGCGCGCGCTCGGGATCGCGGCGGCGAACGTGGTCGGCGGCCTCGGCGGCGTCGAGGTGACGCCGGCGACGCTGCGCTGGGCGCTCGAGCAGCGGCCGGCGACCGGCCCGGCCTTCGTCCCGGAGGGGATCTGATGTCCACCGCGCACTGGCTCGACGAGATCGCGTCGGAAGAGCGCTTGCTGCTCCCCGGGCACGCGGCATGCGCGGGCTGCGCGCCCGCGATCAACGTCCGCCATGTGCTCGGCGGGATCGCCGCCGCGAAGCCCGACACGAGGATCGTGCTCGTCATCCCCGCGTCGTGCTGGACGGTGATCTCGGGGCTCTATCCCGCGAACGCCTTCGGCGTCGCCGTGCACCTCGCCCCGTTCGCCTCCGCCGGGGCCGAGGCGAGCGGACTCGTGTCGGCGTTCCGGCTGCGCGGCGAGGACGTGACGGTCGTCGTCTGGGCCGGCGACGGGTCGACCTCCGACATCGGCTTCTCCGGCGTCTCCGCCGCGGCCGAGCGCAACGAGGACTTCATCTACGTCTTGAACGACAACGAGGCGTACATGAACACCGGCGTGCAGAAGTCCGGCGCGACGCCCGAGGGCGCGTGGACGACGACGACGCCGGCGGGCGCGCCGCGCTCCGAACTGAAGAAGGATCTCGCGCGCGTGCTCGCCGCGCACGGCGTCCCGTACGTCGCCACGCTCGCGCCCGGCTCGGTGCCGATGCTGAAGGACTTCCGCGCGAAGGTCGCGCGCGCCGCCGAGCTCGCCGGCTTCCGCTTCCTGCACGTGCTCGGCGCCTGCCCACCCGGCTGGCGCTACCCGACGGCGGAGTCGACGGAGATCACGCGGCTCGCGGTCGAGTCGCGCTACTTCCCGCTTCTTGCGTACGAAGCCGGCGAGTGGAGGATCACCTTCCGCCCGAAGCACCCGGTGCCGGTCGCGGACTTCCTCGCCACGCAGGGCCGCTTCGCGCACCTGACACCGGAGCAGATCGAGCAGATCCAGGCCCACGTCGACGCGCGCTGGGCAGCGCTGGAGGAGCTGGAGGCGAGATGAACGTCACCGAATGCATCGCCAGGGCGACGGTGGTGCCCGACGGCGAGGTCGAGCTGGAGCCGGCGACCGAGCC
>CAZBYA010000127.1:0-5284 GCA_964496175.1 uncultured Gaiellales bacterium | reverse complement strand
CCCGGGCCACCGCCCAGGACTGCGATGTCGACATCCATGCCGGCGATGCTAGCGAGCGGCGCCTCCCGCGGCGGCGACGACCAGCGTCACGGGACGAGGACGATCTTCCCGAACTTGCCGGGCTCGGCGAAGCGCTCGTAGGCCCGCTGCGCGTCGGCGAGCGGGAACGCCGCCTCGACCGGCACGGTGAAGCGGTCGAGCGGCGCCTCGGCGAGGCGGCGGACGACCTCCGCCTTCTCGTCGGCGCTGCGCGCGCGAAGGACCGAGCCGTGGATGCGGCCGCGCCGGCGCATCAGCAGGCCGAAGTCGACCTCGACGCGCGCGCCGGCGCCGGTGCCGATCACGGCGACGCGGCCCTTCGGCTTGAGGCGCTCGAGGTTCGTGCGCAGGTTGTCGCCGCCGACCAGCTCGAGGATCACGTCGTACTCGCCGTCCACCTCGGTGCCCGCGCCGAGCTCGTGCAGCTCTTGGTGGTGGTGCCGCGCGTTCGCGGTCACCTCCGCGCCGGCGGCGACGCCGAGCTGCACCGCCGCGACGCCGACGCCGCCGGAGGCCCCGTTCACGAGCAGGCGCTCCCCCGGTTGCAGCCCCGCCTGGGTGAAGACGGCGTCGTGCGCGGTGCAGAACGCCTCCATGAAGCCGCCCGCCTGCTCCCAGGTCAGGTGCTCCGGCACCGGCAGGACGTGGCGGTGGTCCACCGCGACGAGCTCCGCCTGGCCGCCGCCGCCGAGCAGCGCCATCACGCGGCGCCCGTCGTCCGTCTCGCCCGCGCACTCGAGGCCGGGGATGTCCGGCGGCGCGCCCGGCGGTGCCGGATAGCGGCCGGCGGCCTGCGCCAGGTCGGCGGCGTTGATCCCCGCGGCGCGGACGCGAATGCGCAGCTGCCCATCCGGGTCGGGGCGCTCCTCGACCTCGATCCTCCCGTTGCGCACGACGGCGGCCCGCATCCCGCCGCGATGCTAGGCGACGCGGGTCAGCCGGCGGTCGCGGTGAACGTCCAGTCCAGGGGGTCCGGGCAGCTCCCCGAGCCGATCCGTACCGTGAGCGTGATCCTTCCGGTCGCGACGCCCGCGGCCGTGAAGCGGCCGCTGATCGTGCTGAGGCTGATCTTGGTGTCGCTCGAGCCCGCCTGGCGGACCTGCGTGCGGACGTTCGCGACGGAGAAGTTTCCCCTGGCGTCGACCGGGATCGTCCCGACCTTCCTGACGTAGTTGGGATCCCCCCACGGATTCGACTCGCCGCCCATGCCGCCGCAGTCGCCGCTCGCGTACTGGAAGCCGAGCAGCCGCTTGCCGTCGGCGGAGACCCTGAAGCTGACCGGTGCCCTGTAGGCGTGGCCCCCGCCGTGGTACGCAGGCTCCGAGGTGAACCCCGTGTAGGACGCGCCCGGCCTCGGCAGGCCGGCGAGCGCCCCGGCGACCACGAGCAGGCCGAGCGCGATCGCCGCGGCGAGCCCGAGCGACCGAGGGCGGGTGATCGGAATGCGTTTCATCTCGTCATCGTCTCGCTGCCGCCGCGGCGCGAAATCGGCGGATTCCCGGATCGGTTGGGTACCGTCTCGACTGTGCGGCTCGAGGGCGTCCACCACGTCACGTGCATCACCGCCGACGCGCCAGCGAATGTCGAGTTCTACGCGGGCACGCTGGGCCTGCGCCTCGTCAAGAAGACGGTCAACCAGGACGACCCCGGCGTCTACCACCTCTTCTACGCCGACGAGCGCGGCTCCGCGGGCGCCGACATCACGTTCTTCGAGTACCCGGGCGCGCCGCGCGGGCGCGCCGGCGACGGGATGGTGCATCGCGTCTGCTTCCGCGTCGGCTCGCAGGCGTCGCTCGCGTGGTGGGCCGAGCGGGTCGGCGGGACGCTCGGGGAGTCGTTGGTCTTCGAGGACCCGGAGGGGCTCTCGCTGGAACTCGTCGTCGACGCGTCGGGCGAGGAGCCTTTGACTGCTGAGGCGCCGGACATCCCGGCGGAGCACCGCCTGCGCGGGTTCGCGGGCGTGCGCGCGTACTCGTCGCACGTCACGCAGAGCGCGCCGTTCCTGGAGGCGCTCGGGTTCGAGCCGGGCTGGGTCGCGCGCGGCGAGCGGCGGAGCGGCTTCTACGTGTACGACCCGCCGCCGGGCGAGCGGCCGCTGCAGGCGGCGGGGACGGTGCACCACGTCGCGTGGGCGTCCGAGGTGGCGGAGCACGACGCGTGGCGCGTGCGGGTGCTGGAGGCGGGCGGGCAGCCGACGCCGGTGATCGACCGCTTCTACTTCAAGTCGATCTACTTCCGCGAGCCGAGCGGGATCCTGTTCGAGATCGCGACGCTGGGGCCGGGGTTCACGACGGACGAGCCGCTGGAGTCGCTGGGCGAGCGGCTGTCGCTGCCGCCGAACTACGAGCGCTACCGCGACCAGGTCGAGCAGACGCTGACGCCGCTGCCGAACCCGCGCGCGGCGCTGTAGCTCGGAACCCGGTTGCCGGCGAAGCCGGAACCGGATTCCCGTCTTTGCGCCGCCCCTTCGTCGACGAACCGCCGCAGCTCGTCGATGCTCCCGAACGCGCCGACGAGCGGTGCCGGGTCGACGAACGAGAACGGCGTGCGGATGCCGATCAGCCCCGGATAGCTCGAGTACGGCCACGTGTCGTACCGGTCCGGGTTCAGTGCCAGGTGCCTCGCCAGGTTCAGGAAGTGGCGCTCCGAGCGAACCGCGACCGCCGTGTGCCCGTCGAAGACCGGGCCGTGCCGGCGGTAGCGTCGGTTGAACGCGACCGCGTAGCGCCGGTTCAGCTTGTGCGCGACCGCCGAGACATCCGCGAGCTCGCCGAGCAGGTGGTAGTGCGTCGGCATGAAGCAGAACGCGTGGCAGCTCGCGAGCCCGTCGCGGATCACGCCCGCGAGGATGCCGACGCCGGTGGCGTAGTCGCCGCCGTCGCGGAAGATCACCTCCTCGGCGACCGAGCGCGCCATCAGGTGGTGCATGGCCCAAGCGTGCGCGCGCCGGCAGCCCGCCGCCAGGGCTGTGGACGAATCGTTTCAGACTTGAACCCGGTTCCGCCTGCGGCGGCAACCGGGTTCCTACAGCCGGCGCTGCATGACGAGGCCGCCGTCGTCGTCGCGCACGCGCTCGAAGCCGTTGCGCTCGTAGAAGCGCACCGCGTCCGATTCCGACTCGACCTCGAGCGTCACCGCCGAGTGGCCCGCGGCGCGCGCCTGCTCGAGCAGCGCGTCCAGCAGCTCCTGGCCGACGCCGTGCCGCCGCCGCGACGGCACGACGGCGATCGTCAGCTCCGGCGTCCCCTCCGCCACGAACGCGTAGCCGGGCTGGCTCGCCGGGAACACGCGCAGCCATGCCGCGCCGACCGGGTGACCGCCCTCGGTGGCGATCAATGCCAGGTCGCCCGGACGGCCCCAGTTGTCGACGTACCGCGAGAGCGGGATCGCCGCCTCGAACTGGTTCACGCGCCAGGCGTAGGCGTGCGCGAGCATCGAGCGCATGAACGTCGCGTCGGCCTTGGAGCCCCGGCGCAGCATCAGTCCTCGAGCGGCTGGGCGAGCTGGATGCGGTTACCGTCGGGGTCGAAGACGTCGACGAGCCGCATCTGCCCGGCCAGCTCGAGCACCGTCCCCACGTCGACGCCCTCGGCGCGCAGCCTGTCCGCGTCCGCCTTCACGTCGTCGACGTCCACCGTCGCGACGCCGGCCTCCGTCGGCTCGCCCTCCGCGAGCGCGATCTGCATCCCGCCTCGCTCCAGCTTCGCGAACCTGTCCTCCCAGTCGACGTACGTCTCGTCGAAGCCCAGCAGCCGCTTGTAGAAGTCGCGGCCGCGGTCGAAGTCGCGGACGAGGTACCAGACCCTCACAGCGCGAGCGCGGGGTCCTCGACGAACTGCTTGACCGTGCGCAGGAAGTCGGCGCCCTCGGCGCCGTCGACCGCACGGTGGTCGACCGTCAAGGTCATCGTCATCACCGGTCTGATCTCGACGGCGCCGTCGCGGGCGACCGGCGTGTCCACCGCCGCGCCGACCGCGAGGATCGCCGCCTGCGGCGGGTTCAGCACCGCCACGAACTGCTCGATGCCGAACATGCCGAGGTTCGAGATCGTGAACGTGCCGTCCTCGAGGTCCTTCGTCGTCAGCTTGTTGTCGCGGGCGCGGCCGACGACGTCGCCGCGCGCAGCGGCGACCTCGACGAGCGAGAGCCGCTCGACGGAGCGCACGACCGGGACGACGAGGCCCTGCGGCGCCGCAACGGCGATGCCGACGTTCGCGGTCGGGAACCGGAGCAGCGCGTCCTCGGTGTACTGCACGTTCACGTCGCGGTGGCGCATCAGCGCCTGCGCGCACACCTTCGCGAGCAGGTCGGTGACGGTGATGCGCACGTCGGGGTTCAGCTCGCGCGCCTTCGCGACGAGCTCGTTCGCGCGCGTCATGTCCGCGGTGACGGTCAGCTGGAAGACCGGCGCCTGCCAGGCCGCGGTGAGGCGGCGCGCGATCGTCTTGCGGACGTTCGTCAGCGGGATCGACTCGATCTCGCCCGCCGGGACCGCGGCCGGCGCCGCGGGCGCGGCCGGCGCAGCCTGCGCACGCTCGACGTCCTCGGCGACGATGCGCCCCTCCGGCCCGGTGCCGGCGAGCGAGCGCAGGTCGATGCCGCGCTCGCGCGCGATCCGCCGCGCGAGCGGCGACGCCTTCACGCGGCCGCCGTTGGTGGACGGCGCAATGGTGTCAGACACCTTCAAGGTGTCTGACACCGGTTCGGGCTTCGCTGCGGGCTCGGCCTTGGGTGCGGGCTCCGGCGCGGCCGGCGGCTGCTCGCCCTCCTCGCCGATCCAGGCGACCGTCTGGCCGACCGGCGCCTCGCCCGACTCGAGCGCGATCGCGAGCAGCACGCCGGCGAAGTCCGACTCGACCTCCTGCGTCACCTTGTCGGTGTCGACCTCGTAGAGCGGCTCGCCCTTTTCGACGCGCTCGCCGGGCGACTTCAGCCACTTGACGATCGTGCCGCCCTCCATCCCCTGCCCGAGGCGCGGGAGCTTGACCTCGTTCGCCACTAGTGATCTCCGCGGTGCTCACGCCGAGTCTCTCGGTCGCGAGCACCAAGCGATGCAAGGACGCAGGGAGCACCGATAGTGGTGACTATCGGGGCGACCGAGGACGCGGCAGCGCGCCGCGTGATCGCGGGCGAGAGGCCGGTGGTGAGTGCCGCGGGGGTCACAGCTTCCCCACTGTGCGCCGGATCGCCGCGAGCACGTCGCCGGCGTTCGGCACGACGAACTGCTCCATCACGGGCGCGAACG
>CAZBYA010000126.1:0-5617 GCA_964496175.1 uncultured Gaiellales bacterium | reverse complement strand
AGGTCGGCGCGCACGATCGTGCCGGCGGTGCCGGCGACGATCTCGCCCGCGTCGTCGAGCGCGCCGATCGCGGCGGTGCCGCCCGTGCGCTCGACGAACCGGCACGCGGCCTCGACCTTCGGCCCCATCGAGCCGGACGCGAAGGCGTGGCTGCGCAGCTCGCCGGGCGTCACGCGGTGCAGCGTGTGCGCCTCGGGCGTGCCGAAGCCGAGCTGCACCGCCGGCACGTCGGTGAGCATGAGCAGGAAGTTGGCGCCGAGGCTGCGGGCGAGCAGCTCGGCGGCGAGGTCCTTGTCGATCACCGCCTCGACGCCGCGCAGCGCGCCGTTCTCGGCGACGACCGGGATGCCGCCGCCGCCGGTGCAGATGACCAGCGAGCCCGAGTCGACGAGCTGGCGGATGGCCGCGAGCTCGACGATCTCCCTCGGCTCCGGCGACGGGACGACGCGGCGCCAGTACGAGCCGTCGGCCGCGATCGCCCACCGCTTCTCCTCGGCGAGGCGCCGGGCGGTCGCCTCGTCGTAGACGGGGCCGATGAACTTGGTCGGGTTGACGAACGCCGGGTCGTGGGGGTCGACCACGACCTGCGTGAGGACGGTCACCGCCGGCCGTTCGGGCAGGACGTTCCGCAGCTCCTGCTCGAGCACGTAGCCGATCATCCCCTCGCTCTCGGCGCCGAGGACGTCGAGCGGGTACGGCGGCGCGTCCGGGTAGGACATCGCCTGGAGCGCGAGCAGCCCGACCTGGGGGCCGTTGCCGTGCGTGATCACGAGGTCGTAGTCGCGGGCGAGCTGGGCGACCTCCGCGATCGCCTCCCGCGCGTGCTGCCGCTGCGTCTCCGCCGCCGGCACCTCCCCGCGCCGCAGCAGGGCGTTGCCGCCGAGGGCGACGACCAGCCGCTGCCGCCGCTCCGTCTCCGGCAGCGGGCGCCGCCCGCCGACCATCTCCACGAGTGCCTGCGGAAGCGATCGCACCTCAGGACCGTGGCTGAGCACGGTGGCGCGATCATCGGTGGCCCCACCGAGGGGCCTTACGGGTTCACCGCAGGACGGTGACGTACAGCGACCGCGTGCGCGGGCCGTCGAGCTCGCAGAAGAAGATGCCCTGCCAGGTGCCGAGCGCGAGCTCGCCGTCGCGCAGGGGCACGAGCACGTGCGGCCCCATCAGCGACGCCCGGATGTGCGACGGGGCGTTCTCCTCGCCCTCCTCGATGTGCTGCCAGCCCCAGTCCTCCGGCGCGATCCGCTCGAGCGCCATCTCGAAGTCCCGGGCGACCATCGGGTCGGCGTGCTCGTTGATCGTCAGCCCGGCGGTGGTGTGGGGGACGTAGACGAGCACGGCGGAGCCCTGCTCGCCCCGTACGGCCTCGCGGACGAGCGCGGTCACGTCGAGCACCTGCGTGTGGCGCTCGGTCTTCAGCGTCAACTCCTGCACGGACGCCTATCCTAGGGCGCGTGCACGTCGCGCCTCCGACGAACCGCCAGGTGGACGCCTTCCGCGAGGAGGGCGACCGCTTCGTCGCGGAGCTGAACGAGGAGTACTACCTCCACTACGCCGGCCTGAAGGAGAGCTTCGACGTCGAGGGGATCTACGAGCGGCACGAGGAGCTGACCCGGCTCGAGACGGCGCGGCAGCTCGAAGGCGGGCCGACGGAGCTGTGGCGCTTCGCCTGCGAGGGGTTCCTCGGCAACCTGACGCGCGAGCACCAGGCGCGGACGGCGCAGATCGAGGCGGAGCTGGAGGCGACGGTCGACGGCCGGACGGTGCCGTACCGGATGCTCCGCGTCGCCCTCGCCAACGAGCCCGACCGCGACGCGCGGCAGCGGCTCGACGAGGCGCGCGTCCGCCTGCTCGACGAGCGGCTGAACCCCGTCTTCCTCGAGGCGACCGAGATCGACCGCGCGGCCGTGCGCGAGCTCGGCGCGCCGAACTACTACGAGCTCTACAAGCGCTTCGGCTTCCGCCTCGACGAGCTCGCGGACGAGTGCCGCGCGCTGCTCGACGAGACGGAGCGGCTCTGGGAGCGCGAGGGCGACCGCCTCTTCCGCACGCGGCTCGGGATCGGCCTCGACGAGGCGCGCGCCTGGGACGTGCCGCGGCTCTTCCGCGCGTCGGAGCTCGACAAGCTCTACCCGAGCGACGCGATGCTGCCCGCGCTGACGTCGACGCTCGCCGACCTCGGCATCGACCTGCTCGGCCAGGAGAACGTCCACCTCGACCTGGAGACGCGGCCGTCGAAGACGCCGCGTGCGTTCTGCGCGCCGATCGAGGTGCCGGGCCGCGTGATGCTCGTGATCCAGCCGATCGGCGGCAAGGACGACTGGGAGGCGCTCTTCCACGAGGCGGGCCACGCCGAGCACTACGCGCACACGAGCGCCGACCTGCCGATGGAGGCGCACCGGCTCGGCGACATGGCCGTCACCGAGGGCTGGGCGATGCTGATGCAAGGGCTCGTGACCGAGCCCGCGTGGCTGAACCGGCGCCTCGACGTGCCGCGGGTCGACCAGCTCGCGCACGACGGCGCGGTCTCGCTCCTCTACTTCGCGCGCCGCTACAGCGCCAAGCTGCTATACGAGCTCGAGTTCTTCCAGTCCGACGACGTCCCGTCGCTCCGGCAGCGCTACCACGAGATCCTGAGCGACGCGCTGAAGCTGCCGGTGCACGCCGAGAGCTACCTCGACGACATCGACGGCAGCTTCTACGTCACGGGCTACCTCCGCTCGTGGGCCTTCGAGGCGCAGCTGCGCGAGTTCCTGCGCAGCGAGCTCTCGGACACGTGGTTCGCGCGGCGCGAGGCGGGCGACCTCCTGCGCGAGCTGTGGTCGCTCGGCCAGGGGCCGACGGCGGACGAGCTGCTCCGCGACGTCACCGGCGCGCGGCTCGAGATGGCCGCGGTCGCCGACCGGATCCGCGAAGGGCTGTCGGCATGACGGCGCGCCGGCTGGTCATCGTCGCGCTCGCCGCGACGGCGCTCGCCGGGTGCGGCGGCGGCGCGAAAGGCCCGACCGGGACGCTCGTGCAGTCGCTGCCCGGCGCCGACGCGAAGGGGCACGTCCTGATCGACGAGGAGAAGGGGACGGTCGGGAAGCTCTACGTCGGCGAGCCGCTGTCGCAGGTCAGGCAGGGGATCCCGAAGCGGTACTTCTGGCAGTCGAACCTCGGCAGCGCGGCGCTCCTCTACTGCTCGCACCCGGCCGGCGACACCTGCAACGGCGCGCTGCTCCAGATCAACACCGACCCGCACGCGACACCCGGGTCGGCGCCGGCGGTCGGGGAGATCGACCTCGCGGGCGGCTACGACGCGCACGGCAACGTCGTCGACGGCCAGAGCGCGTCGACCCTGCGCGGCATCCACGTCGGCTCGTCCGAGGGCGACCTGCTGAACGCGTACGCCGCGTTGAAGAAGGGCAAGGCGTGCTTCACGAGCGGCCCCGGCTCGGCCGCGACGTACCTGACGTACGTGAACGGCAACACGCTCGGCTTCGAGGTGCGCACCGGCGTCGTGCGCTGGATCCTCCTGATCGGCCGCGAGGTCGCCGGGCTCTGCTGAGAAAGACGAAGGGCCCGCCGGAGCGGGCCCTTCGGTTCGTCAGCTCTGGACGGTGCCCTCGATCGTCTTCGGCTCGTCGCCGCCGACCGAGATCTCGATCCGCTTCGGCTTCGCCTGCTCGGGCTTCGGCACGGTGATCTTCAGCACGCCGTCGGCGTACGTCGCCGCGATCTGCTCCTCGGCGACGCCCTGCGGCAGCGAGACCGTGCGCGTGAACGACCCGTAGCGGCGCTCGACGCGGTGGTAGCGCTCCTCGTCGACCGTCTCCTCGCGCTCGCGCGTCGCGTTGACCGTCAGCGCGCCGTCCTCGACCGCGACCTCGATCTTGTCCTGCGGGACGCCCGGCAGGTCGAACGCGTAGACGACCGCGTCCTCCGTCTCCCAGACGTCGACCGTCGGCACCCAGGCCTGGGCCTGGCGCGGGCCGCTCTCCGAGAGGCCGTTCATCAGCCGGCTCAGCTCCGTGTGCAGCGAGGCGACCTCGCGGAACGGGTCCCAGCGAACCAGCGTCGTCATCGGGTGGTACCTCCTTGCAATCCGCAACTTGCTCATGACGCCAGGATAAAACCTGAGCGGCTCTTTGTCAAGTCTGAGCAGGAGTAGGATCGACGGGTGTTGCCGCTCTTCGACACGGTGCCGGTGCGCCGGCTGCCGCTCGTCACCTGGGGCCTGATCGCGGCGAACTTCGGCGTCTGGGCGTGGGAGCTGCACGCCCGCGCCGCCCGGGTCGACCGCTACGCCTTCTACCCGTGCGCGGTCAGCGGCCCGTGCGCCGGCCCCGCCGCGCGGTCGCACCTGCCCTGGGAGGAGGGCGCGCTCACCGGCATGTTCCTGCACGCCAGCTGGCTGCACATCCTCGGGAACATGCTGTTCCTCTGGATCTTCGGCAACAACGTCGAGGACGTGATGGGGCGCCTCCGCTTCCTCGCCTTCTACCTCGCCTCGGGCCTGGTGGCGGCGCTGGCGCAGGCATGGGTGACGCTCCACTATGCGGGCGTGGACGCCGCGAGCATCCCGAACGTCGGCGCGAGCGGCGCGATCGCCGGCGTGCTCGGCGCGTACTTCGTGCTGCTCCCCCACGCCCGGGTGGTCACGCTGCTCTTCGGCTTCCTGCCGGT
Organism: uncultured Gaiellales bacterium; assembly: GCA_964496175.1. Taxonomy (GTDB): domain Bacteria; phylum Actinomycetota; class Thermoleophilia; order Gaiellales; family Gaiellaceae; genus PALSA-600. The sequence goes on along the minus strand of CAZBYA010000126.1, from coordinate 949 downwards.
GCCGATCTCGGCGTTCGTCTTCCTGGGCCTCTGGTTCGTCTTCGAGCTGTGGCAGGGCGGCTTCTCGCTGACGCACCCGCAGGCGGGCGGCGGCGTCGCGTTCGCGGCACACGTCGGCGGGTTCGTGTTCGGCGCGCTGACGGTCCGCCTGTGGGCGGTGCGCGCGCCGCTCAGGGCGCGATGACGCCGCTCACGTTCCTGACCGGTTCGTGGGGCCGCACGGCCGGAGGGCACAGTGCTCTGCACGGGCCCGGAAGGCCGGGCGGTTCCACGGACCGGAGCCTTCGGCGGAGCCCGGCTCCGCCGGGCGGGAGCCGAAGGCGGTCAGGGGCGTGAGGTTCGAGGAGCACGTGCGGCGGGCCCTCGACGGGTTGCCGGCGAACATCGCGGCCGCGCTCGAGAACGTCGCGGTCGTCGTCGCCGACGAGGATCCCGACGACCCCGACCTCTTCGGGCTCTGGGAGTCGCATCCGTACCTGCCTGACAAGATCACGATCTTCCGCAGGCCGCTCGCCGGGTCGTTCCCCGACCCGCGCGAGCTGGAGGAGGAGATCCGGATCACGGTGCTGCACGAGCTCGCGCACTACTTCGGGATCGACGAGGACCGCCTCGACGAGCTCGGCTACTCGTAGTGGCGCGGAAGCTCGTGCTGCTGAACGGCCCGCCCGGCGTCGGCAAGTCGACGCTGGCGCGGAGGTACGCAGCCGAGCACCCGCTGACGCTCGCGCTCGAGATCGACGCGGTGCGGGCGATGCTCGGCTCGTGGCTCGAGGAGACGGAGCGTTCCGGCCTCGCCGCGCGGCAGCTCGCGCTGTCCATGGCCGCGACCCATCTGCGGGCGGGGCACGACGCAGAGGTGAGCCGGCTCTGAGCTTCCACTGAGCCGGCTCTGAGCTTCCTCCGAGCTTCCCCAGACCCGAACGCTGCGCCGCCCGGCTCGAGCGGCGAG
>CAZBYA010000125.1:0-5651 GCA_964496175.1 uncultured Gaiellales bacterium | reverse complement strand
CCCTCGATCGGGCCGACCATGTAGAACGCCTGCTCCGGCAGGTCGTCGTGCTGGCCGTCGAGGATCTCCGCGAAGCCGCGGATCGTGTCCTCGAGCTTCACGTACTGGCCGGGCGTGCCCGTGAACTGCTCCGCGACGAAGTTCGGCTGCGAGAGGAAGCGCTGGATCTTGCGCGCGCGCGACACCGTCAGCCGGTCCTCGTCGGACAGCTCCTCGATGCCGAGGATGGCGATGATGTCCTGGAGGTCCTTGTAGCGCTGGAGCACCTCCTGCACCCGCGTCGCCGTTCGGTAGTGCTCCTCCGAGACGATGCCCGGCTGGAGCGCCCGCGACGTCGAGTCGAGCGGGTCGACCGCCGGGTAGATGCCCTGCTCGACGATCGCGCGGGAGAGCACCGTCGTCGCGTCGAGGTGCGCGAACGTGTTCGCGGGCGCGGGGTCGGTGAGGTCGTCGGCGGGCACGTAGATCGCCTGCACCGACGTGACGGCGCCCTTCGTCGTCGATGTGATGCGCTCCTGGAGCTGCCCCATCTCGGTCGCGAGCGTCGGCTGGTAGCCCACGGCGCTCGGCATGCGGCCGAGCAGCGCCGACACCTCGGAGCCCGCCTGGACGAAGCGGAAGATGTTGTCGATGAAGAGCAGCACGTCCTGGCCCTCGTCGCGGAAGTACTCCGCCATCGTCAGCCCCGACAGGCCGACGCGCAGGCGCGCTCCGGGCGGCTCGTTCATCTGCCCGTAGCAGAGCGCGACCTTGTCGAGCACGCCCGACTCGCTCATCTCGAGCAGCAGGTCGTTGCCCTCGCGCGTGCGCTCGCCGACGCCCGAGAAGACCGAGACGCCGCCGTGCTGCATGGCGATGTTGTGGATCAGCTCCTGGATCAGCACCGTCTTGCCGACACCGGCGCCGCCGAAGAGCCCGATCTTGCCGCCGCGGACGTACGGGGCGATCAGGTCGATCACCTTGATGCCCGTCTCGAAGATCTCGACCTTCGGCGTCAGGTCCTGGAACGCCGGCGGGTCGCGGTGGATCGACCAGCGCTCGGCGTCCTCGGGTGCGGGCTTCTCGTCGACCGGCTCGCCGAGCACGTTCCACACCCGGCCGAGCGTCACGTCGCCGACCGGCACCGAGATCGGGCCGCCCGTGTCGAAGACGTCGGTGCCGCGCGCGATCCCGTCGGTCGCATCCATCGCGACGGCGCGGACGCGGTCGTCGCCGAGGTGCTGCTGCACCTCCGCGATCAGGTCGGGGCCGTCCGGCCGCGGGATGCGCAGCGCCGAGTAGATCTCCGGGAGCGAGCCGGGGAAGACGGCGTCGACGACGACGCCCTTGATCTCGAGCAGCTTGCCGGTGTTCTCGTTGCCGTTGGTCGACACTTCTAGAGCTCCTGGAGGGGCGAGGGGGCGATGGGCCGCCGCCGCGGGGCGCGCAGCACGCGCGCCAGCCGGCCGGGCAGGCGGAGCCTACCCGAAGGCCGCTCGAGCCCGCGCCGCCTCCGCAGCTCCGCCCGCGCGAGCGCCGCCGACACACGGTCGGCGTGGTCGAGGCCTCAGACGTACGAGCTGATCAGGCTGGGCAGCATCGCTCCTCGTGGATTGTCGCAGGCCAGGGGAGGGCGCCGCGGGCCGCAACATCGGCCTAACTTCCGGGTGCTACCGTGAGTCTCAGTCAGGTGGAACCCCGATGTCGGTCAAGTCCCCCGCTCTCACCGGTCGCTTCTCCTCCCCGCGCTTCCAGCGCCGGCTGCTCCTCGCGAGCGCCGCGGTCTTCGCCGCGGGGCTGATCGCGTTCGTCGCCACGTACTTCCACGGCACGAGCAACGCGTTCAACGCGCCGATCTCGAACCAGCCGGCGCAGCTCTACCACCCGGACAAGGCCGTCCCGTTCGACAGCAAGGTCCTGATCCCGATGGCCCGCGAGTTCATGAAGACGGCGGTGCTGCGCCACAACGTCGACGCGGCGTGGCCGCTCGTCGGCGTCGACCTGCGCGGCCGGATGACGCGGAAGGACTGGGACACCGGCAACATCCCGGTGATCGGCTACCCGGCGCGCAACATCGACACCGCGAGCTTCGTCGTCGACTACTCGTACCAGCGCTCGGCGCTCGTCGAGGTCGACCTGGTCGCGCAGCCGCACAGCGGCCCGTTCGTCCGCCCGCACCTCCTGTTCTACATCGGCTTCAAGCGCCAGGGCGACAAGCCGAACGGCCCCTGGCAGATCAACTACTGGGAGCCGCACTGGCGGCCCCCGGTCCCGCTCTCCGGCGCCGGCTAGACCGACGACGCGTGCAACTACTACGCGCCGCGTAGTAGTCTGCCGGCGTGAGCGACCCGGCCCTGCTGATCCTGACCAGCCTCTCGTCGGGGCCGAAGCACGGGCACGCCCTGCTCCTCGACATCGACCGCTTCGCAGGCGTGCGGCTCGGCCCCGGGACGCTCTACGGCGCGATCACGCGGCTCGAGGAGCGCGGCCTGATCGAGCCGCTCGAGGCCGAGGCGCGGCGGCGGCCCTACCGGCTGACCCCGTCCGGCAAGGCCGCGCTCGCGGACTCGCTCTCCGACCTGCGGCGCGTCGTCGAGGTCGGGACGGCGCGCCTCCAGGCGGCGACGTGAGGCTCCTGCTCCGTGCCTATCCCCGCTGGTGGCGGGAGCGCTACGGCGACGAGCTGCTCGCGCTGCTCGCGGCGGAGCCGGCCGGCCCGCGCGCGGTCGCCGACGTGCTCGTCGCCGGGCTCCGGGAGCGCGTGCGTGGCTCGGGGCCGCCGCAGCTGCGCGTGCTCCGGGCCTGGTCGGTGTTCGTCGTCGGCGGGATCGGCTTCCAGAAGACGGCCGAGCACTGGCAGGCCGTCGTCCCCGCCGGCGACCGCGGCGTCCCCGCGGTCGCGTTCGGCGCGGTCGTGGTGGCGGCGGCCGTCGGCAGCGTCGCGGTGCTCGCCGGCGTGGCGATCGCGGCGCCCGCATTCGTGCGCGACCTGCGCGGCGGCGGCTGGCCGGCGCTGCGCCGGCCGGTCGCCGCCGCCTCGGCCGTGACGGCGCTCGGGCTCGGCGCCCTCGTCGCGCTCGTCCTGCATCGGGACGTCGTCGCGGCGGCTGCGTTCGTCGCGTTCGCCCTCTGCTCGCTGGTCGCCTGGACGCACGCGGCGATGGTCGCCGCGCGGCGTCTTCCCCTGCGGCGCCTGCACGGCTACCTCGCGGTGGTCGTGGCTGCGGCCACCGTCGCGATGACCGCCGCGGCCGCGGTCTGGTTCGCAGCGGTGTCCGCGCACGCGCCGTCCTTCGTCGGTCCGGCGCAGCTCGCCGCCACCGCCACCCTCATGCTCGCGGGCGCCGCCCTTGCCGTCGGCGGAGCTCGACGCTCGCTCCGCTCGTAGCGGTCAGCGCAGCACGTGCGCGAGGACGCGGTCGAGCGGCCGCGGGACCCGTTCGAGGTCGAGCGCCTCGACGATGAGCACCGCGTACCGCTGCTTGCGGTTCCACATGAAGCCGTGCAGCTGCTCGTCCAGCGGCCGGCCGCGGTGCGCGGGTTGCTTCTGGTACGTCCGGAACGCGCAGAGCTCGCCCTGCTCGGCGAGCACGCGCTCCATCCCGTCGGGGCCGAGAGCACGCGTCAGCTCGTCCTCGAGATCGCGGGTGCAGGCGTAGAAGCCGGCCCGCTCGAGGCCGCTGCGGTCGTCGCAGCGGAGCGCCCGCCGGAAGTGGCGCTCCTCCCCGGCGTCGTAGAGCCCCGCGAGCCTGACGCCGCGATGCTGCTCGAGCGCGCGCGGCAGGTTGCCGTAGCCGCCCATCGGGACGACGGCGACACCCTCGGCGGCGAGATCGCGGCCGCGGCGGCGCGCGAGCGTCTCGACGGCGAGACGATCGCTCGAGCCTTCGACGAGGACGACGGCGCGCAGCTCCACGCCGGCATCAGATCAGGTGGGCCGGGACGGCGGCTCAGCGGCCGGTCGGGCGCAGGATCCGGTAGCTCGCGCCGTCGACGGCGACGAAGATCCGGATCGCCGGGCGCCCGTTCGAGGGGACGACGCTGCAGTCGTACGCGGCGCCCGCGACCGCGTGCGAGGGCGTGCAGCGCACCGACTGCACCGCCTCCGTCCCGATGGTGCGGTTGGTGTCCGCCTTCAGCCTGTGCTCGAGGCCGGTGCGATCGAGGCCGCCGCAGCCCGCGAGGAGCAGCGCGAGCGGGGCGATCAGCAGGGACGTCCGTGGCACGACCCGAACGGTCCCGCGCCGGCTGCGGCCGGCCATCGGCGCGCGGACGTATCACGGTCAGTAGGAACCCGCGGGTGCTGGCGGGGCTACGAGCTGAGCCCGAAGGCGCCGTGGATCGCCGTGTCGTCCGAGTGGACCAGCGTGCGGACGACCGGCGCCTGGTGGACGCCGAGGGTGTTGTCGGGCGACCGCGGCGCGGCGGCGACCGCGAGCGCAGGCCCGCTCGGGGCCGCCCCGCCCTCGGCGGGCGGCGTCGGACGCGAGCCGCCCGAGACGAGCGTCAGCGCCGCAGCGAGCGCCGCGGCCATCGTGCCGACGCCCTGGAGCGCGACCAGGCGGCCGCGCCGGCTCCGGGCCGGCAGGCCGAACCGGGCGACGGGCGTCTCCAGCGGCGCGGCGCGCAGGCGCGCGGTGGACGCCGCCACGTCCGCGTCGAACCGGCGGCACTCGGCGCAGCCCGCCAGGTGCCGGTCGAGCATGGCCGACTCGAGCTCGGACAGGGCGCCGTCGAGCCTCAGCGAGACCCAGTTGCGCGCGCGGTCGCACGGTGCGCTTCTCACACTCATTTCGACGTCCGCCGTCGTCTGAAGTTAGGCGAGCTTGTGGTTCGGGTCGATCACCGCTCCGAGCGCGATGAAACCGAGCCCCAATCCGAACAGGAGGACCGCCGTCCGGGTCGACTCCCTGCGCTCGTCGGGCGTCGCCTTGCGGATGCCGCGCGGGGCGAGGAAGCCCGCGCGGCGGTGCTCGTCGTGCCACACGGGCCGCAGCGGGCCGCGCGCACCCAGCAGGAGCGTCCCGAGCAGCAGCACGCTGCCGAGGCTGTAGAACCCGACGGAGACCGCGCGGCTCAGCCGCGATCCCGCGGCGAGGCCGAGCAGCAGGGAGACGACGAGCGTGGCGCCGGTGAGGCCGCCGACGATCAGGGCGAGCCGCCGGAGCGCGCCGACGATCACGCCGGCGTACCTACGCCACGGCCTGCGAGGCGCGGCGCATCTCGTCCTCGCTCATCGGCCAGTGCTCGAGCGGGAAGTGACACGCGGCGCGGTGGCCGTCGCCGCCGTGCGGCGCCAGCTCCGGCGGGTCGACGTTGCACTTGCCGTCGACGAAGCGCGGGCAGCGAGGGTGGAAGTTGCACGCGGCGGGCGGGTTCAGCGGGCTCGGCACGTCGCCCTCGAGCACGATCTGCTTCCGCTGCCGGCCCAGCTCCGGGTCGGCGATCGGCACCGCCGAGAGCAGCGCGCCCGTGTACGGGTGCTTCGGGTCCCGGTACAGGTCGTCGCGGCTGCCCATCTCGACCGCCTTGCCGAGGTACATCACCATCACCCGCTCGGAGACGTGGCGCACGACGTTCAGGTCGTGCGCGATGAAGATGTACGTGAGGCCGAAGTCGTCCTGGAGGTCCTTGAGCAGGTTGAGGATCTGCGCCTGCACCGAGACGTCGAG
>CAZBYA010000124.1:0-5685 GCA_964496175.1 uncultured Gaiellales bacterium | reverse complement strand
GCTAGACGGCGGCCGCGGCCGCGTGCAGGGGCTGCTCGAGCGCAGCCTCGAGCGCGCGCTCGAGCGCGTACAGCGGGAACGGCTTCACGAGGTACGCGGCCGGCCTCAGCGCCAGCAGCTCGTCGTCGGCCGGGTAGATGCTCGTGAACAGCACGGGCACGCCCTGCGCCCGCAGCCGCCGGCCCACTGCGAGCCCGTCGGTCTCGCCGGGCTCGATCACGGCCGCCTGGACGGCGAGGCGGTCGAGGTCGCCGCCGTCGTACGCCACCGGCTCGTGGCCGAGCCGGCGCACGACCAGCTCCAGCAACGCGGCGATGTCGGCGTGCGGTTCGCAGATGAGGATCCGAGCCACGACGTCAGAGTCGCCCTTCGCCGCAGGGAATCGACCGCCGGGATGGTATGAAGCGGGTATGAGTTCGCCCGTTCGGGTGCTCGTCGTCGACGACGACGCCGACATCCGGTTGCTGCTGCGCGAGCTGCTGGAGCGAGCCGGGTACCTCGTCGACGAGGCCGACAGCGGCAAGGCCGCCCTTCGCCAGCTGTTCTCGGCGCCTCCGGGCCTCGTGATCCTCGACGTGACGATGCCGGTGATGGACGGCTACGAGACGCTCGAGCGGATCCGAGATCTCTCGGACGTGCCGGTGCTGATGCTGACCGCGCGCACGCAGGAGCTCGAGAAGGTGCGCGGCCTGTCGGCCGGCGCCGACGACTACGTCGCGAAGCCGTTCGGCCGGCAGGAGCTGCTGGCCCGCGTCCAGGCGCTGCTGCGCCGCACCGGCGGCAAGTCGGAGGTGATCGAGGCGTATGCCGACGACTTCCTCCAGATCGACTACGCGCAGCGCAGCGTCACGGTGCAGGGACGGCAGGTGCAGCTGACGCCGCTCGAGTTCAAGCTGCTGTCCGCGTTCGTGCAGAACCCGAACCAGGTGCTCTCGCGCGACCAGCTGCTCGAGCTCGTCTGGGGCGACCCGTACGGCGTGTCGGGCGACCAGGTGAAGCTGTACGTGGGCTACCTGCGGAAGAAGCTCGTGCCCGACGCGCCGGATACGGCGCCGGTCGAGACGGTGCGCGGCTTCGGCTACCGCTACCGGAAGTAGCGTCGGCTCACCAGAGGAACGGGAGCAGCCGCCGCGGCGTCGCCGCCCGGTAGGCGGCGTAGCCGGCGTACCGCTCCTCGAGCCACGCCTCCTCCCGCCGGGACTTCAGCTCGGCGAAGAGCGCGAGCACGAGCGTGAGCGCGAAGCCGACGACGGTGGCGAAGAGCGCCGACCAGCCGAGGGCGACGAGGATCCCGCCGCCGTACATCGGGTGCCGGACGAGCCGGTAGGCGCCGGTCGTCTGGAGCTCGCCGCCGTCGCGCGGCGCGGGGAACGGCGTCAGCGCCGCGCCGAGGCCGACACCGCCGGCGCCGAGCAGCGCGATCCCGAGGACGATCAGGACCGCGCCCGCCGCCCACGCGACGGGAGCGACGGAGCCCGGCCACGTGAGCCCCACGAGGGCGGAGAGGAAGATCGCCGCGAGCAGGACGACCTGCGCCGCCACCCAGCCGCCGCCGCGCCGTCCCAGCCCCGGCAGCAGGTGCCACCGGCGGCGGTGACTCGGGAACGTCGGCTGCGCGCTGCCCATCGCGGCTACCTCAACCGTGTTCTATCACCCGAGCAGCTCCTGCACCTTCGCGACGAGCTCCTGCGCCCGGAAGGGCTTCGGCAGGTACGCGTCCGCGCCCGCCGCCATCCCGCGCGTCACGTCGGACTCCTGGACACGGGCCGACAGCAGGATCACCTTCAGACCGGCGAGCGACGGGTCGGCGCGCAGGCGCTCGAGCACCTCGTAGCCGGTCAGCCTGGGCATCATCACGTCGAGGACCGCGAGGTCGGGCCGGCGTTCGCGGCACGCCGCGACGGCGGCCTCCCCGTCCGGAACGGCGGCGACCTCGAAGCCCGCGCGCTCGAGGCGCAGCGAGACGAGCGAGAGGATGTCCTCGTCGTCGTCCGCGCAGACGATCAGCCGCCGCACGCTCATCGCGTCGCGTCCAGCGGCAGTTCGACGATGAAGGTCGTCCCCTCGCCCTCGGCGCCAGAGACGGCGATCCGGCCGCCGTGGGCGTCGACGATCGCCTTCGAGATGTACAGGCCGAGCCCGGTGCCCTGGATCTGCCGCTCGAGGGCCGTCTGCGAGCGGAAGAACCGCTCGAACAGCCGCTCGCGCTCGGCGGGCGGGATCCCGATCCCGGTGTCCGACACCTCGAACACGATCGTGCCGTTCCGCTCGGCGAGGCGCACGACGACGCTGCCGCCGGCCGGTGTGAACTTGATCGCGTTCGAGATCAGGTTGTCGAACACCTGCGAGATGCGCGGCGCCTCCGCGAGGACAGGCCTGACCGGCGCCGCGTCGAGCGTGAGCCTGACCGGCGCGGCGTCGGCGCGCGGCCGCGCGGACTCGACCGCCTGGGCGGCGAGGACGTTCAGGTCGACCGCCTCGCGACGGAGCTCGAGGCGTCCTCCCTGGAGGCGCGCGGCGAACAGGAGGTCCGAGACGAGCGCGAGCACGCGCTGCGCGTTGCGGCCGACGATCCCCAGGTACCCGCGCCGCTCGGGATCCTGCTCGTCCTCGGCGAGGAGCTCGACGTAGCCCGAGATGGAGGTGAGCGGCGTGCGCAGCTCGTGCGAGACGCTCGAGACGAACTCGTCCTTCATCCGGTCGAGCTCCACGAGCTGCTGGTTCTGGTAGCTGAGCAGCTGCTGGGCCTGCTCGGCGTCGCGGCGCGCCGACCGCTCGTCGCGTCGCGCCCGCTCGACGGCGCGGACGAGCCCGCCGAGCCGTGCGAGCACGAGCAGCGCCGTCAGCGAGCTCATGATCGCGATCGCGTACGAGTGCCGACGGTCGCCGCCGGCGGTCTCGGCCACGAGGATCGCGGGACCGGTCAGGAGAGCGAGCGCGAGCAGGGCGAGGCGCGCGGTCGTCAGCCGGGGCAGGCGGCGACGGTCGGCGATAGGCAGGCGGGCGACGCTCGGGTCGAGGGCGGCGACGCCCCACATGACGTACGAGAGCAGCCAGAGCGCGTCGAGCCAGTCGCCGAGCGCGTACGAGCTTCCCTCGAGCGCGTAGACCTCGTCCGGCACGACCCACAGCGCGACGCTGGCGACCAGGATCCGGTACGAGCGGTTGCGGGATCCCGGGCCGAGCAGGAGCTGCGCCAGCGCGACGAGCAGCAGCACGTCCATCGTCGGGTACGCCATCGCGACCAGCTCGTCGCCGAGATTCGCGAACTGGTGGTGGCTCACCGGCTCGATGAAGAACACCCACTGGATGAGGGCGACGCCGCTGAAGATGACGAGGGCGTCGAGGATCGCGGCCCGGCTCGTCTGGCCGCCGAGGCGGCGCAGCAGCAGCAGCACGCCGGCGAAGAGCAGCGGGTAGCCGGCCAGGTAGAAGACGTCGGCGACGCCGACCGTCGGCGGCGTCTGCCCGCGGAGCGTGTACAGGTCGTAGACGGCGTCGCCGGCGACCTCGGCGAGGAGGCCGACGGCGAACAGGTGCCAGGGCAGCCGGTCGGCGGGGCTCAGGTTGCGGACGGTGCCGGCGTAGATCGCGCACACGGACGCGAAGCCGATCGCGACGTAGAGGACGGCCTGCGCGTGGCCGGAGACGGCGAAGTACAGGCCCGTGGCGGCCGACCCCGCGGCGAGGAACGCCCACGCCGCCGGAGCCGCGCGCAGGCGGCTCCGGAGCGCCGGCAGGGCGCGGGCGGTCAGGGTCGGCGGGTCCACTGGCGGTGCGTTCGCCGGGAGCGTACTGGCACCTTGCCCCCGCGAAAACCCGCGGAGGAGCGGCGGGGTGGACTTGGCGGATCCGCGTCGGCTCTCTATGCTCTCCCGCACATTCCCCTGACCCCCCAGACAGGAGGACGAGTGAAGAAGCGCATCTACGTGGGTGCTGCCGCATCCACGCTGATCGCAGTCGTCGCGCTCGCGGCGATGGTGAGCGGGGCAATCGCCCGCACGACTGCCACGCCGCTGCCCGCGTCGTCGTGCTCGGCAATGCAGGGCAGCGGGCAGATGCTCGTCGCGTCCGACCTGCCTCTCGAGGGCTCGGGCCGGACCCAGACGCAGCAGATGACCCGCGCGATCAAGTTCATCTTCCAGCAGCACAACTGGAAGGCCGGGAAGTACTCGCTGGCCTACCAGAGCTGCGACGACGCGACCGCCCAGGCCGGCAAGTGGGACTCGGGCAAGTGCTCCGCGAACGCCAACGCGTACGCGCAGGACTCGAGCGTCGTCGGTGTGATCGGCACCTTCAACTCGGGGTGTGCGGAGATCATCATCCCGATCCTGAACCGCGCCCCGAACGGCCCGATCGCGATGGTCAGCCCGGCGAACACGTACGTCGGCCTGACGCACCCCGGTCCGGGCACGTCGGCCGGTGAGCCGGGCAAGTACTACCCGACCGGGAAGCGCAACTACGCCCGCGTCGTCGCCGCAGACGACTACCAGGGCGCAGCGGACGCCATCCTCGCGTACACGTACGACCACGCGTCGAAGGTGTTCGTCCTCAACGACAAGGAGGCCTACGGTCTCGGCGTCGCGACGAACTTCAAGAACGCGTACGGAAAGCTCGGCGGCAAGGTCGTCGGCTTCACGGCGTGGGACGGGAAGGCGTCGTCGTACGAGGCGCTCGCGGTCAAGATCAAGGCGTCGGGGGCGCAGGCGGTGTTCCTCGGCGGCCTGATCTGCGAGAACGGCGGGAAGCTGATCAAGGACATCGCGGCCGGCGCGCCGGGCGTGAAGATTCTCGCTCCTGACGGCTTCACCCCGGTCTCCGCGACGATCCAGGAGGCCGGTGCCGCGGCCGCCAACATGACCGTCTCGGTCGCCGGTCTGCCGAACAGCGAGCTGAAGGGCGCCGGGCAGGCGTTCGTGTCCGCCTTCACCAAGGCCGACCACCACGCGCCGGACCCGTACTCGGTGTACGCCGCGCAGGCGGCCGAGGTGATCGTCCAGGCGATCGCCCAGTCCAACGGGACGCGGGCGGACGTCGCGAAGCAGCTGTTCAAGCTCCACCTGAACGGGAGCATCCTCGGCAACGTCTCGTTCAACTCGAACGGCGACGTGACGGCGAACCCGGTCACGATCTACAAGGTTGTGGGCGGGAAGCAGACGACCTACAAGGTCATCGTGCCGCCGAAGACGCTCGTGCACGCGGCGTAGTCCGGGACCCCAACGCAGTGCGACTCGAGGGGAGGGCGCAAGCCCTCCCCTCGTCGTTCGGTGGTATGGGACGATGCCGCGATGCCCGGTCTCGCCGCCGTGCCCGACCTTGAGCGCGAGCTCGACGCGCTGTACACCCTTCCGCTCGAAGAGTTCACGAAGGCGCGCAACGACCTGGCGGCGCGCCTGCGCCGGGCACACCAGGCCGAGAAGGCCGACGTGGTGAAGGCGCTGCGGAAGCCGTCGCTGGTGGCGTGGGCCGCGAACCGGCTGGCGCGCGAGCGGCCGCGGCAGCTGACCGACCTGCTCGAGGCGGGTGTGCAGCTGCGCGAGACCCAACAGCAGGCGTTGCGCGGACGTGCCGGCGGCGCCGAGGTCGGCGACGCGTCGGCGGCGGAGCGCGAGGCGCTGCACGCGCTGCTCGCCGCGGCCCGCCCGCTGCTCGGCGGCCGCGCGACGCCGCAGCTGCTCGAGCGGC
>CAZBYA010000123.1:0-5872 GCA_964496175.1 uncultured Gaiellales bacterium | reverse complement strand
CCCGGCCCCGGCCGTGCAGGTGCCGACCCTGGCGCCGGCGGCGCTCGCGACGGTGACCTCGCCGCTGCCGGCCGCGCCGGCCCCGCCGGCGGTGACGACGCCCGCCCTGCCGACGGCGACCGCGCCCGCCCTCCCGGTCCCGGCGGTCACCGTTCCGGCGCTCCCGACGACCACGCTCCCATCGCTCCCGTAACGCGTGGCTGACGACCGCCTGCGGCGGATCGGCCTGAACGAGGCGACGTTCCGGGCGGTCAACGACAACGTCGAGGAGCTGAACGCGAGCCTCGCGGAGCTCGGCGACCTGACGATGCACGTGGTCTGCGAGTGCGCCGACCTCGAGTGCGTCCGGCAGCTCGTGGTGCCGATCGCGGAGTACGAGCGGATCCGGGGCGACGCGACGCTGTTCCTGCTCGCGCCCGGGCACGAGGCGCCCGAGGCCGAGCGGGTCGTCGAGCGCACCGCCGCCTACGAGGTCGTCCGCAAGCTCCCAGGGACGCCGGGCCGAGTCGCCCGCGACACGGACCCGCGACGCAGAGATCCCTGACGAAGCCGGCGAAGCTCTAGGCGCAGGCGCCGCAGCGACCGTGCAGGACGACGTCGTGCGCGGCGATGTCGTAGCCGCTTCGGTCCTCGAGCGCGTGCAGCGCCTGCTCGAGCTGCTCGTCCGCGAACGCCTCGACGCGGCCGCAGCCGTCGCAGACCAGGTGGTGATGGTGGTGCGCGCCGCCTGCGTGGACCGGCTCGAAGCGCGCCTGGTCGCCGCCCAGCTCGACGCGCTGCACGTGCCCCTCGCTCGTCAGCTGCTCGAGCGCACGGTAGATGCTCGCGCGCCCGACCGGGCGGCCCGCCGCGCGCAGCTCGTCGAAGATCTCCTGCGCGGTCAGGCAGCACTCCTGGCGGCCGAGCAGCTCGACGACGGCGCGGCGCGCGCCGCCGTTCCGGCGCCCGCTCGCGCGCAGCGCGCCCAGCGTCTCCTCGGTCCAGCTGGCCACGCGCCCTATACTAGCGAACGTGAGACTAAGACTCATTCTCGTCTTGCCGGCGCTGGCGGCGCTCGCCGCCGGCTGCGCGGTGGCCGCGCCGGGCCGGGGCCTGCAGGTGGTGGCCGCCGAGAGCTCGTGGGGCAGCATCGCCGCCCAGCTCGGCGGCGCCCGCGTGCACGTCACGAGCGTCGTGGCGAGCCCCGCGACCGACCCGCACGACTACGAGCCGACCGCCGCCGACGCGCGCGCCGTCGCCGAGGCGCGCCTGGTGGTCGTGAACGGGATCGGCTACGACCCGTGGGCGTCCCAGCTCGTCGCGGCGAATCCCCTCCCCGGGCGTGTGGTCATCGACGTCGGCGCGGTCACCGGCATCCGCGCGGGCGGCAACCCGCACCGCTGGTACTCGCCCACCGACGTCGAGCGCGTGATCGCCGCGATCTCGGCCGGCTACGTGCGGCTCGACCCGAAGGGCGCGGCGAGCTACCGCCGCCTGCGCACGGCGTTCGAGACCCGGGGCCTCCGCCGTTACCGCGAGCTGCTCGCGTCGATCGGCCGGCGCGACCGCGGCGTGCCGGTCGGCGCCTCCGAGAGCGTCTTCGCGCCGCTCGCGCAGGCGCTCGGCCTGCGCCTCCTGACCCCGTCGACGTTCCTGAACGCGATCAGCGAGGGCGCCGAGCCGGCGCCGGCCGACATCACCGCGATCGGGCGGCAGATCGCCGGGCGCCGCATCCGCGTCTGGGTCGTGAACACGCAGAACGCGACGCCGGACGTCGCGCGGCTGACGGCGGCGGCGAGAGCGCACGGCATCCCCGTCGTCGAGCTGACCGAGACGCCGGCGCCGGCCGGCGTGTCCTTCCAGGCCTGGCAGGTGCGCGAGCTCGAGGCGCTCGCCGCCGCCCTCCGGCGATGAGCTCGGACACCGTCGTCTCGCTGCGCGGCGCCGCGATGCGGCTCGGCGGCCGCACGATCTGGCGCGACGTCTCGCTCACGGTCGCGCCCGGCAGCTTCGTCGCCGTGCTCGGCCCGAACGGCGCCGGCAAGTCGACGCTCGTCAAGGCGCTGCTCGGGCTGCTGCCCCTGTCCGCAGGCGAGGCGCGGGTCCTCGGCCGCGCGCCCGGCGAGGCCCGGGCGGAGATCGGCTACCTGCCGCAGCGGCACAACTTCGAGCCCGGCACGCCGGTCCGCGGCGTCGACCTCGTGCGCCTCGGGCTCGACGGCGCCCGCTGGGGGTTGCCCGTGCCGTGGTCGGCGCGCGGCCGCGCGACTGCGCGGCGCGTCGCGGAGGTGATCGAGCTCGTCGGCGCGAAGGCATACGCGCGCCGGCCGATCGGCGACCTCTCCGGCGGCGAGCAGCAGCGGCTGCTGATCGCGCAGGCGCTCGTCCGCGGGCCGCGGCTGCTGCTGCTCGACGAGCCGCTCGACAGCCTCGACCTGCCGAGCTCCTCGGCCGTCGCCGCGCTCGTCCGCCGCATCTGCCGCGAGCAGGACGTGGCGGTCCTGCTCGTCACGCACGACGTCAACCCGATCGTCGGCTACCTCGACGGCGTCGTCTACGTCGCCGGCGGCTCGGCCGTCGAGGGCGCCCCGGAGGAGGTCGTCTCGGCGGAAACGCTCAGCCGCCTCTACGGCGTGCCGATCGAGGTGCTCCGCACGTCCGACGGCCGGCTCGTCGTGGTCGGGCAGCCCGAGGCGCCGTTCGTGCACGGCGACCGGCACGCGCACGCGCATGACTGACCTGTTCGCGTACCCGTTCATGGTCAACGCGCTCGAGGCGGGGACGATCGTCGCCGTGCTCGCCGGCGTGACGGGCTGGTTCATGGTGCTGCGACGCCAGGCGTTCGCCGGGCACACGCTCGCGGTGATCGCGTTCCCGGGCGCCGCGGCGGCGGCGCTCGCGGGCGTGCCCGCCGCCGTCGGGTACTTCGGCTTCTGCGGCGCGGGCGCGCTCGCGCTCGCGCGGCTCGCGGGCACGAGCGCGAGCACCGAGACCGCCGCCACCGGCACGCTCCAGGCGTTCGCGCTCGCGCTCGGGTTCCTCTTCGTCAGCCTGTACCACGGCCTGCTGACCGGGCTCGACGCGCTGCTCTTCGGCACGTTCCTCGGGATCACGAGCGGCCAGGTGCTGGCGCTGCTCGGCGTCGCCGCCGGTGCCGTCGCGCTCGTCCTGCTCGCGGGACGGCCGCTCCTCTACGCGTCCGTCGACCCCGACGTCGCACGCGCGGGCGGCGTGCCGGTCGCGCTCGTCGGCGCCGGCTTCCTGGTCGTCCTCGGGCTCTCGGTGGCGGAGACGAGCCAGATCACGGGCGCGCTCCTCGTCTTCTCGCTGCTCGTGACGCCGGCGGCGACCGCGCACCGGCTGACCACGCGGCCGGCGCTCGGGATCGCCCTCTCCGTCGTGCTCGCGCTCGCCGTCACGTGGGGCGGGCTCGTGCTCGCCTACTACTCGATCTACCCGGTCGGCTTCTACGTCACCTCGCTGTCGTTCGGCCTCTACGTCCTCGTGCGCGTCGTGCAGCGCCTCGCCTGATGCTCGCGCACGAGTTCATGCGCAACGCGCTGATCGCCGGCACGGTCGTCGCGATCGCGTGCGGGCTCGTCGGCTACTTCGTGGTGCTGCGCGCGCAGGTCTTCGCCGGGGACGCGCTCGGGCACGTCGCGTTCACCGGCGCCCTCGCCGCCGCGGTCGCGGGCGCCGACCTGCGGCTCGGGCTCTTCGCGGCGACGGTGCTGACCGGCGTCGCGATCGGCGCGCTGGGCGACCGCGCCCGCGCCGCCGACGACGCTGTGATCGGCTCGCTGTTCGCGTGGAGCCTCGGGATCGGCGTGCTGCTGCTGACGATCTTCACCACGCGCTCGAGCGCCGGCGACGGCGTCGCCGGCGTGCGCGTGCTGTTCGGGTCGATCCTCGGCCTGAGCGCGCACGACGTCGAGCTCTCGCTCGCGCTCGGCATGGTGGCGGTCGCGGGCACGGTGGCGATCGCGCGGCCGCTGCTCTACGCGTCGCTCGACCCGGCCGTCGCCGCGGCGCAGGGCGTACCGGTGCGGCTGCTCGGCGTGGGCTTCCTCGCGCTCGTCGGCTTCGTCGCGGCCGAGGCGACGCAGGCGGTCGGCGCGCTGCTGCTGCTCGGCCTGCTCTCGGCGCCCGCCGGCGCCGCCCGCCGGCTGACAGCGGGCCCCTACCGCGGCCTCGCGCTGTCGGTCGCCTTCGCGGTCGGCTCCGTCTGGCTCGGCCTCGCGCTCGCGTACCTCGTCCCGTCGCTGCCGCCGAGCACGATGATCGTCTCGACGGCGACCGCGATCTTCGTGGTCGCCGTCGCCGTCCGTCCGCCGCGCCGCGCATAGT
Organism: uncultured Gaiellales bacterium; assembly: GCA_964496175.1. Classification (GTDB taxonomy): domain Bacteria; phylum Actinomycetota; class Thermoleophilia; order Gaiellales; family Gaiellaceae; genus PALSA-600. Next base: position 1,546 of record CAZBYA010000123.1, on the reverse strand, counting down.
CGCTCTCGTGAGCGGGCTGGGCACGCCGGTGCTGGTGCTCATCTTCGCGGCGGGCGCCGTCGCGACGTGGATCGCGGGCGTCACGCTCTCGAAGACGACCGACGCGCTCGACGCGCGGCTCGGCCTCGGCGAGGAGCTCGGCGGACTGGTCCTGCTCTCGATCGCGGGCAGCCTGCCCGAGCTCGCGATCACCGTCACCGCCGCGTCGTCCGGCCACCTCGACCTCGCCGCGGGCAACCTGATCGGCGGGATCGCTGTCCAGACGATGGTGCTGGTGCTCTGCGACATCGCGGTCGGCCCGGAGCGCCCCCTCACCTACCTCGTCGGCGCGCTGACGCCGGTGCTCGAGGGATTGCTCGTCGTGATGGTCGTCGCCGGCGTCGAGATGGGCGCGCTGCTCAAGCCGTCGACGGCGATCGGCGGGGTCGTCAGCCCCGCGTCGATCGCGATCGTGGTCGTCTGGCTGCTCGGCCTCTACCTGATCAACCGCGCCCGCAAGGACCCGCGCTGGACCGTCTCGATGCCCGGGGCGGAGCCGGGTCGCAGGCATCGCCGCCAGAAGCACCCCGAGCAGCCGCACCCCTACGCCGGCGCCTCGACGCTGCGCGTCGCGCTGCTCTTCGGCGCGGCCTGCCTCGTGACGCTCGTCGCCGGCGTCGCGCTCGCGGAGAGCGGCAACCAGCTCGCGAGCAACCTCGGCATCGGCGGCGTCGTCTTCGGCGCGACGGTGCTCTCGCTCGCGACCGCGCTGCCGGAGATCAGCTCGGGCATCGCAGCCGTCCGGCTGGGCGATCATGCCCTCGCGATCGGCGACATCTTCGGCGGCAACGCCTTCCAGGTCTGCCTCTTCCTGCTGGCCGACCTGATCGCGGGCAAGCCCGTGCTCCCCTCGGCCGGGAACCAGAACGCGTGGCTCGCCGCGCTCGGCGTCGCGCTCACCGCGATCTACGGCTTCGGCGTGATCGGCCGCCCGGACCACTGCCACGCGCGGCTGGGGCCCGACTCGCTGCTCGCCCTGCTCGTCTTCGGGCTCGGGATCGCAGGCCTGTTCGTCGTCCCGAGCTTCGGCTAGCCGGCCCCTCCGGCCACAGACGCGCAGCGCGCGCACCGGTCGAGCGCCGCCGCGCGCTCCGGCAGGAGCTCCGCCAGGCGGCGGCGGAGCGGCGCCGGCGGCAGGTGGGCGCCGCACGCCGCACAGCGTTCCCGCGGATCGCTCGCGAGCACGATGTCCCCGTCCGCTAGCCGCGCGAGGTCGATGCCGCGGCGGACCTCGAGCGCGTGCTCGGGGCACGCCGCCGCGCAGCGCGCGCAGGCGACGCAGCGCGTCGCGTCGAGCCGCAGCACGGTCGCGTCCGGCTCCTCGTCGTGCGAGAGCGCATGCGTCGGGCACGCGGTCGCGCACGCCGTGCAGAGCGTGCAGCGCTCCGCCGCGAGCGTGACGAGCCCGAGCGGCGAGGCGCCCGCCTCGGCCACGACGGGCCCGTCGGCGCCGGCGAGCGCGTCGGCGGTCGCGCGCGGCTCGGCGAGCACGAGCGGTCCCCGGCGC
>CAZBYA010000122.1:0-5964 GCA_964496175.1 uncultured Gaiellales bacterium | reverse complement strand
TCATCGTCGCCGGCATGCAGCAGTTCAAGCCGTACTTCCTGCGCACGAAGGAGCCGCCCTCGAACCGCGTCGTCAGCGTGCAGCCGTGTCTGCGCGCAGGCGGCAAGGACACCGACCTCGACGAGGTCGGCCGCACCGAGCGGCACTGCTCGTTCTTCGAGATGATGGGCAACTTCTCGTTCGGCGACTACTTCAAGGACGAGGCGGTCGACTTCGCCTGGGAGTGGGTGACGGAGGTCCTGGGGCTCGAGCCGGACCGCCTCTGGGCGACCGTGCACGAGGGCGACCCCGTGCTCGAGCTCGAGGAGGACGCGATCGCGATCGCCGCCTGGAATCGCGTCGGCATCCCCCCTGAGCGGATCGTCCGGCTCGGCAAGGACAACTTCTGGCAGGCCGCCGAGACGGGGCCCTGCGGGCAGTGCTCGGAGATCTTCTACGACCGCGGCCCGGACAAGGGCTGCGGTGCGGCCTGCCCCGGCCCGGGCCACTGCGACCGTTACATGGAGATCTACAACCTCGTCTTCATGGAGTACGACCTCCGGCCGGGCAACGTCCTGGCCCGGCTGCCGAACCAGAACGTCGACACGGGCATGGGCATCGAGCGCACGGCGCTCGTGCTCCAGGACGTCGAGTCCGTCTTCGACACGGACGGGTTCCGGCAGATCATGGACTGGGTCGAGGCCGAGTCCGGCGTGCCGTACCAGCGCGACGACGTCTCCCGCCGCGCGCATCGCGTGCTCGCCGACCACGGTCGTGCCGCATCGTTCCTGATCGCAGAGGGCGTCGAGCCGTCGAACGAGGGCCGCGGCTACATCTGCCGCCGCCTGCTGCGCCGCGCGATCCACCAGGCGAACCGGATCGGGCTCGAGGGGTCGCATCGGCTCTCGCGCGTCGTCGTCGCGCAGATGGGCGACGCGTACCCGCTGCTCGCCGAGCACGCCGACGAGATCGAGCGGATCTGGCGGGCGGAGGAGGAGCGTTTCTCGGAGACGCTCGCGCGCGGGATGAAGGTCTTCGACGAGCTCGCCCGGCAGGAGGCGATCGCGGCCGATGACGCGTTCGCGCTCGCCGCCACGTACGGCTTCCCGATCGAGCTGACGCAGGAGCTCGCAGAGGAGCGCGGCCAGCCGGTCGACGTCGACGGGTTCCGCGAGCTGATGGAGAAGCACCGCGAGGTGTCGCGCGCCGGCGGCGACAAGAGCGACCTGCAGCGCGCCGGCGAGTTCGCGCAGGCGGCCGGCTTCGAGACGGAGTTCGTCGGCTACGCGAAGACGGACGTGCTCACGCAGGCGGGCGTCGTGGAAGAGCTCGGCGACGGCACCTTCCTCTGCAAGCTCCGCGAGTCGCCGTTCTACGCGGAGAGCGGCGGCCAGGTGACGGACAGCGGCGAGCTGGTCCACGAGGAGACGGGTGCGCGCGCGACGTTGCGGGCGGCGTACAAGCTCGGCGACGACCAGGTGCTGCTGTTCGAAGGGACGGGCTTCGCGACCGGCGACCGCGTGCGCGCGCTGGTCGCGTGGTCGACGCGCTTCCCGACGATGGCGAACCACACCGCGACGCACCTGCTCCACCAGGCGCTGCGCGACGTGCTCGGCGACCACGTCAAGCAGGCGGGCTCGGCCGTGCGTCCCGACAAGCTGCGCTTCGACTTCACGCACGGGCACGCGCTGACGGCCGAGGAGCAGGACCGCGTCGAGCGGATCGTCAACGAGAAGGTGTTCGAGGCGATCCCGGTGCGGACGTTCGTGACGCCGATCGAGGAGGCGCGGAAGCTCGGCGCGATGATGCTGTTCGGCGAGAAGTACGGCGACGAGGTGCGCGTCGTCGAGATCGACGGCTACTCGCGCGAGCTCTGCGGCGGCACGCACGTCCGCTCGACCGCGGAGATCGGCCCGTTCGTGATCCTGCGCGAGCAGGCGGTCGCTTCCGGCGTCCGCCGCATCGAGGCGGTCACCGCGGGCGAGGCATGGTCGGTGCTCGAGGGCCGCTCGCGCGAGCTCGAGGCGATCCAGGCGGAGCTGGCGGCGTTGCGTCGCGAGGCGAAGAAGCCGAGGCAGGCGGCGGCGGGCCCCGACATCGTCTGGCAGGACAAGCAGGGCGCGGTCTACGTCGCCGAGGTGAAGGGCGCGCGCGGCGGCGCGCTGCGCGACCTCTCCGACCAGCTGCGCCAGCGGGAGGGCGCGTCAGCCGTCGTGCTCGCCTCGGCCGACGAGGGCAAGGTCGCGCTCGTCGTGAACCTCGACAACTCGCTCGCGGAGCTCGACGCGGTGACGATCGTCCGCGAGCTCGGCCCGATCATCGGCGGCGGCGGGGGCGGTCGCCGGACGCTCGCGGAGGCGGGCGGCAAGAACGTCGAGGCGGTGCGCGACGCGCTCGAGGCCGGTCGCGATCGTCTGGCTGCCGCACTCGCGTGAAGGTGCTGGCGCTCGACTACGGGCTCGCGCGGACCGGGGTCGCGGTCTCCGATCCGACCGGAACGGTCGCGCGGCCGCTGACGACGGTGCGCGACGCGACGACCGACGACGGTTTCGCGACGCTGCTCGCCGTGATCGCTGCCGAGTCCCCCGAGTGCGTCGTCGTCGGACTGCCGCTGACGCTGAAGGGGGAGCACGGGGAGCAGGCGCGCGCGACGGCGGTCTTCGTCGACCGGCTGCGCGAGGCGCTCGCGGTTCCCGTGGAGACGTACGACGAGCGGTTCACGTCCGTCCTCGCCGGCGGCGACGACGAGCGGGCCGCGGCGCACCTCCTGTCCGGTTACCTCGAACGGCGGAGCGGCCGCCGGTGATGCCCGTCCCGCGGCGGCGCGGCCCGTCGCCCCAGCAGGTCCGGCGGCGGCGGCTGATCGCGCTGGTCGGCGTCGTTGCTGCCGTGGGGATCGCCGTCGCGGCGGTCGCCGTCGCGCTGCCGCACCTGCGCACGACGCCGGCGCCGTCGACCGTGGCGCCGCCTCCGCCGAAGCCGTTCCGCATCGTCTTCCCGGAGGGCTTCACCCGGGCCCAGATGGCGGAGCGGGTCGGAGTCGTCGCGAAGATCGCCGAGCACGAGCGCCACATCCCGGTCGCGCTGAGCGCCCGCGCGTACCTCGCCGCCTCGCGCCGTGCCCGCATCCCGTGCTTCCGGCCGCACACATGGACGAACCTCGAGGGTTTCCTGTTCCCGGCGACGTACGACTTCCTCGCGGCGACGACGTCGCGGCAGCTCGTCCAGGCGCAGCTCCAGGCGTTCTGCCAGAACTGGGCGCAGCTGAGCCTCGCGAACGCGCGCTCGAAGAACCTGACGCCGTACGACGTCCTCAAGATCGCGTCGATGGTCGAGAAGGAGACGCTCGCTCCGGAGGAGCGCGCTCTGGTCTCCGCGGTCATCTACAACCGCCTGCACGACCGCATGCCGCTCGGCATCGACGCGACGCTCCGTTACGGCCTGAACATCCCGCCGACGCAGTCGATCCTCGAGTCGCAGCTTCAGAGCTCGACCCCGTACAACACGCGCAAGTTCCCGGGACTGCCGCCGACGCCGATCGCGAACCCGGGCCTCGCGTCGATCCAGGCGGCCGCGCATCCGGCGCACGTCGCCTACCTGTACTTCGTGCGGAAGCCCGACAAGCAGCACCACTTCTTCACTGCGAGCGCGGCGGCGTTCACGCAGTACGAGTGCGCGCACGGCTACGGATGCTGATCGCCCTCTTGGGACACCCGGTGGCGCGGTCCTTGTCGCCGCGGATGCAGAACGCAGCGTTCGCCGTGCGGGGCCTCGACTGGCAGTACGTCGCGTTCGACGTGGAGGAGGTGGTCGGGGCGGTCGGCGCGCTGCGGACGCTCGGCTTCGCGGGCGCGAACGTGACGATCCCGCACAAGCGAACGGTGGTCGAGGCGTGCGACGAGGCCGACGGCGACGCGGTCAACACGCTCGTCTTCCGCGACGGCCGCGTGCTCGGCTTCAACACGGACAAGGAGATCCTCGCGGGGATCGAGGCGCGCCGCGCCTGCGTGCTCGGTGCGGGCGGGGCGGCGCGTGCGCTGGCGCCGGCGCTGCCGACCGAGGCGCGGTTCTTCTCGCGCTCGGGCGACTGGCCGCCGGACGCCGAGGGGTGCGACCTGATCGTGAACGCGACGCCGGTCCGGGACGAGGTGCTCGTCCGGCCGGTCGCGGGGCAGACCGTCGTCGACCTCGCGTACGGCCCGGAGGAGACGGCGCTCGTCGCCGCGGCGCGGGCCGCGGGCTGCGAGGTGGTCGACGGCCGCGAGGCGCTCGTGCGCCAGGGCGCGGCATCGTTCCGCCTCTGGACGGGCCTCGAGCCGCCGGTCGAGACGATGCGCCGGGCGGTGGCGCTCCCGTGACCCGGCGCTAGTAACAGACTGTTACAAGCTGGTCTTTCGGCACGAAGTTGGCTCAGACACCTGCGCCCGGCGCCGCGACACTGGGGGAATGGGCACGGCGGCGGCACCACGGATCGACGAGCGGCTTCGCCGCTACATCGCGGGCGCGCCGCTCCGGATCACGCCGGCGCAGCTGACGCGGGACGTCGGCGATCTGGCGTGGCAGCTCGGTTTGCCCCGTCCCAGCTACGAGCAGGTGCGCGTGCTGCTCGGCCGTTGCCCGCCGCGGAAGCTGACGTTGCCCGGCACGCAGACCTCGACCGGCCGCGTCATCCTGCACCAGATCGCGCGCGTCGTCGACGTCCTCTACGAATACCCGGCGCCGGGCCTCGAGAAGTGGTACCGGCAGCTCGCGCGCGGGCCCTAGTAACAGTCTGTTACAAGCGCCGGAGCTAGGCGCCGCGGAAGGTGATCGCGACGGTCGTGAGGTTGGAGCACGCCTGCACCAGCTTCACTTGCCCGCGCCCGGCCGAGCCCGCGAAGCCCAGCTCCTCGTCGCCGGTGTGGCGCCTGTCGTTCGTGATCCGGAACCCCGAGAGGGCCGCCCGGTACGCCGGCGCGGCGGAGGCCAGGCCGCTCGCGACGTAGCCGGACACCTCGGTCGCGCCCGCTGTCCGCTGCACCGCGCTCAACGTCGTCGCCTTCGTCAGCGGGAGGTGCGGCGGCAGCGCCGGCGCCTTCACGAGCTTCGCGGGCCGCGAGGGGCACGAGCCCTTCAGCGCCTGCGCGTGGGTCTTCGCGCCGCAGGCGACGAGCAGCAGGGCGAGCGGCAGGAGGACGAAGGCCTTCACGCCGGGGTCATCTCCGGCAAACGCGCGAACTAACCTTGCGCCATGCCCCTCCGCCTCGAGACCGCCGGCGAGTCGCACGGCCCGGCGCTGGTCGCGATCGTCAGCGGCCTGCCCGCCGGCCTGACCCTCGACCGCGCCGCGATCGACGCGGACCTCGCGCGCCGGCAGGCGGGCTACGGGCGCTCGCCGCGGCAGCGGATCGAGCAGGACCGCGTCGAGGTGCTCGCCGGGCTGCGCCACGGCCGCACGCTCGGGACGCCGCTCGCGCTCGTCGTCTCGAACCGCGACCACGCGAACTGGGAGTGGGGGATGTCGCCCTGGCCGCCCGAGGGCGAGCCGGCGGGGAAGGGGACGAAGCCGGTGACGCTGCCGCGGCCCGGTCACGCAGACCTCGCGGGCGTCCTCAAGTTCGGTCACGACGACGTGCGCGACGCGCTCGAGCGCGCCTCCGCGCGGCACACGGCCGTGCACGTCGCCGCCGGTGCGGTCGCGAAGGCCCTGCTCGCGACGATCGGCATCGACGTCTCGGGAGCGGTGGTGGACGAGGAGGCGCTGAGACGGCGGATCGACGAGGCGCGCGCCGACCGCGACACCGTCGGCGGCGTCGTCGAGGTGCGCGCGACGGGCGTGCCGCCGGGGCTCGGCTCGTACGCCTCGAGGGAGGAGCGGCTCGACGCACGCCTGGCGGCGGCCGTGATGGGCATCCAGGCGGTGAAGGGCGTCGAGATCGGCGACGGCTTCGCGCTGGCCGCGCTGCGCGGGTCGGAGGCGCACGACGAGATCGGGCCCGACCGCCG
>CAZBYA010000121.1:0-6031 GCA_964496175.1 uncultured Gaiellales bacterium | reverse complement strand
CCGCCGAGGGCCACCCGGCGATCGTGATGGACATGAGCTTCGCCAACCAGGCGCTCGCGACCGAGTACGCGGTGCAGCACGCGTCGGAGCTCGAGAAGCGCGTCTACCCGGTCCCGCGCGAGATCGACGAGGAGATCGCGCGCCTCAAGCTCGAGACGATGGGCGTGCACATCGACCGGCTCACGGAGGAGCAGGCGAAGTACCTCGCCTCGTGGGACGAGGGGACGTGAGGACCGCTGCGGCGCTCGCCGCTGTCGTGGCGCTGGTGACGGCGGCCGCCGCGGCCGCCGTCAGCGGCTACCCGTGGACGCTCGTCGCGTCCGGGACGACGACGCCCTCGGGCGGGCAGCAGCCCTCGGCCTTCCTCGTGACGACGAAGGCGCAGGAGGCACGCTGGCTCCCGCGGCTGACGCCGACCGACCGCCGCGCGGTGTCCCGCGTGCCGCTCGCGCGGTACGTCGTCGTCGCCGCGTTCCTCGACGGCGCACCGTGCGCTCAGAAGGTCGACGTCACAACCGTCTTCCGGTCGGGCGCCTCCCTGGTCGTGCGGATCAAGTACACGCCGCCGCCCGTCGGCGTCGCGACCTGCGTGCGGACGAGCACCGCCTACGACGTGATCGAGGTCGCCCGTAAGGCGCTGGGTAGTCGCCTGCCCAGCCGCGTCTCGCTCGACCTGCGTGCTCGAGCCTGAGCGGATCCTCCGGCTCGAGGACGACCGCGTCGTCTTCCTCGACCAGCGCCGCCTGCCGCTCGAGGAGGTCGAGGTGTCGTGCCGGTCCGCGGCGGAGGTCGCGGAGGCGATCCGGACGATGGTCGTCCGCGGCGCGCCGGCGATCGGCGTCGCCGCGGCCTACGGCTATGCCCTCGCCGCCGCGCACGCCGAGGATCTCGCCGCGGCCGAGCGCGCGCTGCGCGCGTCGCGGCCGACGGCGGTCAACCTCGGCTGGGCCCTCGATCGCATGACGGCCGACCCGAGCTACGAGCATGCGCGCGCGCTGCACGCGGACGAGGTGGAGCGCTGCCGGCGGATGGCCGCGCACGCGGCCGAGCTGCTCGCGCCGGGGACGCGCGCGCTGACGCACTGCAACGCCGGCGGGCTCGCGACGGGCGGCTACGGCAGCGCCGTCGGCGCGCTGCTCGCGGCCTGGGAGCGCGGCGTCCTCGAGCAGGTGTGGGTCGACGAGACCCGTCCGCTCCTCCAGGGCGCCCGCCTGACCGCGTGGGAGCTCGAGGCCGCGGCGATCCCGCACACGGTGATCGTCGACTCCGCGGCCGCCTCGCTGATGGCCGGGCACGTCGTCGACTGCGTGATCACCGGCGCCGACCGGATCGCCGCGAACGGCGACACCGCCAACAAGATCGGCACGTACTCCCTCGCTGTCCTCGCGCACCACCACGGCGTGCCGCTCTACGTCGTCGCGCCGAGCTCGACCCTCGACCTCGAGACGCCGAACGGCGCCGCGATCCCGATCGAGGAGCGCGACCCGGCGGAGGTGACGGCCCGGTTCCCCGCCCGGAACCCCGCGTTCGACGTCACGCCCGCCGACCTGATCACCGCGGTCGTCACCGAGGCCGGCGTCCACCACGCCCCGTACAGCGAGTCGCTGCGCGCACAGGCGGCGCCGGCGTGAAGGCGCTCGTGCTCGCCGCCGGCTATGCGACCCGGCTGCGTCCCCTGACCGACACGTGGGCGAAGGAGCTGCTCCCGGTCGGCGGGCGCCCGATCATCGACTGGATCGTCGATGCGGTCGCGCAGGTCGACGCGGTCGAGGAGGTGCACGTCGTCACGAACGCGCGCAAGGCGCCCGCGTTCGCGGAGTGGGCACGCGGCCGCGACGTTCACCTGCACGACGACGGCACGACCTCGAACGAGGACCGCCTCGGCGCGATCGGCGACATGGAGCTCGTGGTCGAGCGCACGGGCCTCGACGACGACCTGCTCGTGATCGCGGGCGACAACCTCTTCGAGTTCAGCCTCGCCGATTTCGCGGCCTTCTGGCGCTCGCAGGGGCGCGCGAGCGCGGTCGCGGTCCGCGACGTCGGCTCGCTCGAGCTCGCCTCGCACTACGGGATCGTCGCGCTCGCCGACGACGGCCGCGTCCTCGACTTCGAGGAGAAGCCCGCCGACCCGCCCTCGACGCTCGCGGCGACCGCCACCTACCTGTTCCACCGGGAGCACGTGCCGCTGATCCGGACGTACCTCGAGGGCGAGCACCCGGCGGACCAGCCGGGGCGCTTCGTCGCGTGGCTGCGGCTGCACGAGCCCGTCTACGGCTGGCGGTTCGACGCCACCTGGTACGACATCGGCAACGCCGAGCAGCTGCTCGAGGCCGACAACCGAATGCGCTCGACGCACGGGCTGCCCACGCGCGGCGCGTACTCGCCCGACTGAGTTTCACTCTCTCGGCGCGAAGGCGTCACAGACACGTCACGGCTTCGGGCGTAGCGTGACGGGCGTGGCTGGTCGAAGCGCTCTTTCCGGAACGGTGCGTCGGCTGTGGCGCGGCCTCGGCGCCGCTCTGTCCGGCCTGTCTGCGTTCGCTGCGGCCGCTGCACGGCCGTGGTTGCGCGCGCTGTGGCGCGCCGACCGCGTGGCCGGTCGCGCGCTGCCGCGAGTGCGCGGGACGGCGGCTCGCGTTCGCGACGGCTCGTGCGGCGGTCGCTCACGCGGGGCCGGCACGCGCGCTGGTCGCGGCGTGGAAGGAGCGCGGCCGCCGCCCGCTCGTGCACCTGGCCGTCGCGCTCGTCGAAGCGCACGTCGAGCGTCCTGCGGCCGACGTCATCACTCAGATCCCGCCCGACGACGGCCGACAGCTCCGTCGGGGGCACCATCCCGCAGCGGCGCTCGCGGCGGGACTGGCCGAGCGGTGGCAGCTCGAGCACGCGCCGCTGCTCGCGCGCACCCGTCCCGTGCGGCCGCAGCGCGGCCTGGGGCTCGCCGAGCGGCGGCGGAACGTGCGTGGCGCATTCGTGGCCGAGGGGCCCGTCGCACCCACGGTGGTGCTCGTCGACGACGTCTACACGACCGGGTCGACCGCCTCGGAGGCCGCCGCTGCGCTGCGGGCCGCGGGCGCCGAGACGGTGCACGTCGTCACCTTCTCGCGCGCCGTCCGCTGAGCGCGCCGGCACAGCGGGCTTTCTACGGTCGGCGCGGCGGCGGGGTGCGCTAGGCTCAGACCGCCGGGATTGACCACCACCAAGGAGGCAGCGATGAGGCTTCAGGTGAAGGGCAAGAACGTGGAGGTCACCCCGTCGATTCGCGACTACGCGGAGCGGAAGCTCGCGAAGCTGGGGAAGCAGCTCGCCGAGCAGACGCAGGTCGAGCTGGAGCTCTCGGAGCAGCGGAACCCGTCGATCGCGGACCGGCACGTGGCCGAGGCGACCGTCTTCACCAAGGGGCCCACCCTCCGCGCGCGGGAGGCGTCTCCGGACATCAAGGCGGCGATCGACGAGCTCGCCGAGAAGCTCGAGCGGCAAGTGAAGCGCTACCGCGAGATGCGGAAGGTCGAGCCGCGCCGCCACACCGCCCACAACGGCGACGGCGGCTAGGCCGCCGCGCCGGCACGTGGGCCTCTTCTCGCGGCGCAAGCCGCTGCACCGAGAGCTCGCGGAGCGGGGCGGGCTCGTGCTCGAGCACGGAGCGGGGGCTCCGGCGCAGCCGCCCGGCTGGTTCGGCGAGCAGCGCGGGGAGGCCGGGATCCACGGCGTCGCGCGGAGCCGCCGCTGGGACGTGGTCGCGGCGGCCGACGCGCCGGACGCCCGCGGCGAGGCCGTCCACTTCGTCGCGCTCGAGGACGGGACGCTGGTGGTCGACGAGGAGGAGCCGGACGGGGCCCTGGAGCCGCTCGCGCAGGCCGTCGAGCAGTCGCTCCGGCCGCCGTACCGGGCCGAGGCGGTGCGGCGCCGGGGTGCGCGCTGGGCGGTTGCGGCGTCGTCGATCGCGCTCGTGCGGGTGCCGGGCCTCGACGGCGACGAGGCGGAGCTCGTCACGAACGCGGAAGGCCGCACGCTGCGGGTCGACGGGCAGCCCGCGTCCCGCTCGGCTCCGGCGCTCGAAGCGGCGGGCAGCGCAGTCGGGCCGCAGCACGTCGTGCGCGCGCAGCGGGTCGACGACGACCTGTGGGAGGTCGAGGCGACCCCCTTGTAGGGCGGTACCCTGTCCAGCATGCCCGCGATCGGCTCGCTCGAGAAGGCCCTCCGCTTCGGCGAGGGCAGGCGCCTGAAGCGGCTCGCCGAGCAGGCGGCCTACATCGCGACGCTCGAGCCGGACTTCCAGCAGCTGTCGGACGAGGCGCTGCGTGCGAAGACGGTCGAGTTCCGGGAGCGCCTCGGGAACGGCGAGGAGCTCGAGAACCTGCTCTTCGAGGCGTTCGCGGCCGTCCGCGAGGCGCGCGTGCGCGAGTCCGACCAGCGCATCTTCGACGTCCAGATGATGGGCGGGATCGCGCTCCACGAGGGCGACATCGCCGAGATGAAGACCGGCGAGGGCAAGACCTTCGTCGCGAGCCTGCCGCTGTACCTGAACGCGCTCGCCGGGAACGGCGCGCACCTCGTCACCGTCAACGACTACCTCGCACAGCGCGACGCGGAGTGGAACCGCGGCGTCTACGAGCGGCTGGGCATCACCGTCTCGTCGATCGAGAACAACATGCCGTTCGACGCGCGCAAGCTGGCATACGACGCCGACGTCACGTACGGCACCAACTCGGAGTTCGGCTTCGACTACCTGCGCGACAACATGGCGATCAGCCTCGAAGGCGTCGTGCAGCGCGGCCACCACTACGCGATCGTGGACGAGGTCGACTCGATCCTGATCGACGAGGCGAGGACGCCGCTGATCATCTCGGGCGAGCCGACCACCGCAGCGAAGACGTACTACGACTTCGCGCGCGTCGTGAAGGCGCTCGACGGCGTCCAGTCCAAGGGAACGAAGCTCGAGGACGAGGTGCTCGCCCGGGAGCACGACTACCTCTACGACGAGAAGCACAAGACCGTCTCGCCGTCGGAGTCCGGGATCGAGAAGGTCGAGCGGGCGCTCGGCGTCGACAACCTCTACAGCCCGAACAACGTCCAGCTCGTCAACCACCTGATCCAGTCGCTGAAGGCGCAGGCGCTCTACAAGCGCGACGTCGACTACGTCGTGCAGGACGGCGAGGTGAAGATCGTCGACGAGTTCACGGGCCGGATCATGGAGGGGCGCCGCTGGAGCGAGGGTCTGCACCAGGCGGTCGAGGCGAAGGAGGGCGTCGCGATCCAGGAGGAGCACCAGACGCTCGCGACGATCACCCTCCAGAACTACTTCCGGCTCTACGAGAAGCTGGCCGGCATGACCGGCACCGCGAAGACCGAGGAGAAGGAGTTCGTCGAGATCTACAACCTGAACGTCGTCGAGATCCCGACGAACGTGCCCGTCGTCCGCGACGACAAGAACGACCTGATCTTCAAGACGGCCGAGACGAAGTTCAAGGCGGTCGTCGGCGACATCAAGGAGCGCCACGAGAAGGGCCAGCCGGTGCTGGTCGGCACGATCGCGGTCGAGACCTCGGAGTACCTGAGCGAGCTGCTGAAGCGGCAGGGCGTGCCGCACAACGTCCTGAACGCGAAGGAGCATGCACGCGAGGCCGAGATCATCAAGGACGCAGGGCAGATCGGGGCCGTGACGATCGCGACCAACATGGCAGGGCGCGGCGTCGACATCAAGCTCGCCGACGGCGTCCGCGAGCTCGGCGGCCTCTACGTGCTCGGCACCGAGCGGCACGAGGCGCGCCGCATCGACAACCAGCTGCGCGGCCGCTCGGGGCGCCAGGGCGACCCCGGCGAGACGCGCTTCTACCTCTCGGGCCAGGACGACCTCGTCCGCCTGTTCGCGGGCGACCGCATCCACAACATCATGGAGCGGTTCAAGCTCCCCGACGACCAGCCGATGGAGGCGGGCATCCTCTCGCGCCAGATCGAGAACGCGCAGAAGAAGGTCGAGGAGCAGAACTTCGTCGCGCGCAAGAACGTCCTCAAGTACGACGACGTGATGAAC
>CAZBYA010000120.1:0-6053 GCA_964496175.1 uncultured Gaiellales bacterium | reverse complement strand
GGGAACATCGACACCGCCGTGCTGCGGACGATCCTCGCCGGGGAGACGCCGTGAAGGGGCCGCGGCCCGTGATCTGGAAGCCGCGCTACGCGACGCGGCGGATGCGCGAGCGCGCCTGGGCGGAGGCCGACCTGGCGCGCGAACGGGCGGCGCAGGCGGGACCGCCGCGGCCGTCGCTGCTCGCGCGGCTGCTCCGGCGCCGCTAGGCCGCGGAGTCGTCGACCAGCGCGAGCCGGCGCGCCCGCGCGACGGCCTCGAGCTGCGAGTGGACGCCGAGCGCCGCCAGCACCGAGGAGATGTGGTTGCGCACCGTCGTCTCGGACAGCGTCAGCCGGGCGGCGATCTCCTTCGCGCGGATGCCCTCGGCGAGCAGGAGGAGCACCTCGCGCTGCCGGGGCGTCAGCTCGGGGCGCGGCTGGCCCGGCCGCTCGGCGCCGGCGGGCTGCGACTCGTGCATCGGGTGGAGGATCAGCGTCTCGTCGTCGTCGTGGAGGACGATCGTCTCGACGGTCAGCCGCTTCGGGCCGAGCGGCGTGCGGACGGAGAGCTCGATCGAGCGGACCGGCCACGCCTCGCGGGCGAGCCGCGCCGCCGAGCAGCCCGGGTGGCACACGAGCCCGCCGGCGTCGTCGCGTCCGCCGAGCACCTCCCAGCAGGGCCGGCCCTCGGCGTCGCCGGCCGGGATGCCGGTCAGGCGCTCCGCCGCGCGGTTCCAGGAGAGGATCCGCCCGTCGGGCCCGAGCTGGAAGACGGCCGCGCCGGAGCGGAGCTCTCGCACGCCCTGACCCTCGCCGCCGCCGCGGGCCTGCGCCATCAGGCCCGGCCACGATCGCCCCTGCGGCAAGTCCGCAGTGTTGGGGGCGGTTGATGAGTTCTCATCAACCACTCGCTCGGGCCTCCTCCGACAATCGAGCCGTCGATCGTCGAGGAGGTTCAGGAAGACCATGGCGGACCCGAGATCCGAGCTGATCGAGGCCGTGGCGCGCGAGCTCGGCGTGCCGGCGCTCGACGAGACGGAGGTGGACGCCGTCCTCTCCCTCGCGGGCGCAGCTGCGCACGGCACCGGAGACCGAACGGCTGCGCCGCTCACCTGCTACCTGGCCGGGCTCGCCGCGTGCGACACCGACCGGGTCGAGGTGCTCGCGCGCGTCCACGCGTTCGTCGACTCGAAGGCGGTGGCGCCGTGAGACCGCTGACGAGAAGGCGCTTCGTCCAGGGCGCGGGCGCCGGCGTCGGGATGCTCTCCGTCGCGGGCGGCCTGCGCTACCTCGAGGCGGCCGGCACCGCCGAGGCGGAGACGGTCAGCGGCCCGGAGCAGGTGTTCCGCACGGGCCATTCCAACAACTGCGACGGGGCGTGCGGCCACCAGGTGAAGGTCGTGGACGGGCGCATCCGCCTCGTCACGAGCGCCGCGTTCACCGCGAAGACGATCGGCGGCAAGGCGGCGCCGCGCTTCGACCCGCGCATCTGCCTGCGCGGCCTCTCGCAGATCCAGAACACCTACAGCCCCGACCGCGTCAAGTACCCGTACAAGCGGGTCGGCGAGCGCGGCTCCGGGCGCTGGCAGCGGATCAGCTGGGAAGAGGCGACGTCGGAGATCGCGCGGCAGCTCGCGCAGATCCAGGCGAAGCACGGCAAGAAGTCGGTGTGGATCGCACCGTACACCGGCAGCCTCGCGTTGCTCGAGGGTGTCGTCGGCGCCGGGTTCCGCTTCGCGAGCGCGATCGGCGCCTCGGCCGGCGACTTCGAGGGCGACAACGAGGGCGACAGCGCGACGCCGGCGGGCTGGAACTACCTGCTCGCCGACCCCGACGCGACCGCCGGCGGGATCTTCGACGGCCACGAGATGACGGACTTCCTCAACTCGAAGGTGATCGTCCTCTGGGCGAACAACGTCGCCGAGACCTCGATCCCCGACTGGCGCATCGTCGCCGACGCGCAGAAGCAGGGGACGACGATCGTCTCGATCGACCCGCGCTACACGCCCACCTCGGCGCGCTCGGACGTGTGGCTGCCGATCCGTCCCGGCGCGGACACCGCGCTGATCGACGGGATCATCAACTACGTCATCCAGAAACGGCTCTACGACGCCGCGTACCTGAAGGCGTACACGGTCGCGCCGTTCATCGTCGACCCCGAGACGAAGAAGTTCCGGATGCACGGCAAGTCGTACCTGGTCGTCGACGCCGCCGACGGCGTCGTCAAGCCGGTCGAGAAGGCCAAGGACCCGGACCTCTTCCCGTCGCTCGCGACCGAGAGCACGGCGATGCAGCTGCTCGCCGAGCACATGCAGGAGTACACGCCGGAGAAGGTCGCGAAGCTGACCGACCTCGAGCCGCGCCAGGTGCTCCGGCTCGCGGAGCTCTGGACGACGAAGGGCCCGGTCGGGGTGCGCGCAGGCTTTGCGCTCTCGCACTGGTACCGCGGCGACCTGACGATGCAGGCGCTGCTGACGCTCCAGGCGCTGACCGGCAACATCGGCGTCCACGGCGGCGGCGTGACGACGTTCGCGGGCGGGCTCACCACGACCGCGTTCGACCTGGGCAACTGGTGGGCGCCGAAGGGCACGGAGATGTTCACCGTGCTCGAGCCGATGGAGGCCTGCGACGCGATGCTCGAGGGGAAGCCGTACCCCGTTCGCGCCGCCTGGTTCATGGTCGACAACTTCGCGCAGCAGATGTCCGACCGGAACAAGGTCGTGAAGGCGCTCCGGTCGCTCGACTTCCTCGTCGTCTCCGACTACGTGATGTCGGCCACGGCCGACCTCGCGGACATCGTGCTCCCCGCGTGCACGTACCTCGAGAAGACCGACCTGCTCTCGTCGAACAACTTCTACCTCCAGTACATGCCGAAGGTGATCGACCCGCTCTGGGAGTCGAAGTCCGACCTCGAGGCGATCACGCTCGTCGCCCGGAAGATGGGCGTCGGCAAGTACTTCGACAAGAGCGCCGACGAGTACCTGAAGGAGATCCTCCACATCGGCGACCCGAAGGCCGACGCGAACGTCAACGGCCTGACGTGGGAGCAGCTCACCACGTCGGCGCCGCACCTGAACACGCCGACGGTGCCGTACGTGCCGTTCTTCGACAAGAAGTTCCCGACGAAGTCCGGCCGGATCGAGTTCTACGTCGAGCGGCTGGTGCCGTACGACCAGCAGCTTCCGGGCTACAAGGAGCCGATCGAGGCGACGCCGACGAACCCGCTCTACGCGAAGTACCCGCTCACGTTCCTCTCGACGCACACGCGGTTCCGCACGCACTCGCAGTTCGTGAACCTGCCGTGGCTGAAGGAGCTCAACAACGGCGGCGAGGGCTTCCTGGAGATCAACCCCGCCGACGCGAAGCCGCGCGGGATCGAGGACGGCGACGTCGTCAAGGTCTTCAACGACCGCGGCTCGATGAAGGTGAGGGCGCGGCTGACCGAGGCGATCAAGCCCGGCGTCGTCAACTGCTACCAGGGCGGCTGGGACACGATCAAGGTCAAGCACTACATCGAGGGCCACCCGAACAACCTCACCCACCAGATCGCCAACCCGGCCCAGTCGGTGATCCCGAACTTCCGGTCGAACGCTGCCTACTACGACTGCCTCGTGCAGGTGCAGCGGGAAGGAGTGTGATCGGCGATGGCCGCTGAGACCGCCAAGAAGTGGGGGATGGTCATCGACCAGAACCGCTGCGTCGGCTGCTGGACCTGCGCCGTCGGCTGCAAGGAGATCAACAACGAGCCGCTCGGGTTCTGGTGGAACCGGATCCTGACGGCGGCGCCCGGCGAGACGACGGGCGAGAGCTCGCCGGCGCAGGCGAGCCCGGCGAGCGACAGCATCGACGTGCCCCACGGGACGTTCCCGGACGTGGAGATGGCGTACCTGCCGGTCGCGTGCCAGCACTGCACCGACGCGCCGTGCGTCAAGGTCTGCCCGGTCGGCGCCACCTTCCGGCGCGACGACGGCACGGTGCTCGTCGACTACGAGCGGTGCATCGGCTGCCGGTACTGCATCGCGGCGTGCCCGTACGGCATCCGCGTCTTCAACTGGGGCGATGCGCAGCAGCCGGTCGACTTCACGGTCGGCTACGGCCAGGACTACCGATCGGACGGACGGCTCGTGTTCACGCCGGACCGCCCACGCGGCGTCGTCGAGAAGTGCACGCTCTGCGTCGAGCGCATCGACACGGGCGAGCAGCCGTTCTGCGTCGAGGTCTGCCCGGCCGGGGCGCGCGTCTTCGGTGACCTGAACGACCCGGAGAGCGAGGTGTCGCAGCTCGTCGAGGCGGGAGGGGCGGCGCAGCTGCTGCCCGACCTCGGCACCGACCCGCGCGTCTTCTACCTGCCCGTCGATCCCGAAAGGAACGTGTGATGGCCACTCGCGTCGCGACGCCGCCCGCAGACCGCACGATCTCGTTCGGGAGGATCGGCGGCGGCACGATCACCGCGCTCGGCCTGCTCGCGCTCTGGGGGCTCGCCGCGTGGATCTACCAGCTGACCCAGGGCCTGATCGCGACGGGCATGCGAGACGTCGTCTCGTGGGGCGTCTACATCTTCACGTTCGCGTTCTTCGTCGGCCTCTCCGCCGGCGGGCTGATCATGGCCTCGGCCGCGGAGGTGTTCGGCGTCACGAGCCTCCGGCCGCTGGCCCGGCTCGGCGTCCTCACCGCGGCGGCATGCGTGCTCGTCGCGGCGATGACGATCATCCCCGACCTCGGCAACCCCCAGCGCGTCTGGGAGCTCTTCCGCTACCCGAACTGGTCGTCGCCGCTCGTCTGGGACGTCCTGATCATCACGGTCTACTTCCTGTTCGCGGTCGCCGACCTGACGATCATGAGCCGGCGCCAGATCGAGCCGACGAGGCGTGCCAGGCTGCTGCGCGGGCTGGCGTACGCGGGACTGCCCGCCGCGGTGCTGCTGCACTCGATCACGGCGTGGATCTTCGGCCTCCAGATCTCGCGGCCGTGGTGGAACACGGCGCTGATGGCGCCGCTCTTCGTCACCTCCGCGATCCTCTCCGGCACGGCGGTCGTGGCGCTCGCCGCGCTCGCGGCGCACCGGTTCGACCGGCTGCGGCTGCCGCAGCAGACGTGGAACGCGGTCGCCGGGCTGATGGCGATCGCGATCGCCGTCGACCTGTTCCTCGTCGCGTGCGACTACATCACGATCCTCTGGGGCAACGTGCCGCGCGAGCGCGCCGCGCTCGACATCGTGCTGCCGGGCGGAAGCTGGCAGTTCCTGTTCTGGCTCGAGTGGATCGTCGGCGGCGTCGTCCCGTTTGTCCTCCTGGTCGTGCCGCGGCTTCGCCGCCGCTTCGACCTGCTCGCGGTCGCGTCGGTGCTCGTCCTCGTCGGCGTCTACGCGTTCCGGATCGAGCTGGTGGTCGGCGGCATGCTCCGGCCGCTCATCCACCTCGCGCCGGGCAACGCGCTCGGCTCGTACCGGCTCGGCCAGGCGTCGTTCCAGTTCGACGGCGTCTACCGCCCGACGTGGGTCGAGTACGGGATCGTCACCGGCCTGGTCGCGTTCCTGGCGCTGTTGATCCTGGTCGGCTACCGCTGGCTGCGGCCGGTGGAGCCGGCGGACGAGGCCGCATGAGCGTCGCCGCAGAGCTCGCTTCCTGGTGGAGCCGTCCCACCGCCGACGAGGTCGCGCGGTGGGACGAGCCACCGGGGCCCGTCGACGAGGCGCTCGAGGAGGAGTACGAGCGCCTGCTCGTCGGGCCCGGCCGGGCGCCGTGCCCGCCATACGAGTCGCTCTGGCGGTCCGACGCGCCGCGGCGCGAGCAGGGCCGCCTGATGGCGGCCTGCGCGGTCGACGTCGCGGCGCTGTACGGCGAGCTCGGCCTCAAGGTGCGCGAGGACGCGCGGGAGTTGCCGGACCAGCTCGCCGTCGAGCTCGAGGCGCTCGCCTATGCGCTCGAGACGGGCGCCGACGGGGTCGCGCAGTCGCTCGTCCGGGACCACCTCTCCGTCTGGGTCCCCGCCTTCTGCGAACGGGTCGCGCGCGAGACGACGCACCCGTTCTACGCGGCGCTCGCAACCCGGACACCGGAGCTGCTGGCAAGCCTC
>CAZBYA010000119.1:0-6181 GCA_964496175.1 uncultured Gaiellales bacterium | reverse complement strand
ACGTGATCCTCGTCGGCGAGATGCGCGACCTCGAGACGATCGCGACGGCGATGACGGCGGCCGAGACCGGCCACCTCGTGTTCGGCACGCTGCACACGCAGTCGGCGCCGGGGACGATCGACCGGATCGTCGACGTCTTCCCGCCGGAGCAGCAGGAGCAGGTGCGCGTGCAGATTGCCGGGACGTTGCAGGGCGTGATCACGCAGGCGCTGCTGCCGACGGCGGACGGCCAGGGCCGGGTGCCGGCGCTCGAGATCCTGCTCCCCGACGACGCCGTCCGCAACCTGATCCGCCAGGGGAAGGTCGAGCAGATCTACTCGGTGATGCAGACCGGCACCGCGAAGGGGATGCAGACGATGGAGCAGTCGCTGGCGGAGCTGATCCTGCGCGGCATCGTCACCAAGGACGTCGGCATGACCCGCACCTCGCGGCCGGAGCAGTTGCTCGGCCTGCTCGAGCGCGCGGGCTTTGAGGACCCGAATGCGCCCGCCGAGGCGGTCGCGGCCGGCCGTGCGGCGCCGGCCGAGCCGCTGTTCGGCGGGCTGCGCGTCGCGGAGAGCTAGGGGGCCGGGGTGGCGGAGTCGGAGTCGATCTGGAAGAAGGAGATCCACTTCCGGCGGAAGCCGAAGCCGGCGCCGGAGCCGGCGCGGGAGGAGCCGGCCGCGGCGCGCCCGGCCTCCGAGTCGATCTGGAAGAAGGAGATCAGCTTCCGGCGCAAGCCGAAGACCGTCCCCGCGCGCGAGCCGGAGCCGGACGAGCCGGCCGAGGAGACGGTCGCGGAGGAGACGCCCGTCCCCGCGCCGCCGCGCGGCGACTACGGCTGGCTCACCGATGAGTTCGACCCGGACGACGTGCCGCGCGAGATGCCCGCGATCGCGCCGCCGCCTGTGTCGGTTCCCATGCCCGAGCCGACGGTGCCGCCCGCGGAGTCGCAGGAGCGCCGTCAGCGCCGCCTCGCCAAGCCGGCGCTGCCGAAGGTGGAGCGCCCGAAGCTGAAGCGCCCCGCGCTCGAGCGCAAGCCGAAGGCGAAGGCCCCGAAGCAGCCCAAGCAGCCGAAGGCGAAGGCGCCGAAGCAGCCGCGGCCCGCACGGGCCCGGGCGCCGCGGGGCGCGCAGAAGGACACGATCGTCGGCCTCAAGATCGGCGCGTCGCAGGTGACCGCGGCGCGCGTCGCGAACGGCGCCACCCCGCAGCTCGTGCAGGTGGCGCGCGAGACGCTGCCGGACGGCGTCGTCGTCGCCGGCGAGCTGCGCGACGTCGAGCAGCTCGCGGCGACGCTGAAGGAGCTGTTCGGCCGCCACAAGCTGCCGAAGCGCGGCGTGCGCCTCGGCATCGCCAACAACCGCATCGGCGTCCGCACGTTCGAGCTCGCGGGGATCGACGATCCGAAGCAGCTCGCCAACGCGATCCGGTTCCGCGCGCAGGAGACTCTGCCGATCCCGCTCGAGGAGGCGGTGCTCGACTGGCAGATCCTGGCCGAGCGGACGGATGAGGAGAGCGGCCAGGTCGTCAAGCGCATCCTGCTCGTGGTCGCCTACCGCGAGCTGGTCGACCGCTACGTCGACGCGTGCCGGAAGGCGGGGATCCATCTCCAGGGGATCGACCTCGAGGCGTTCGCGATGCTGCGCGCGCTCGGCGCGCCGCGCACCTCGGACGGGGCGCCGCCGCAGGGGGCGCAGGTCGTCGTCAACGTCGGCCACGACCGCTCGACGTTCGCCGTCTCCGACGGGCGCGTGTGCGAGTTCACGCGCGTGCTCGGCTGGGGCGGACAGAGCCTGTCCGTGGCGATCGCGCGCGCGCTCGACGTGACGCCGTCGGAGGCGACGCCGGTGAAGCACGCCGTCTCGCTCGTCGCGACGACGCTGGAGCCGCCGGAGGGCGTGACGCCGGAGGCGCTGGAGTCGGCGCGCGAGGCGGTGCGCCGCGAGCTCCAGGCGTTCGCCCGCGAGCTCGTGTCGAGCCTCCGCTTCTACCAGAACCAGCCGGGCTCGCTCGGCATCGCAGAGGTCGTGCTGACGGGCGGCACGGCGCACCTGCCGGGGCTCGCCGACGAGCTGCAGCGACTGATCGGCGTGCCGGTTCGCGTCGGCGACCCGCTGAACCGCGTCGCCGTTCCGAAGCGATTCCGCAGCCCCGACGACTGCGCCGTCGGCTCGCTCACCGTCGCCATCGGCTTGGGGATCGAGGACTGATGCGCGCCGTCAATCTCCTGCCGAGGGACGTCTCGACCCAGGGGCGGCGGATGCCGCCTCTGCCCGCGTTCGCGGCGTGCGTCGGCGTGGTGCTCGTCACCGCGGCGATCGCCGTGCTCTTCCTCTCCGCGAGCTCGAAGGTCGCGGGGGAGCGGAGCGCGCTCCAGGCGGCGCAGGCCGAGCTGGCGGCCGTGCCGGCGCCCGCGGCGCAGCCGCCCGTCGCGACGCAGCTGCCGCAGGAGCGGCAGTCGCGCGTGACCGCGCTCGCGACGGCGCTCGGCCAGCGCGTCGCGTGGGACCGCGTGCTGCGCGAGATCTCGCAGGTCGTGCCGGGCGACGTGTGGCTGACGATGCTGACGGCCAAGGCGCCGGCGCTGTCGCCGTCCGGAGCGGCGGCGGGGGCGCCTCCGACCGGCTTCGAGGTGACCGGGTGCACGTACTCGCAGGACTCGGTCGCGCGCTTCCTGGCCCGCCTCGACCTCGTGCCCGACCTCTCGCAGATGACGCTCGGCCAGTCGTCGACCAACGCGCCGGGCTCGTCGGGAGGCTCGGGAGGATCGTCGACGTGCCCGTCCGGGATGTTCACGTTCATGCTCGTCGGCAACGTCCGCACCGGAGGCGCGTCGTGAAGGCGTCGGTGACGAAGAAGCTCGCGGCGCTCGACCAGCGTCTCCAGCTGGGCCTCGTCGCGGTCGGGCTGCTCGTGCTCGCCGTGGCGGCGTACATGCTGGTCGTCTCGCCGCAGCACGCGGAGGCGGCGAAGCTCCAGCAGCAGGTCGCCGACGTGCAGACGCAGATCTACGCACGGCGCGCCGAGGTGCGGAAGGGCCTGCACCCGCCGGTGATCGAGACCGCCGACCTGTTCAAGCTCTCGCGCGCGATGCCGGACCGCGAGGACATGCCGGGCATCATCCTGACGCTCAGCGAGGTGGCGCAGAGCGCGGGGATCAAGTTCGACCTGATCGCGCCGGTGCAGGGCTCGTCGACGCTGCCGGTCGGCAACTACCAGGTGGAGCGCATCCACCTGCTCTTCCACGGCGACTTCTACGCCCTGTCCGACTTCCTGTACCGGCTGCGCAGCCTCGTGCTCGTGCACGGCGGCGCGCTCACCGCGACCGGGCGGCTCTTCAACGTCGACACGCTCACCTTCACCGTCAACTCCTTCCCGCAGATCCAGGCGGAGCTGTTCGTCGACGCCTACATCTACGGCTCGACGCCCGCGGCGCCGGCCCCGGCGCCGACCACCACGACTCCGCCGTCCGCGACCGCGCCGAGCGGCGCGACCGCGGTCGGCCCGACCGGGTAGCGATGGCGAAGCACCGCAAGCGCGTCGACCCCGTCAAGCAGCGCGAGAAGCGCGCGAAGATCGCCGCGGCCGTCGGCGGGGTCGTGTTCCTGATCGTCTGCGCGGTCGAGGTCCCGTCGCTGATCAGCATGCTGAACCAGCAGGCGCCCGCGCCGGTCGCCGCGGCGACGACGCCCGCAGCGACGTCGTCGCCGCCGCCGCTCGCGAACGTGGCGGCCCCTGCCGGCGTCACGCCCGCCGCGTCCGGCACGCCGGGGCTCGTGAACAGCGACGTGCCGCCTGCGCCGAGCGGCGGCTCGCAGCTCGTCTCCTTCAGCGTCTTTCCGACGAAGAACCCCTTCACCCCGCAGGTGCCGGCGGGCTCGAGCGCGGCCGGCGCCGCGGCGACGACGACCGCGACGACGACGACGCCGGCCTCGACCACGCCCGCCAAGACGACCGCGACGACGACGAGCGCGGCGACGACGACCGCGACGACGACGACCACGGCGACGACCACGACGCCGGCGCCCCCCACGACGACGCCGCCCGTCGTGAGCGCGGTCCCGTCCGCGCCGGGCACGACCACGACGACTGCGGCGCCGCAGCCGACGGCGGCCATCTCCGTCAACGGCGTCGTCGAGCGCGTCGCCCAGGACGGGACGTTCCCGAGCTCCGGGCCCGTCTTCCGCCTCGTCTCGTGGTCGAAGGCGACCGCGCAGATCGGCATCGTCGGCGGGTCGTACGCGTCCGGCGACTCGACGCTGCCCCTCCAGCTGGGTGTGGCGGTGACGCTCCAGAACCAGACCGACGGCAAGCGCTACAAGCTGCTGCTGCTGTCGCTGCCGACGCCGTGACGACCGGCCGGCTGCGCAGCGAGCGGGGCTTCGGGCTGGTCGAGCTCGTGATGGCGATGCTCGTCCTGCAGATCGCGCTGCTCGCCCTCGTCGGCGCGTTCGCCGCAGGCTCGATCGCGCTCGGCCACGCGGGGAAGGTGAGCACGGCGGCGCTGCTCGCCGACCAGCAGCTCGAGCTCTACCGGTCGATGCCGTACTCCGCGATCGGCCTCGACACGGGGTCGGCGCCGACGAGCGGCACCTACACCTCCGACACGACGGTGTGCCCGTCGGGGAAGACGCCGGTGTGCAACGACGCGGCGCCGAGCGACAACTCGGGCAACGCGATCTGGAGCTGCACCGCGACGAGCGGCTCGACGAGCATCTCCGTCTACTTCACCGCGAACGGGATCAACCCGTGCGTGGCCCACCGTTCCGAGAGCTCCTCGACGACGCCGGCGTCGCCGGACGGCCGCTCATACACCGTCGACACGTACATCACGCAGGGGGCCCAGTCGGCGGGCCAACGGCCCGTGAAGACGGTGTCGGTGGTCGTACGCGACGGCTCGGCCGCGACGGAGCTCGCGAAGGAGGTCTCCACCTTCGACTGCTCGACCGGCAACCCCGCGAACACCGCGCCCTGCTGAGCGATGGCCGCCTACGCCTACACCGCGATCAATGCCCAGGGGTTCGCGTCCCAGGGGGAGATCCACGCGCCGACGGTCGACGCGGCGCGCGAGCAGCTGCGCCTGCGCGGCCTGCTCGCCGAGCGCCTCCATGAGCTGCCGTCGGCCGGCGAGGACGGTGTCAAGAACGCGTTCAAGGCGGTCAAGCCGAAGTCGCTCCAGGTCTTCTCCCGGCAGTTCGCGACGATGATCGAGGCCGGCCTGAGCGTCGTCGCCGGGCTCGTGATCCTCGAGGACCAGACCGACGACAAGTACCTCGCAGCCGTGATCCGCGAGCTGCGCGGCGACGTCGAGGGCGGCCTGCTGCTCAGCCAGGCGATGGAGCGCCACCCGAAGGTGTTCTCGCGCCTCTTCGTCGCGATGGTCGAGGCGGGCGAGGCGGCGGGAATCCTCGACCAGGTGCTCGACCGGATGGCGTTCCAGATCGAGCGCGAGACGAAGCTGAAGCGGCGCGTGAAGGGCGCGATGATGTACCCGACGATGGTGCTCGTGTTCGCGACCCTCGTCCTGATCGGGATGCTGCTGTTCCTCGTCCCGTTCTTCGTCAAGATCTTCGCGTCGCTCGGCGGCCAGCTCCCGACGCTCACCCTGTACGTCGTCCACGCGTCGAACTTCGTGCGCGCGGACTGGTGGCTCCTCATCCTCGTGGCCGTCGGCGGCGTGGTCGGCTTCAAGCGCTGGAAGCGCAGCGAGGCGGGGCGCCGGGTGTGGGACCGCTTCAAGCTGATGCTGCCGATGCAGGTCGGCGACGTCGTCCTGAAGATCACGATGGCCCGCTTCTCGCGCACGTTCTCGACGCTGATCGCCGCCGGCGTCGACATCATCAAGGCGATCGAGATCACGGCGCAGACCGCCGGCAACCATGTCGTCGAGTCGGCGCTCGTGGAGGCCAAGCAGCGGGTGCACGAAGGCGTGCCGATCTCGCAGCCGCTCGTCGACAACCCGGTCTTCCCGCCGATGGTCTCGCAGATGATCAAGGTCGGCGAGGAGACGGGCGAGCTCGACAAGATGCTCGCGAAGATCGCCGACTTCTACGAGGACGAGGTCGACGCCTCGATCCAGACCCTGACGAGCATCATCGAGCCGCTCATGATGATCGGCGTCGGCGCGATGGTCGGCCTGATCATCATCTCGATGTACCTGCCGATGTTCAAGATGCTCACGCTCGTCAAGTAGCGCGCG
>CAZBYA010000118.1:4277-6245 GCA_964496175.1 uncultured Gaiellales bacterium | reverse complement strand
AGATCGTCGGCGGGAAGATCCCGAAGGAGTACATCCCGGCGATCGACGCCGGCATTCGGGAGGCGATGGGCTCCGGCGTGCTCGCCGGTTACCCCGTCGTCGACGTGAAGGTCGAGCTCATCGAGGGGTCGTACCACGACGTGGACTCGAGCGAGCGTGCCTTCAAGATCGCGGGCTCCATGGCCTTCAAGGAGGCGATGAAGCGCGCGAAGCCGAAGCTGCTCGAGCCGGTGATGGCCGTCGAGGTCACGACGCCGGAGGAGTACCTGGGCGACGTCATGGGCAACCTGTCGAGCCGACGCGGTCGCATCGAGTCGATGAACCAGATCGGCAACGCGCAGGTGATCAAGGCCGTCGTCCCCCTGTCGGAGATGTTCGGCTACGCGACCGACCTGCGCTCGATGAGCCAGGGCCGCGCCGACTTCACGATGCAGTTCGAGCGGTACGAAGACGTCCCGCAGGCGATCGCGAGCGAGATCACCGAGCAGAGCTCGGGGTCCTAAGTCAAAGGAAGGAAGGAATGGGCAAGCAGAAGTTCGAGCGCACGAAGCCGCACGTCAACGTCGGCACGATCGGGCACATCGACCACGGCAAGACCACGCTGACCGCGGCGATCACCAAGGTGCTCGCCGAGTCCGGCAGCGGCAACACGCAGGTGCGCGACTTCGCGTCGATCGACAACGCGCCCGAGGAGCGGCAGCGCGGCATCACCATCAACACCGCGCACGTCGAGTACGAGACGGCGAACCGCCACTACGCGCACGTCGACTGCCCCGGTCATGCCGACTACATCAAGAACATGATCACGGGCGCCGCCCAGATGGACGGCGCGATCCTCGTGGTCTCGGCCGCCGACGGTCCGATGCCGCAGACCCGCGAGCACATCCTGCTCGCGCGCCAGGTCGAGGTGCCGGCGATCGTCGTCGCGCTGAACAAGGCCGACATGGTCGACGACCCCGAGCTGCTCGAGCTCGTCGAGCTCGAGGTCCGCGAGCTGCTCTCCCGGTACGAGTTCCCCGGCGACGAGATCCCGATCGTCCAGGTGTCGGCGCTGAAGGCGCTCGAGGGCGACGCGGAGTGGACGCCGAAGATCCTCGAGCTGATGGAGGCGGTCGACTCCTACATCCCGGAGCCGACGCGCGACGTCGACAAGCCGTTCCTGATGCCGATCGAGGACGTCTTCACGATCACGGGCCGCGGCACCGTCGTCACCGGCCGCATCGAGCAGGGCCAGTGCAAGGTCGGCGACGAGATCGAGATCGTCGGCATCCACCCGGAGACGCAGAAGACCGTCGTCACCGGGCTCGAGATGTTCCAGAAGACACTCGACTTCGCGCAGGCCGGCGACAACGCGGGCGCGCTGCTGCGCGGCGTCAAGCGCGAGGAGGTCGAGCGCGGCCAGGTGCTGGCCAAGCCCGGCTCGATCACGCCGCACGTGCACTTCAACGCCGAGGTCTACGTCCTCTCGAAGGACGAAGGTGGCCGCCACACGCCGTTCTTCAACGGCTACCGGCCGCAGTTCTATTTCCGCACGACGGACGTGACCGGCTCGATCAAGCTGCCCGAGGGCCAGGAGATGGTCATGCCGGGCGACAACACGAACATGGAGATCGAGCTGATCCAGCCGATCGCGATGGACGAGGGGCTGCGCTTCGCGATCCGCGAGGGCGGCCGCACCGTCGGCGCCGGCGTGGTCACCAAGGTCATCAAGTAGGAAGCGAGACGCGTTCAGATGGCACAGGGAAAGATCCGGATCCGCCTGAAGGGCTACGACCATCAGCAGCTGGACCGGTCGGCCCAGCAGATCGTCGATACCGCTCAGCGCAGCGGCGCGACGATCACTGGGCCGGTCCCTCTGCCGACGGAGAAGAACGTGTACTGCGTGATCCGCAGCCCGTTCAAGGACAAGGACTCGCGCGAGCACTTCGAGGTGCGCACGCACAAGCGCCTCATCGACATCCTCAGCCC
>CAZBYA010000118.1:2087-4177 GCA_964496175.1 uncultured Gaiellales bacterium | reverse complement strand
CGCGCGAGCACTTCGAGGTGCGCACGCACAAGCGCCTCATCGACATCCTCAGCCCGACCCCGAAGACGATCGACCAGCTGATGCGGCTCGACCTGCCGGCGGGCGTCGACATCGAAATCAAACTGTGATGGCAAAGGGAATCCTCGGCCGCAAGCTCGGCATGACGCAGGTGTTCGACCCGGAGACGGGGGCGGTCACGCCCGTCACCGTCATCCAGGCCGGCCCCTGCCCGGTCGTGCAGGTGAAGACGCGGGACGCGCACGGCTACGACGCCGTGCAGCTCGCGTTCGAGCCGGTCGCCGAGCGCAAGCTGACGAGGCCCGAGCGCGGCCACCTGGCCAAGTTCGGCGTCGGCGCGCACCGGCGGCTCGTCGAGTTCCGCGGCGCCATCGACGGCGCCGTCGAGGGCGAGACGGTGACCGTCGAGGCGTTCCAGCCGGGCGACAAGGTGAAGGTGGCCGGGATCGGCATCGGCAAGGGCTTCCAGGGCACGATCAAGCGCCACAACTTCAGCTCCGGCCCTCGCGCCCACGGCTCGCACAACATCCGCAAGCCGGGCTCGATCGGCGCGTCCGCGACGCCGTCGCGCGTCTTCAAGGGCGTCCGCATGGCGGGGCACATGGGCGCGAAGCGCGTCACGCAACTCGGGCTGACCGTGCACGACGTCGACGTCGAGCGGAACCTGCTGCTCGTCAAGGGCGCCGTCCCCGGCCCCAAGAACGGGATCGTGGAGGTGCGAGGCTGATGGCGGCTCCCAAGGCGCCCAAGCTCGGCGGCACCGGGACGGTGACGCTGAACGAGGCGGTGTTCGCCGCCGAGATCAAGCCGCACCTCGTGCACGAGGCCGTGCGCGCCGAGCTGAACGCGCAGCGCGCCGGCACCGCCGCGACCAAGAGCCGCGGGCTCGTCTCCGGCGGCCGCTCGAAGCCGTGGCGCCAGAAGGGCACCGGCCGCGCCCGCCAGGGCACGATCCGCGCCCCGCAGTTCACGACGGGCGGCCACGCGTTCGCCAAGGTGCCGCGCCAGTTCGTGCAGAAGGTGAACCGCAAGGCGCAGCGCTCGGCGCTCCGCTCCGCGCTCGCCGCGCACGTCAAGGAGGGCTCGCTCGCCGTGGTCGACGCGACGTCGTTCGACGCGCCCTCCACGAAGCGGGCGCAGGAGCTGCTCGCCAAGTGGGGGCAGCGCACGCCGCTCGTCGTCGTCGCGACCGAGGGCGAGGTCAACCTCGTCAAGAGCTTCCGGAACCTCGAGCGCGTGGTCGTGCTCGAGCCCGGCGAGCTCGAGGTGGGCGCCGTCGTCTGGGCGGAGTCGCTGCTCGTCAGCGAGACCGCGCTGCCGCTGGTCGAGGGGAGGGCGCAGTAATGCACGCCGGCCAGGTGATCCTCGCCCCGATCGTCTCGGAGAAGTCGTACGAGGCGTCGACGCGCGGGAGCTACACGTTCAAGGTGCACAAGGACGCGCACAAGACGCAGATCCGCCAGGCCGTCGAGGAGCTCTTCGACGTCAAGGTCGAGCGCGTCAACGTGATCGCGGTGCAGGCGAAGCCGAAGCGGCGCGGCGCCTTCAAGGGCGTCCGCCCCGGCTGGAAGAAGGCCGTCGTGCAGCTGCGCGCCGGCGACACGATCGAGATCTTCGAAGGAGCGCAGATCTAGCCATGCCCGTCCGCAGGTTCAAGCCGACCAGCCCGGGCCGCCGCTTCATGACGGTCTCCGACTTCGCCGAGGTGACGAAGTCGAAGCCGGAGAAGAAGCTGACCGAGAAGCTGACCAAGAAGGGCGGGCGCAACAACACCGGCCGCATCACGACGCGCCATCAGGGCGGCGGCCACAAGCGCCAGTACCGCATCGTCGACTTCAAGCGCACGAAGGACGGCGTCCCCGCCAAGGTGGCCGCGATCGAGTACGACCCGAACCGGTCGGCGCGGATCGCGCTGCTCCACTACGCGGACGGCTTCAAGAGCTACATCCTCGCGCCTGCCGGCGTCCGCGTCGGCTCGGTCGTGCAGTCGGGGCCCGGCGCCGACATCAAGCCCGGCAACGCGCTGCCGCTCGAGCTCATCCCGACGGGCACGCTCGTCCACAACGTCGAGC
>CAZBYA010000118.1:0-1987 GCA_964496175.1 uncultured Gaiellales bacterium | reverse complement strand
AACGCGCTGCCGCTCGAGCTCATCCCGACGGGCACGCTCGTCCACAACGTCGAGCTGAAGCCCGGCAAGGGCGGGCAGATGGCGCGCTCCGCCGGCTCGGGCATCCAGCTCGTCGCCAAGGACGGCGGCTACGCCACGCTGCGCCTGCCCTCCGGGGAGATGCGCCGCGTGTTGCTCACCTGCCGCGCGACCGTGGGCCAAGTCGGCAACGTCGACCACGGCAACATCACCGGCGGCAAGGCGGGCCGCAGCCGCTGGCTCGGCAAGCGCCCGGCCGTGCGCGGCAGCGCCATGAACCCGGTCGACCACCCGCACGGCGGCGGCGAGGGCAAGTCGAAGGGCGGCCGCCACCCGGTCACGCCGTGGGGCGTCCCGACCCTGGGCAAGCGCACCCGCTCGAAGCACAAGGAATCCGACAAGCTGATCGTGCGCGGCCGTCGCCGCGGGAAGGACAAGCGTTGAGCAGATCTTCGAAGAAGGGGCCGTTCGTCGAGGAGCGGCTGCTGGGCCGCATCGAGGCGATGAACGCCTCCGGCTCGAAGCAGATGGTGCGCACCTGGTCGCGCTCCAGCACGATCTTCCCGGAGATGGTCGGGCACACGATCGCGGTCCACGACGGCCGCAAGCACGTGCCGGTCTTCATCTCGGAGCAGATGGTCGGGCACAAGCTCGGCGAGTTCGCGCCGACGCGGCACTTCCGCGGTCACGCCGGCGACCAGAAGACGCAGGTGAAGAAGCGCTGATGGCCGTCGCGACCGAGCAGCAGAGGACCGTGCAGGCGGTCGCCAAGTTCGTCCGGTGCTCGCCGCGCAAGGCGCGGCTCGTCACCGACACGATCCGCGGGCGCAGCGTGCCCGAGGCCCGCACCATCCTCGCATTCACCGAGCGCGCCGTCGCCGTCGAGGTGGAGAAGGTGCTGCGCTCGGCCGTCGCCAACGCCGAGTCGAACCCGGCGCTCCACTGGAGCGGCGACGACCTCGTGATCGCGGCGGCGTTCGTCGACGAGGGCCCGACGCTGAAGCGGTGGAAGCCGCGCGCGCGCGGCCGCGTCAACCGCATCTTCAAGCGGACGTGTCACATCACGATCAAGGTCGCGCAGGGTGAGGCTCCCGCTCCCGCCGTGGAGGAGAAGCCGAAGCGCACGCGGCGCAAAAAGACCGAGGAGACGGAGAGCTAGCCATGGGACAGAAGGTTCATCCCGGCGGTCTGCGCGTCGGCGTCATCCACGACTGGAAGTCGAACTGGATGGTCGGCAAGAAGGAGTTCGCGGGCGCGCTGATCGAGGACATCAAGATCCGCGAGCACATCCTCCGGAAGCTCTCGCACGCGGGGCTGTCGGACATCCTGATCCGCAAGGACAAGCAGCGGATCACCATCGACATCTACACCGCGCGCCCCGGCATCGTGATCGGCAAGTCGGGTGTCGAGGTGGACGCGCTGCGCCGCGAGATCCACGCGATGACGCAGAAGAACGTCCACATCAACATCAACGAGATCAAGCGGCCCGAGCTGGACGCGAAGCTGGTCGCGCAGTCGATCGCCGAGCAGCTCCAGAACCGCGTCTCGTTCCGGCGCGCGATGAAGCGCTCGCTCGCCTCCGCGATCCGCTCCGGGGCCGCCGGCGTCAAGGTGCAGTGCTCCGGCCGCCTCGGCGGCGCCGAGATGAGCCGCTCCGAGCAGTACTCGGAGGGCCGCGTGCCGCTGCACACGATCCGCGCCGACATCGACTACGGGTTCGTCGAGGCGAAGACCCCGACCGGCCGGATCGGCGTCAAGGTCTGGATCAACAAGGGAGAGATCATGCCGACCGGCTACACCGGGATGGTCGAGAAGAAGGAGACGCGCCTCGGCGACCAGGACACGGCGCGCCGCCGCGGCGGCGTCACCGAGGGCCTCGGCGCCTCGCGCGAGTCCGGTCGCGGCCGCTCCCAGGACCGCGAGGGCCTCGGCCCCGTGCGCCGCGGCCGTCCCGGCCAGCGCGGCGGCG
>CAZBYA010000117.1:0-6247 GCA_964496175.1 uncultured Gaiellales bacterium | reverse complement strand
TCACGGTTGGAGCGCCGAGCCCGCCATGTCGGTCTCGGCGGCAGCTGTCGCGACACCTCCGCATCCAAGCAGCGGTGCCCCCACCAAACCCGTGTCCATGTCGAGTCGGTCCAGCTCAGGCATCGACATGAACGTATTGCGATCTCAGCGCCCTCGCCGCTTCGACTGCGTCAGCCAGATCACGCTTCCGACGAGAAGACACAACCCAACGATCCAGCTGACCCGAAGAATGGTGACTGCCGTGCCCTCGAAGAAGAAGTGACTCGCATAAAGAACCGCGACGAACGCGAGAAGGCCGACAACGATCAGGTCGTCCTTACGACGCGCTCTCATCGGTTCAGGTCCACCTACTGCATCGCGTGCGAAGCGGTTTCTCGAGCCGTCGCCCGCACAGTTCAGGCGTGCGCGAGGACGGGCGCGGTGCGACGCTCGGCGTACTGCTCGGGCGTGAGCAGGACCGTCATCCTGCAATCGGCGTTGTCGCACTCGCACACGAAGGCGATCGCGCGGCGGCCCGGCGAGCCGAAGAGTCGGAGCCGGTCGTCGTTGAACTTCCGGCGGATGCTGGACTGCGCAGAGTCGACCGACATTCGACGAGCCTCCCGATGATCCTCGACGGCAGCGAGGACGCCCCCTCACCCAGTCCACCCCATGCCCGCTGGGGCCCCGCTCCGAAACGCCGTCGGCGGCCGGTCAGATGCGGCAGGTCTTCGCCCCGCGCGTCGCCGTGTCGAAGAGCGCCTCGGCGCTCGTCGGGACGAAGAGCTTGAAGGCGCCGGCGCGGGCGAAGAGGAGGCTGACCATGTTGCTCGGCCCGCGACGGAGGCACGCGTGCCCGCGGAGCGACCAGTACGGGGTGAAGCGGACGCGCAGCAGGTACCGGCCGGGGCTCGCGACACTGCCTCTGATCGTCGTGTGCCCGACGTACGTCACGCGCGCCTTCCCCGCGCCGGTCAGGAGGGGCGTCGGCCGCTTCAGGGCGTAGATCGTCCAGTTCCGGTCGCGAAACACCGGCTGGAGCCCGCTCGCCGGCGAGGAGAGGAGCCGCGCCTCGTGCGTGCCGCTGTTCCAGTCGAGCGGCGTCTCCGCGCGCAGCACGAACGCGACCGCGTTGCGCCGCAGCCAGCGCTCGTACGCGCTCGGCGTGAGCCGGTGCGAGTAGAGGATGGCGTTCTCGGCCTCGTCGATCTGCTGGTAGAAGCCGCGCGCGAGCGGGATCCCGGCGCGCGGGATCCAGTACGCCTCCCAGTGGGCGGCGGTCGGCACGACCTCGACGCGGAAGCCCGGCTGGAGATGGCCGTGGAGGTACGCGATCGCGGGCTGCCAGAAGGACGCGTGCGCGGGCCGGTTGTCGAGCCGCAACGGGATCGACAGCAGGTACGGCGCGGCGTTGCACACGAAGGCCGTCACGAGCGCGACGATCGTCAGCCGGCGCGGCCTGAACTCGGCGAGCGCGGCGGTCAGGAGCATCAGCGGCAGGATGAACGCGTCGAGCCGCGTCCAGTTGTCGCCGACTGGCGACGGGACGACGAACAGGATCACGCTCGCGACTCCCCAGAGCGCGTAGAACCAGACGAGCGCCGGCGCGCGCCGTGCGTGCCGCGCGAGCAGCACGCCGCACGTGCTGGCCGCAAGGCCGCCGCCGAAGGCCGCCCAGTGGTACGGGTAGACGCCCTGGCTCGGGAAGAGCAGGAGCGCCGCGGCCTGCACGCCCGCGACGGCGCAGAAGCCGGCGGCGAGGAGCACGAGGCGCCGCGAGACGCGGCGGCGCGGGACGACGACCGCGGCGGCGATCAGGCACAGGAACGCGAACGCGAGCGGGCTGAACCCGACGGTGAGCGCCGCGAGCAGCAGCGCGAGCACCGTCCGGCGGCCCTGGAGCGCCCGCAGCGTCCCCAGCATCGCGGCGAACCCGAGCGAGTACGTGTAGAGCCCCGTGAACGCGGGAGCGGCGGCGAGGATCGCGAAGACGCGACTCGGCCAGAGAGCCGCCTCGCCCCACTCGCGGAACGCGATCGAGGCGAACAGGACGGTCGACACGACCGCAGAGGCGAGGACGAGCGGCAGGTTGCCGACGAGCGCCGCGGGCAGGTAGTAGAGGAGGCTGTAGGACGCGAGCGGGTACTGGCCGCCGTACCAGTAGTTGTCCCAGACCACCGCGCCGTGCTGGACGAGCAGCGTCCGGTAGAGGTGGGCGGCGGCGTCGCCGGGCGCCGGCCCGAACTCGAGCAGCGCGGCGGCGCAGAGCGCGGTCACGGCGGCCCCGAGCCAGAGCTCGCGCCACGGGACGAGCTCCCGGCGCTCGGCGGCTACTGTCGCTGCCATCGGGCGGAGGCTATACGGCGACAGCGATGGAAGACCAGCAGACGGTGCAGAACGGCGGCAAACCGGCCTCGGGCACCCGGCGGTGGGCGATCGTCCTGGTCGCCGTCGTCCTTGCCGCGGTCGCGTTCGGCGTCGTCCTGCCGCGGATCGCAAGCTACGGCGCGGTCTGGCACGTCCTCCGCGGCCTGTCGCTCGCCTGGCTCGGGCCCCTGCTCGCGGCCGTCGCCGCCAACGTCGCGACGTTCGCGCTGCCGTGGATGATCGCGCTGCCGGGGCTCGGCTTCGTCGACGCGCTCAAGCTGACGCAGGCGTCGACCGCGATGACGCTGGTCGTGCCCGGCGGCGCGCCGCTCGGCATGGGCGTCTCGTACGCGATGCTGCGCTCGGTCGGCTTCCGGGGCGTCGAGGTCGGGCGCGCGGTGGCGCTGACCGGCATCTGGAACCAGCTCTCGACCTTCCTCTTCCCGGTGATCGGCGCGGTGGCGGTCGCGTCCGAGGGCGGCGGCGGCACCGGGTTCCAGGTGACGGCCGCGGTCGGCGCCGCCCTCTTCATCGGCGGTGCGATCGTCCTCGCCGGCGCGTTCGCGTCGGGCACCCTCGCGAACCGGATCGGCAACGCCGCCGGCCGGCTCGCATCCGTGGTGCAACGCGTGCGTCGGCGCGAGGCGCGTACGCTCGACGCGGCCGACGTCGAGCGGTTCCGCAGCGAGAGCTTCCGCATGCTGCGCGCGGCGTGGCCGCGCCTCACGGTCGCCACCGCGCTCAACCAGCTCACGGGCTTCCTGGTCTTCGACCTCTCGCTGCGCGCGGTCGGGATCGGCCTCGGGTCGGTCAGCGTGGCGGAGTCGTTCGCGGCGTGGTCGATCGGCCGGCTGATCGCCTCGCTGCCGGTGACGCCGGGCGGGCTCGGGCTCGTGGAGCTCGGCCTCACCGGCACGCTCGTCGGGTTCGGCGGCGCGCACGCGCGCGTCGTCGCAGCGGTCCTCGTCTACCGCATCCTCTCGATCGTGCCGACGCTCGTCCTCGGCCTGCTCGCCACGGGAACGTGGCGGAGCAGCAGCGCGGGGTCTTGAGCTCCGGCCGGAACCGTCCTATTGTCGGCAAATCAACGAAGCCGGGAGGGGTTCCTTTGGATGCGTACCACGTCGTGCTCTACGTGCACCTGCTCGCGCTCCTCGTCGGCATCGGCGCCGGCGCGGTGCTGTCCGTCTGCCTGTTCCGCCTGAAGGCCGCGCAGACGCTCGCCGACGCCGTGCCCTGGGGGATGCTCGCGGGGCAGACGGAGAAGGCGTTCCCGATCGCGGTGCTCGGCCTCTTCGGCTCGGGCGCGTACATGACGTCGCACCTCTGGACGTGGAGCACGGGCTGGATCGACGTGTCGATCGCCGGCCTCGTCGTGCTCGCGGTCCAGGGGCCGCTCGTCGGCGGCCGCGCCGGCAAGCGGCTCGAGGCCGCGCTGCACGCGAACGGGCCCGGCGCGCTCGGCGAGGCGGCGCGCCGCATGACCCGGCACCCGGGCCTGTGGGTGACGGAGTTCTCGAACCTCGGCCTGGTCTTCGGGATCGTCTGGAACATGACCGAGAAGCCCGGGACGCTCGGCGCGGTCGCGGCGGTGGCGATCGGCTACGCGGTCGGCGCCGCGAGCGGGATCGCGTTCTCGCGGAGAGGCGCCGAGGAGCTCGAGACCGTCTCGGAGCCGGTCTAGGCGCGCCAGGCGGGGAAGGTCGAGCGCGCGCTGACGGGCCGCAGCCCGGCGTAGCCCGACGCCGAGAAGCGGTAGCGAACGCTGCCGCGCACGACGATGCGCGTCGGCACGCCGCGCGCGAGGTGGATCGTGCGTGAGCCGAGCGTCAGCGTCATCGCGAGCGGCGCGGTCACCGTCAGGCGCAGCGAGCCGCCGCGGAAGAGGCGGACGCGGCCGGCCGGCGCGAGCCAGCCGTCGCCGTAGCGGCCGTCGAGCTCCGCGGCGAGCACGGGCGTGCGCGCCTCGAGCCAGCCGCCGTTCGCGGCGAGGGGCGCGACCGGCACGAGCGCGGCGCCGTCCTCGTCGAGCACGACGCGGCCGTCGACGCCCGCGACGCGGCCGCCGGCGATCCGCGCCTGCGAGACGGCGAACACGTCCGGCGCCTGCGTGTCCGGCAGCAGCGCGAGCCGGTCGAGGCCGCGGTTCCAGAAGAACTGCTCCAGCGTGTCGGTGCGGCCCGCGAGCGGGCCGAGCACGAGCGTCGCGTCGCCGCGCACCCACTCGGGCCCCGCGGGCAGGAAGGCGGCGCGGATCGCGCGCGTGTTCGAGACGTCGAAGGCCGTGGCGAGGACCGACGTCGCGACGCAGAATGCGATCGCGAGCGTGGCGACCGCGCGGAAGCGGAGCACGGTCGCGCCGAGCGCGAGCGCGCCGGCGACCGCCGCGAGGACGAGGGCGCCGGTTCCCGGCGAGCCGGCCAGCCGCTCGAGCTCGAGCAGCCCCGTCAGGACGAGCGAATGGGCGTTGCCGCCCGCGGCCGCCCAGCCCGAGAGCGGCACCGTCGCCACCGCGATGAAGAGCACCGCCGCGAGCAGCGCGTGCGCGCGCCGCCACGGCCAGCCCCGGTCCGCGTGCAGCGCGACGCCGAGCGCGAGCAGCGGCAGCAGGTAGCAGCCGTACCGCTCGTGCGCGACGCCGGCATCGCCGTACAGCGTGGCCTCGCCGAGGACGGCGAGCCCGGCGACGAGGGCGAGCGCGCCGAACGCGCGCTGCTCGGGCGTGCGCGGCCGCGCGAGCGCGCCGCCCAGGCCGAGCACGCCGGCCGGCACGACCACCCAGCCGGCGGCGAGCGCGAGCACGAACGCGTTCCGGCCGAGCGCGACCGGCGAGACGAGGTGGAACGCGGCGGGCGCGTGCTCGTAGTAGCCGAGCCCGGCGCCGAGCGCGGCGAGCGCGGCGAGCGCGAGCCCCGCGACGACGAGGCGCTGCTCGCGGCCGCGGCGAAGGAGCAGCGCGGCAGCGAGGTACGCGAGCGGCAGCACCGCGAGCTGGAGCCGCGCGAACGACGCGAGCAGCGCGAGCCCGAGGAAGAGCGCCTGTGCGCGCCGCGTCGGCCGGGCGAGCGCGACTGCGCCGGCGCCGACCGCGGCCACGAACAGCGGGTACGCGAACGGCTCGGCGAGCACCCAGCCCGAATAGCCGGCGTCCGGCACGGCGACTGCGAGCGCGGCCGCGGCGAGCGCCGGGCCGCGCGCGACCCCGAGCCGGCGCGCCGTCCACCAGACCGCGAGCGCCGCGGTCGAGAGGGCGAGGGCGTCGATCGCCTGCGTCAGCCGGTAGCCGGTCTCGAGCGAGCCGAGCCACCACGCGGGCGCGGTGAGGAGCGGCTGGAGCAGCGCCGGGAAGTGGGCGAGGTGGCCGCGGACCTGCGGCAGGTGGCCCGCCGCGAGCGAGCGCGAGAGCGTCGCGTAGATGCCCTCGTCCGGGAAGTACGCGGGCGCCGCGCGGAGCCACGCGGCCCAGGTGCGGACGGCGGCGCTGCCGACGACGAGCGCGCCGAGCGCGAGCCGCCACTGGAGCTCCGTGGGGATCGCGAGCGCACGCCGCGACGGCAGGGAGACGCCGATCTGCACGCGACTGGGATCGGCAGCGCCGCTCTGCGGCTTGAGAGGATGCCGCGGTGGACGAGCGGGCCCTGACCGAGCTGCGCGACCTCGGGCGGCTCGACGCGGGGCTCGCAGAGCGCGCCGCGCGGCTCCGGGCGCTCGACGCCGAGGCTGCCGCGGTCCGGACGCGCGCCGAGCAGGTGGACGCGTTCTTCGCGGCGTACCCGGTGGAGGAGACGAGGCGGGCGCTGGAGCTGGAGGCGGCGCGCGCGGAGCTCGAGCGCCGCCGCGACGAGGCCGCTGCGGCGGCGGCGGCGCTGGCGGCGGCGCGCGGCGACGAGGAGCGCCTGCA
>CAZBYA010000116.1:0-6294 GCA_964496175.1 uncultured Gaiellales bacterium | reverse complement strand
TCTGGACCGTGACGGAAGTGCAACGGAAGTGAAACGGGCGCGCTCGATCGTCACTTGAGCAGGCGCGAGAGCCGGCGGTCCTTGAGGACCCGGCCCTCCGTCTGGCAGGACGGGCAGTAGTAGATCGTGTGCTCCTCGAAGTCGACGCGCGCGATCGGCGTCCCGCACCGCTCGCACGGTGCGCCCAGCTTGTCGTGCACGCGGTACGTCTTCGCGTCGTTCGCACCCTCGAGCCGCAGCTCCAGGCCCCGCGCCAGCTCGCCCCGGATCGCGGTCGCGAGCCGCTCCGTCTCCCCGTCGGAGACCTGTGTCGAGAGCGCGTACGGCGAGAGCCGGGCCGCCCACAGGATCTCGTTGGCCCAGGCGCGGCCGATGCCGGCGATCAGCCGCTGGTCGCGGAGGAGCGAGTGCAGCCGCCGCGAGTCGGAGGTGAGGATGCGCGCGACGTCCTCGGTCGTCAGCGTGTCGGCCTCAGGCCCGAGATGCGCGAGCTCGGCCGCGAGCGTCTCCGGCCGCAGCAGCCACACGCCGGCCCGCTTCTTCGAGCCCGCCTCCGTCAGCTGGAGCTCGCCCCCGTCGGCGAACCGGACGCGGAACATCGGCGACTTCGCGCCCTTGCCCTGCGGCGCCACGTACTTCAGGCGCCCCGCGCTCATCAAATGCACCATCAGCACGAGCTCGTCGTCGTCGGTGGGCAGCAGGAACCGCTTGGCGCGCCGCTCGCAGCCGCGGAAGCCCTCGCCGTCGAGCGAGGAGAGCGGCGGCTCGATCGTCTTCAGCGTGGCGATGTGGGCGGGGCCGGCGCGCTCGATCGGCGCCCGCGACACGAGCGGGTCGAGCTGGCGCCGCCACGCTTCGACCTCGGGCAGTTCCGGCAAGTAGCCTCCGACGACGGTGGACGCGATCAGGGTAACCGTGCGCCGCGGCGACGTCGTCGAGTCGACCCACCGCGTGCACGTCGCCACCACCGACGGCGCCGCCTGGGGCGACCCCGATCTCGTCTGCTTCCTTCGCTCCTCGGCGAAGCCGATCCAGGCGATCCCGTTCGTCGAGGCCTACGACGACCTCGACGACGACGAGGTCGCGATCGCGTGCGCCTCGCATCGCGCCGAGCCGGCGCAGCTCGCCGCGGTCCGCAAGGTGCTCGCGCGCGCCGGCGCCGCCGTCGAGGACCTCGAGAACGGTCTCCAGGAGTGCCGGCCCGACGGGAAGCTCGGGCACAACTGCTCCGGCAAGCACGCCGGCATGCTCGCCGCCTGCCGTGCCCACGGCTGGCCGCTGCATCCCTACCGGGCGGCCGACCACCCTCTCCAGCGGCGGATCGCCGAGCTCGTCGGCGGCATCGGCGCCGCGACCGACGGCTGCGGCGTGCCGACGTTCGCGATGACCCTGCAGGACGCCGCCGCGCTGCTGACCCGCGCGCCCGAGCGGATCCGCCGGGCGATGCGCGCCCGCCCTGAGCTGATCGGCGGCTCGCAGGACGCCACCGACACCGACGTCATGCGGCTCCGCGACGGCTGGATCGCGAAAGGCGGCGCCGAAGGACTGCTCTGCCTCGCGCACGAGGACGGCCGCGGGATCGCGCTGAAGGCCGAGGACGGCGCCTCGCGCCCGTTGCGGCCGGCCGTCGGCCTCGTCCTCGAGATCCCCGAGCTGCTCGAGACGCCGGTGCGGAACAGTCGCGACGAGGTCGTCGGCGCACTAACCTTGGCCGACTGATGAAGGTCTTCGTCATCTCCGACATGGAGGGCGTGTCGGGGATCGTCAAGTGGCAGCAGGTCACGGGCGGGCACGCGATGTACGAGGAGGGCCGCCGCCTCTACACGGGCGAGATCAACGCGGCCGTGCGCGGCGCGAAGGCTGCCGGAGCGACCGAGATCGTCGTCATGGACTGCCACGGCGCCGGTGAGGGGTGGACCTTCAACTCGCTGCTCCCCGAGGAGCTCGACCCGGACTGCGAGTACGTCGTCCAGGACGAGTGGACCGAGTACGTCGAGTACCTCGAGCAGGGTGTGGACGCGGCCCTCTTCGTGGGGATGCACGCGATGGCAGGCACGCGCGACGGCGTGCTCGCCCACACCGTCAGCGGCTCGTCCTGGTGGCGGCTGCGCTTCAACGGGGTCGAGGTCGGCGAGACCGGCATCAACGCCGCGCTCTGCGGCACGTGGGGATGCCCCGTCCTGCTCGTCACGGGCGACGAGGCGGCGTGCCGCGAGGGGCGGCGCCTGCTCGGCGCCGGCCTGACCACCGCCGCGGTCAAGAAGGGGCTCGGCCGCTTCAGCGCGCGGCAGCTGCCGGCCGCGCGGGCCCGCGAGCTGATCGAGGGCGCTGCCCGGCAGGCGCTCGCCGACCTGACGGCGGTGCCGCCGTACGACCCCGGGCGGCCGTGCGAGATCCTCGTCGACTTCAACACGTCGGACCACGTGGAGAAGTACCGCTACCGGCCCGGCGTCGAGCTCACCGGCTCGCGGCAGATCGCCTCGCGCGCCGACGACTGGTGGACGGCGTGGCGCCAGTTCTTCTTCTGAGCTTCGACTCAAGTCACCCCCGCCTCCTGCCGACAGGGTGAGGGTGCTGGCACGGCTCGTCCCGGTCTGCGTCTGCGTCGCGGTGCTCGTCGCGCTGCCGGCCGGCGCCGCCGCGGGCGGTGGGGCGACGTCGCCCGACCTCGTGGTGACCGGGTCCGCAGGTGTCTCCGCTCCGTCGGTCGGCGACGTCGTGCCGGTCTCGATCGCCGTCACCGATGCGAACGCACAGCCGGCACAATCGCTGCTCGTCGCGGTCGCGCTCTCATCGGGTCTCCAGTACGTCTCGTCGTACGCCGACCGCGGCCCGGGCTGCGCAGCGACGAGCCTGTCCGCGCTGACGTGCAACCTCGACTGGCTGTCGGCCGGCGCGCCGGTGGGTCACATCCAGATGTGGGTGCGCGTGACGGCCGGCGGCACGCAGACGGTGACCGCGACGGCGACCTCGCAGCAGGGGATCTTCAGCTCGACCGACAACTCCATTGCGATCTCGCTGCTCGTGCCGTTCACGACCTCGTCCGGGTCCCCGCTCGGCCTCAACGGCAACGGCTCGGGCGCCGTCGCCGACCGTACCGCGCCCACGGCGCACGCGCTCGCGAGCGCAGGCAGGCTCGGCGGCAGCGCGAATCTGCGCTTCCGGATCTACGACAACAGCGGCATCGCGAAGGCGACCGTCACGATCAGGCGGGCCGACCAGGTCGTCGCGACGAGGCGGAGCGGGTTCGGCCCCGTCGCCTACGGCTCCGTCTACTTCGTCGCGTGGGCGGTTCCCCGCACGGCGCCGCCGGGC
This sequence comes from uncultured Gaiellales bacterium, assembly GCA_964496175.1. GTDB lineage: Bacteria > Actinomycetota > Thermoleophilia > Gaiellales > Gaiellaceae > PALSA-600. Next base: position 2,979 of record CAZBYA010000116.1, on the reverse strand, counting down.
ACGTACAGCTTCTGTGTCGTCGCGACCGACCGCTCGGGGAACAGCAGCGCCCGGTCCTGTGCGCCGCTGGCGCTGCGCTAGCGCGGCGGCGGCGCTTTTCCTCGCGCTCGCGGGCGGCGCGACGGCCGCCGTCCACGGGCCGTTGCCGCCGCTGCCCGCGTCCTGGCCCCGCACGCTCCAGCTCGGGCTGAGCGACTCGCCGGGCGGTGCTGCGGCGCTGCGCGTCGCGGCCCCGTTCGGCTTCCGCTACCAGTACCTCGCCGGCGGCGTCAACACGGGCAGCGGCTGGGCGACGTGGAATCCGGACGGGACGTTCGCGTCGATGTACGTCGAGGACTCGTGGGCGCACCACGTACTGCCGGTGCTGACGTACTACATGCTCCTCCAGTCGAAGCCAGGCGGCGGGAGCGAGGCGCACGCAGATCTGGCGAACCTGCGCGATGCGCAGACGATGTCCGCCTACTGGCGCGACGTCGAGCTCCTGTTCCGCCGCGTCCGCGGAGCGCAGCCGGTCGTCGTCCACGTCGAGCCCGACCTCTGGGGGTACCTCGAGCAGGCGAACGCGACCGCGCTCGCGGCGGCGTTCGCGCAGCGGTGGATCGCGCTTCGCGACCGGCTCGCGCCGAACGTGATCCTCGCGTACCACATGAGCGGCTGGGGGACGAAGCACGACATCGTCTACGAGAAGCCGCCGGACGCGACCGTGCGCACGTACGCCGCGCAGTCGGCTGCGTTCTACCGCGCGCTGCACGCGCGCTTCGACATCGCGTTCGAGGACTTCTCCGACCGCGACGCCGGCTTCTACGCGAAGGTGGAGGGCAATCCGAACACGTGGTTCCACCCGGCCGACTTCCACCGGCACCTGCTCTACGCGCAGACGTTCGTCCGGCTCGCGGGCGTGCGGATGGTCGCATGGCAGATCCCGCTCGGCAACACGGTGATGCGCGCGATGAACAACACGTGGGACCACTTCCAGGACAACCGTGTGCAGTGGCTGCTCGGGGCCGGCTCGCGGGCGCGCCTGCGGCAGTACGTCGCAGCGGGCTTCGCGGGGTTCCTGTTCGGCCGCGGCGCGGACGGGGCCACGTGCGCGTGCGACGCCGCGAACGACGGCGTCACGAACCCGGCGCCGATCGACGGCAACACACATCCGTCGCTGTCGGCGGACGACGACGGCGGGTACTTCAAGGCGCAGGCCCGGGCGTACTACCGCGCGGGCGCGCTGGCGCTGCCGCGCTGAGCTAGTAACAGACTGTTACAAGCGCAGCTTTCGGCGCGAATCCGGCACCCGGCCGTGACGCGCCGCCGGCGACACTCGGCTCGTGGGCGTCCCGGCAGCACCCCGGATCGACGAGCAGCTGCGTCGCTACATCGCCGGCGCCGACCGGCGCGCGACGCCGGCTGACGTGACGCGGTCGGTCGGCGATCTCGCCTGGGAGCTCGGATTCACGCGGCCGAGCTACCAGCAGGTGCGCGTGCTGCTGGGTCGCCGCGTCGTGCGCTCGGTGGTCGCCGCCGGAACGCCGACGTCGACCGGGCGCGTGGTACTCCGCACGGTCCTGCACGCGATCGACGTCCTCTACGAGTACCCGGCGCCCGGGCTCGAGAAGTGGTACCGACAGTACGCGCGCGGGCCCTAGTAACAGTCTGTTACAAGCCGGGGTATGCCCCGCGCCGTCGTCGCCTGCCTCGGTGACTCGATCACCGAAGGGTGCCCCTACTGGGACTCGCGCCGCGCGAGCGGCGATCCCGAAGGCCAGTGGGAGCACTGGGCGGCGCTCCGCCACCCAGAGCTCGAGCTCCGCAACTTCGGCATCGGTGGCCAGCGGACCGACGAGATCGCCGCACGCTTCGACGAGGCCGTGGCAGGCGCCGACGTCCTGATCGTCCAGGGCGGCATCAACAACATCGTTCAAGGCCGCCCGGTCGAGGGCGCCGCCGACGACCTACGCTCGATGATCGACCGCGGACTGGCGCTCGGCCTGCGCGTCGCCGTCTGCGACGTCCTCCCCTGGAACAAGGGCTGGCCCGAGCACGAGGCGCCGATCCGCGCGCTGAACGCGCGCATCCACGCCTTCGGCGTGCCGCTGCTGCCGTTCCACGACACCCTCGAGGACCCCGCCCGCCCGGGGCGGATGAAGGACGAGTGGTGCAACGAGGACGGGAACCACCCGTCGATCGACGGCTACCGCCGCCTCGGCGAGCTTGCCTTCCGCCTCCCCTGACGGACGCTAGCCGGCCGCCGGCCGCAGCGTCGCGCGCGGCACCGCTCGGGCGACGCAGACGAACTGCGCCGGCTTGCCCTCCGTGTCCGTCATCACCGACACGGACCCCTCGAACGTCACCCACGCGCCTTCCTTGTGGCGCGTGCGGACGGTCAGCGGGGGCAGCTCGACGCCCTTGAAGCGCGCCGCGAAGTACTCGCGCGCCGCCGCGGCGTCCTCCGGATGCACGAAGTCGTTCCAGTCGCGCCCGACGAGCTCCTCCGGCGCGTACGCGGTGAGCGTGCTCGTCGCCGGCGACACGTAGCGGAACGTCCCGTCGAGGTCGTGCACGGAGATCAGGTCGCGCGAGCTCTCGACGACCAGCCGGTGCAGCTCCTCGCTGCGCCGCAGCGCGTCGTCCGACGCATGCCGGTCGCTGATGTCGATCAGGAAGCCCTGGAGGAACAGCGGCCGGTATTCGTCGTCACGCACGGCGGTCGTCTCGTCGAGCACCCACACGACCCGCTCGTCGGCTGCGATCAGCCGGTACTCAAGCCGGAAGTCCTCTCCCGACGCGTGCGTGCGCGTGAGCTCCTCGAACACCCGCTCGCGGTCGTCGGGGTGGACGATCGTGACGAAGAAGTCGGGCTCGAGCCACGCGGAGACGGGGTACCCGAGCATCTGCTCGATCTGCGGGCTCATGTAGCGCGTGCGCACGGGCAGGCCGGTCTCGTTGATGTACGTCGCGAGCGGGATCTGCTCGACGAGCGTGCGG
>CAZBYA010000115.1:0-6307 GCA_964496175.1 uncultured Gaiellales bacterium | reverse complement strand
ACCTGCTCGACGCCGACATCGACCGGCTGATGGGGAAGCGGACGGAGAAGCGGCCCGTCGCCGCCGGGCGCGTGCCGCCGTCGCGCGCGCTCGAGTTCGGGCTCGCGCTCTCCGCGTTGTCGTTCGTGCTGCTCGCGTCGGCGCTGAACCTGTTGACGGCGCTGCTCGCGCTCGCCGGGAACCTCTTCTACGTGCTCGTCTACACCCGCTGGCTGAAGCGGTCGACGCCGCAGAACATCGTGATCGGCGGCGCGGCCGGCGCGGTGCCGCCGCTCGTCGGCTGGGCGGCGGCGACCGGGCACGTGACCTGGCCGGCGCTGTACCTGTTCGGGATCGTCTTCCTCTGGACGCCACCGCACTTCTGGGCGCTCGCGCTGCTGCTGCGGGAGCAGTACGCCGCCGCGAAGGTGCCGATGCTGCCGGTCGTGCGCGGCGAGCGCGAGACCGTCCGGCAGATCCTCTGGTACACGGCGGTGCTGCTCGCGGCGACCGTCGTCCCGTTCGCGCTCGGCGCGTTCGGGCTCGTCTACCTGGCCTGCGCGCTCGCGCTCGGCGGCGCGTTCCTCGTGCTCGCGGCTCGGCTGCACCGCGAGACGACGCGCAAGGGCGCGGCCGTCCTCTTCCACTACTCGCTGCTCTACCTGGCGCTGCTCTTCGTCGCCGCCGCGGTCGACCTCAGCCTCTAGCCTCCTACGAGGCTCGCTCCAGGCGTGCGACGCAGAGCGTCGGCTCGACGAACGGCTCGAGCGACGCGACCTGCACGTCGGCGCCGGCTTCGCGGAGGGCGCCGTCGAGGATCCCGTGGTGGAGCGTGCAGACGACCTCCGGGTGCGTCTCCGCCAGCGCGTAGAACGGGCACCGGCGCATGCAGATCGTCTCGCCCTCCGACGCCGCGGCGAAGCCCTGCTGGTCGAGCAGGTCGACCGCGCGGACCGCCGCCGCCGCGGGATCCGGGCGGACGCCCGGGTCCGGAGTCTCCATCAGGTAGCGGCCCCAGCGAACGCCTGTCTCGTAGGCGCGGGCCTCGGCGTCCGGCGCCTCGGCGAGCGCGGCGACGAGCATCGTCGCCAGCAGGCGGTACTCGTCGCGGTCGCGTGCGGCGCCGTCCGGTGTGAGCCGGTAGACGATCGCGGGCCGCCCGCGCCCGCGCCGCTCGGGGCGCGACTCGACGATGCCCTGGTCCGCGAGCAGGCCGAGGTGCCAGCGCACGGTGTTCGGGTGCAGCGCGACGGCGTCCGCGAGACGGCGCGCGTCGAGGCCGCGCCGCGCCGCCCGGAGCGCGGCGACGATCGCGTCCCGCTGCCGGTCGCCGAGGCTCATCCCCGCATGATCCCGCCGAGATGACACGAGCGGATTCGTAGAAATTCCGCACCTGTCCGCGGAGAAGCCCTGATGGAGGCCGCTCTCTTTCTTCCTACCTTGTTGGTGAAAATTCGGAAAGGAGCATGCGGTGAGCACGTATCAGGGCACGTACGGCGGAGGCGAGTCGAACGTCGGGTTGAAGCTGTTCGCGGTCTTCGCCGGGGTCACGATCCCCGTCGTGATGCTGGTCGGCCTCTTCCTCGCGATCTCGGCCTTCCAGGCCCGCGACGAGGCGCGCACCGCGCGCAACGAGGTGGCGCGGGCCGTGACGACGCAGGCGTCGATGCCCGGCATGGCGATGCCCGCGGGGGCAACCGCCGGAGCGGTGGCGACGCCGAGCTACGCGGGGATCGCGCCGGCGAACGCCGACGCGCTGGCGATGGCGCACGCCGCCTATCCGGCGGCGCTGCCCGCCGCGCCGGCCGGGGCGGTCGCGGACGTCGTCCTGAACATCCAGCACCGGACGATCTCGATCGCGCCGGGCATCCGCTACGACGCGTGGACGTTCGGGCCGACCGTGCCCGGCCCCGTGATCCACGTGCGCGTGGGGCAGCTCGTGCGCGTGACGCTGCGGAACGGCTCGCCGATGCCGCACTCGGTCGACTTCCACGCCGCGCTCGTCGCGCCGAACGTGGCCTTCTCCGACGTGCAGCCCGGCGGGTCGAAGACGTTCACCTTCCGCGCGACCGTGCCGGGCGTCTTCATGTACCACTGCGGCACCGCGCCGGCGTTCGTGCACATCGCGAACGGCATGTACGGCGCGATCATCGTCGAGCCGAAGTCGCTGCCGCCGGTGCAGCACCAGTACGTCCTGGTCAGCGGCGAGTGGTACCTCTCGAGCCCCGGCGAGCGCGCGCCGGCGTCGCTCGACCTGACGAAGGCGCTGCACATGACGCCCGACTGGGTGACGTGGAACGGCTACTCCGGGCAGTACAAGACGCACCCGCTGACCGCGGAGCCCGGCCAGACCGTGCGGTTCTGGGTCGTCGACGCGGGGCCCAGCCTCAACACCGAGTTCCACGTCGTCGGCACGATCCTCCGGCGGGCGTGGCTGAACGCAGACCTCGTCGACGCGCCGCAGCACGACGTGCAGACGGCGGTCGTGCCCGCCGGCGGCGGCGGCGTCTTCGACGTCACGATCGGGCAGCGCGGCATCTACCCGTTCGTCTCGCACAGCTTCGCGAGCGTGCAGCTGGGCGAGGTGGGGCTGCTGAACGTCGGCCACGTGGCCGGCACGATGAGCCACTGAGGCGAGCCTCAGCGGCGCTCGCCGCCCCGCACCGGGACCGGCAACCGGTTCCCGGGCGGGGCGAGCGGGCACACCCAGCGCGGGTCGTACGAGCACGACGGGTTGTAGGCGAAGTTGAAGTCGAGCACGAGCCGGCCGTCCTGCTCGCCGAGGTCGGAGCCCTTCACCGTGTCGAGCAGGTAGCGGCCCGCGCCGTAGGTCTCGGCGCCGCAGGTCGCGTCGGCGAACGAGAGGAAGAGGCCGCCGCCGTAGCCGTCGAGCCAGAAGAGGTCGAGCGACCTCCCGGCGCCGCCGAGCTCGAAGCGCACGCGGCCGAACCGCGTGAACGCGTACGGACGGTCGCCGGAGGTGGCGACTTCGCGCCGCTCGCGCTCGGCCGCCTCGACCTCGCCGAGCACGCGCAGCGCCGGGTCGTAGCCGAAGTAGGCGAGGCCGCGGAACGAGGCGCGCGCCTCGCGCGGCAGCGGCGACTGCGGATGGCGCGCGAAGAGCGCGTCGCGCCCGTCACGCCAGCCGAGCCAGGCGCGCTCGGGGTCGGGCTCGGCCCGCACCGCGGCGTACAGCTCGAAGACGCGGCGCTTCCAGTCGAGCAACGTCAGCTCCTCCACGCGCGCGAGCGTACTCTTCGGGTCGGTGCGCGTCGGGGGGCTCGCCGTGCTCGTCGCGACCGCGGCGCTCGCCGCGGCGTCGGCCGCCGCCGCGCCGCGGCTCCAGCACGTGACGCTGATCAGCGACTCGGTCGCCGGCGCGTTCGGGTGGGACCCGCCGGCCGCGCGCATCCTCGAGCAGGGCCTCGCCGTCGACCTCGAGCTCGCCGGGTGCCGCCGCCTGACGACGGAGAGCTGCCCGGCGGGCGGCATCGTCCCGCCGAACGCGCTGACGCTGATCCGCAGCCTGGGCGCGAGGCTCGGCCCGAACGTCGTGATCGCCGTCGGCTACAACGACTACCCGTCGGTCTACGGGCCCGGGATCGAGCAGACCCTCGCCGCCCTGCGGCAGGCGCACGTCCAGCGCGTCTTCTGGCTGACGCTCGCCGCGTCGCAGCATCCGTACCTCCTGAGCAACGCGGAGATCTGGGCCGCGGCGCGCCGGCACGCCGGCTTCATGACCGTGATCGACTGGAACGCGTACGCGCGCGGCCACCCGGAGTGGTTCCAGCCCGACGGCGTGCACCTCCAGTCGACCGGCGCCGAGGCGCTCGCGCGCTGCATCCACGACGCGCTCGTGCGCGCCGGCGTCCACGGGCCCGCGGCGCCGCTGCTCGACATCTCGCTGCGCTTCCCGGCGGCGACCGTCGTGCCGGGCTTCCACGCGCAGCTTCGCGCCACGGGCGGCGCCGCCCCGTACCGCTTCTCGGTCCGCGGCCTGCCGGCCGGGTTGCACGCGCAGCCGGACGGCGCGATCGGCGGTCTGCCGGGATCTGCCGGCGCCTACCCGCTGACGGTGACGGTGACGGATGGACGCGGGCGCGCCGCGACCGTCGAGCTGACGCTGCGCGTCGGGTAGCGCTACTCGAACGTGCGCGTGATCAGCGCGTGCAGCAGCGCCTGCTCGGTCGGCAGGCGGTTGGCCGCCTGCTGCCAGACCGCCGACTGCAGCCCGTCCACGACCTCGTCGGTCACCTCCTCGCCCCGGTGGGCGGGCAGGCAGTGCATGAAGATCGCGTCCGGGGCGGCGAGCGCGAGCAGCCGGGCGTCGATCCGGAAGGGCTCGAGCGCGCGCCGGTGCTCCTCCGTCTCGGGCTCGGCGCCCATCGACGTCCAGACGTCGGTGTAGACGACGTTCGCGCCGGCGACCGCCCCGGCCGCGTCGTGCAGCACCTGGACGTCCTCGGCGGGCGGCGGCTCGAAGCCGGGCGCCGTCGCCACCGTCAGGTCAAGGCCGGTCAGCGCCGCCGCCTCGACCAGCGAGGCGAGGACGTTGTTCGCGTCGCCGACGTATGTGACGCGGATCCCGTCGAGACGGCCGAAGCGCTCCCGGATCGTCAGCAGGTCGGCCAGCGCCTGGCACGGGTGGTGCTCGTCGGTGAGGGCGTTGATCACCGGCACGCTCGCGGCGGCGGCGAGCTCCTCGACCGTCGCGTGCGCGAAGGTCCGGATCGTGATCGCGTCCGCGTACGCGGAGAGCGTGCGCGCCGTGTCGCCGACGGTCTCGCCGCGGCCGAGCTGGAGCTCCTCGGGCCGGAGCACCTGGTCGAGCATGCCGAGGCGCTGCGCCGCCGCGGCGAAGGAGACGCGCGTGCGCGTCGACGGCTTGTCGAACAGCGAGACGATCGTGTGCCCGCGCAGCTCGTCGACCCAGTCGTACGGGTGCGCCTTCATGCGCGCGGCGAGGTCGAGGAGGTGCGTCAGCTCGTCCGGCGAGAGGTCGGAGACGCGCAGCAGGTGACGCGTGGTCGTGAACGTCGCCATCAGACGGGGACCTCGACCCGAGCCTGCTCGAGCACCGGTTCGAGCACCTCCTCGAGCGTCGGGCCGCCGACGACCTTCAGCGTGTAGGTGGCGTGCCGCAGCGGGTGGCGCGTCGTGATCAGGCGCCCGAGGTCGATCGGGGTGCCGGTGACGACGACGTCGCAGTCGGCGGCGTCGATCGTCGCCTCCAGCTCGTGGAGCTGCGTGGCCGAGTAGCCCATCGCCGGCAGCACGTTCTCGAGCTGCGGCCACTCGGCGAGCGTGCGCGCGATCGAGCCGACGGCGTAGGGGCGCGGGTCGACGGGGACGCCGCCGTGCGCGCGCGCGGCGACGCACGCCGCTCCGAACGACATGCCGCCGTGCGTCAGCGTCGGCCCGTCGTCGATGCAGAGGACTCGCTTGCCGGCCAGGTCGGGCCCGGGGCCGAGCGTGACGGGCGACTCGGCGAAGACGACCTGCGCCTCCGGGTTGACGGAGCGGACGGACTCCACGACGCGCGCGACGTCGTCGGGGTCGGCGGTGTCGACCTTGTTGACGACGACCGCGTCGGCGAGGCGGATGTTCGTCTCGCCCGGGTGGTACGCGAGCTCGTGCCCGGCGCGGAGCGGATCGGCGACGGCGATCGTCAGGTCGGGCCGGAAGAACGAGAAGTCGTTGTTGCCGCCGTCCCATACGATCACGTCGGACTCGCCCTGCGCCCGCTGGAGCACGTCGGCGTAGTCGACGCCGGCGTACATCGTCAGGCCCAGCTCGACCGGCGTCTCGTACTCCTCGCGCTCCTCGACCGTCGGGTGCGCGTCGTCGATGTCGGCGAGCGAGGCGAAGCGCTGGACGCGCATCGACGCCAGGTCGCCGTAGGGCATCGGGTGACGGACGAGAGCGACGCGCAGGCCGTGCTCGATGAGGATCCGGCCGATCGCACGGGTCGTCTGGCTCTTGCCGCAGCCGGTGCGGACGGCCGTCACCGCGACGATCGGCGTCGTGCTGTCGAGCATCGACGCGTTCGGCCCGATCAGCCGGAAGTCGGCGCCCGCCGCGAGCACCAGCGACGCCTTGTGCATCACGTCGGCGTGGGAGAGGTCGGAGTAGGCGAGCACCACCTCGTCGATGCCTGCCCGCCGGATCAGGTCGGTCAGATCGGACTCGGGGACGATCGGGATGCCTTTCGGGTAGAGGTGCCCCGCCAGCGCGGCGGGGTACGTGCGGTGGTCGATGCCGGGGATCTGCGCCGCGGTGAAGGCGACGACGATCGTGTTCGGGTCGTTGCGGAAGACGGTGTTGAAGT
>CAZBYA010000114.1:0-6650 GCA_964496175.1 uncultured Gaiellales bacterium | reverse complement strand
TCTAGAGCCGCGCGAGCAGCTCCCGGAACGCGGTCGTCGAGCCGACGATCACGTCGGCGCGCTCGCCGAGCTCGCTCGGGCCCTCCGCCGAGACGACCGCGACGCGCACGGCGCAGTCGAGGCCGTCGAGCGCGTCGAAGCCGTCGAGGTCGGTCGTGTCGTCGCCGGCGTAGAGCGCGCGGCGAAGGCGGGTGCGCTCGAGCAGCGCACGCACCGCCGTCCCCTTGTTCACGTCGACCGGCGGCAGCACCTCGAGCACCATCCGGCCCCAGCGCGTTCGGAAGCCCTGGTCGAGCGCGGCCGCCACCACGGGCTCGAGCCGGCGCCGCGCCTCGTCGGGGTCGGCTGCACGCCGGTAGTGGAACGCGACCGAGAGCGGCTTCCGCTCGATGTCCGGCCACGTGATCCTGCGCGCGAAGTCGTGCACCCGGTCCGGCCAGCCGTCGAGGTCCGGATGCAGCTCGAGCCCATGCTCGCCGACGTACGTCACCTCCGCGACGCCGACCAGCTCCCGCGCGGTCTCGCTCGGGCGTCCCGTCACGCACGCGACGAGGCCGTACTCGCCCGCGAGCCGGCGCAGCTCGGTCCGTGTCTCGGCCGGGACGGTCGCGTCCTCCGGCCGGTCGACGATCGGCGCCAGCACGCCGTCGACGTCGAGGAAGAGCGCCGCGAGGCTCGGCTCCGCGGCGAGGCGCGCGAGAGGCTCCACGGGGACACAGACTAGGACAGCACCTACACTTGCGGCATGACGGAGCTCGACGACCTCTGGATCCCGCTCGTCGACGAGCCGATCGGCTCGATCGTCGAGCAGGTGCAGGCCGACCATCCGGAGATCGACGCGCTCGTCTCCGGCCCGCGCCGCATCCTCGCGTTCCGCACGTTCGCGTACATCCGGGTCGGCATGCTGCTCGGGCAGCTGCTCGTCGACAACGACGTCCCGGCGTACGACGGCACGGAGACGTGGATCGACTCGCTGCTCAAGGAGCCGCGTCACGAGCAGGCGGTCGTGAACGAGGTGCGTGCGGTCGCCGAGGAGATCGCGGCCGACCCGCGCTACGCGGGCGACGAGCCGCTCGGCCCGGACGAGTCCGTCCGCGAGCGCTTCCGCGACTTCGCGCGCAAGCAGCGCGGTTGACCGGGATCGACCCGCGCTGGTTCGAGTCGTTCTTCGAGACCGACGAGTGGCTCCAGCTCGCGACCACCCGCAACCCCGAACGCACCGAGCGCGAGGTCGCGTTCCTGGCCGGGCAGCTGCCGGCGTCCGCACGCGTGCTCGACCTCGCCTGTGGCACCGGTCGTATCTCCGTGCCGCTCGCGCAGGCGGGCTTCGAGGTGGCGGGACTCGACCTCTCCAGCCGCGCGCTGGCCGTCGCGCGCGAGGCGGGGCCTGACCTCGACTTCCGGCAGGGCGACATGCGCGACCTGCCGTGGCCCGACGGCGGCTTCGACGCCGTCATCAACCTCTGGACCGCCTTCGGCTACTTCGAGTCCCGGTCCGACGACGAGCGCGTCCTGCGCGAGGTGGCCCGGGTGCTGCGGCCGGGCGGCGTGTTCGTGATCGACACGATCAACCAGACGGCGCTGCACCGCTCGTTCGCGCCGGAGGGCTGGAGCGAGCTGGAGGACGGGACGCTGTGGCTCGAGCGGCGGACCTACGAGCCGACGACCGGGCGCGGGCAGGCGCACTGGACGTTCGTACGGCCCGACGGCTCGCGCGTCACGCATTCGTTCGACCACCGCGTCTACGCCGTCAGCGACTACTTCGAGCTCCTGCGCGCGGCCCGCCTCGAGCCGGTGCGCTGGTTCGGCGGGTTCGACGGCTCCGAGCTGACGCTCGACTCGTGGCGGCTGATCCTGGTCGCCGAGCGCCGCGATTGACGGCCCGCGGCGGCTGGCATGATCACGCTCACGGGACGCCGTCGCCTCGCACTGCTGCTGCCACTCGCGCTGCTCGCCTTCGGCTCCGCCGACGCGCAGGGCCCCGCGACGACGCCGGGCGCCGCCGCCGTCGCGCAGGCGATCAAGATCTCGGTCCCGGGCGGCCCGGGGGCCGCGACGCAGGTCGTCACGTCGCCGCCGGCCGGCACACCCGCCGCCGGGGCCGCCTTCTCGTACCCGGCCGACGGCTCCGTCGTCGCGGCGCAGTCGACGACCGCGAGCGCGACGACCTCCGTGCAGCTGCACGCCTCCGCGACGGCGGAGAGCGACGTCACCGGCCTCTCGCTGTTCAAGGGCGAGCTGACCGCGGACGCCGTCACGGCCCGCGCCTCCGCCGGCACCGGCTACGCCGACGCAGGCGGCAACCAGGACGGCAGCACGGTGCTGAACCTGAAGGTCGAGGGGCAGCCGCTCGTCGGCACGAAGGCGACGCTCGGCGACTGGGGCCAGCTCACCGTCGGCGCCGCCGGCGTCGACCGCAGCGCCCCCGCCGGCGCGCACGGCTACCGCGGGTTCGTCACGGAGCTCGACGTGCACCTGACCGCCGACCACGGCGGCCTGCCCGCCGGCAGCGAGATCCAGATCGGCTACGCCGAGGCCGCCGCGCAGACGGCGCCGCCGGCCGCTCCGCCGACGACCACCGCGTCCCAGCCGACCGTGACCACCGCGCCCGCGACCCCCTCGCCGGCCGGCCCGGGGGCGAAGGCGAAGCACCCCGGCAAGCACAAGGCGCGGCCGCTGCGCGCCCACCCGCGCCTCGAGGCCGGGCCCTACGTCTTCCCGGTGTACGGCCCCGCCTCGTTCATCGACACGTACGGCGCCGCCCGGCCCGACGTCTCGTACCACCACGGCGACGACATCTTCGGGCAACTGGGGCAGCCCCTCGTCGCCTGCGCCGACGCGACCGTCTTCTCGGTCGGCTGGAACAAGGTGGGCGGGCTCCGGCTCTGGCTGCTCGACGCCCAAGGCAACCAGTACTACTACGCACACCTCTCCGCGTTCTCCACCGCCGCCGTCAACGGCGCGCGCGTCAAGGCGGGGCAGGTGATCGGCTTCATGGGCAACACCGGCGACGCCGAGGGCACGCCGTACCACCTGCACTTCGAGGTGCACCCGGTGCGGTACCTGTACCTCGGCTACGACGGCGCCGTCGATCCGACCCGCTACCTCGACCGGTGGACGCACCTGCGCGAGCTGCCGTACCCGCTCGCCGCGGGCTGGGCGCCGGCGATCCCCGGCGGACCGGCGGCGCCCCTGCCGGGGGCGATCCTGCTCGGCGAGTCCGACATCTCGTCCGCCGACGGCCTCGACCCGGCCTCGCTCGTGCGCGCGCTTCGCCCCCTGCCCCCGACGACGGGGCCACTGACCTCGATTCCGGCCGTGGTGGTCGCGCCGGGGCACGACCTCGGCCGGGGCTAGAGCCTAGGCGCCGCCGTTCGAGGAGCTCGACGGGTAGTCGCCGCCGAAGTCGCCGCCGCCGATCATCTCCTTCAGCCACTTGCGCGTCTCCGGCCCGGTGACGGGGTTGAAGAGGATGCCGAGGGCGATGCCCGCGACGAGCAGCGTCGCGTTGCGCCCCGAGTGCTCCTTGCGCCCCTGGAGCCGGTCGGCCGCGCTGCGGAGATCCTCGATCGCCACCTTCAGCTTCTCGCGGATCTCGTCGTCGGTCGCGACGCGGGTCGCGAGTGTGACGGGGCTCCGATCGCCGATCAGCTGGCTGTAGAGGTCCTTCGCGGTCGCGAACGCGCTCATCACGTCGTCGCGCAGCTTCTCGTCGGAGAGCGCGCGCTGGACGTACGGTTTGACGTTGTCCGCCGCGTCGTAGACCTTGTCCTTTGTCTTGGTCATGCTCGCTGGGTCCTTTCGCCTCGTTACCGCGCGCCTGATACCCCGGGCCTGCCGATGCAAACAGGCGCTCCTGCTGGCAGCCCTCATCCTCGCAGGCTGCGGCGGCTCGGGCCAGTCGAAGGCGCAGGTCGTGCGCGGCGACGGCTTCAGCTTCGCCGCCCCCGCCGGCTGGACGGTGACGCACCGCGCGGGCGGCACACAGGCCGCCTCGGGCTCGGAGCTCGTGGGCGTGACGGTCTTCAAGCTGCTCCGGCCGTACAACGACTCGCTGTTCGATCGGGTGGCCGGCGAGCTCGCGGTGCGGATGGCGCAGATCGCCCGCACGACGAACGGGACGGTCGCCGGCTCGGCGACCGTGACCGCGGCGGGCATCCGCTCGCACAGCTACGAGGTCAACGAGGGCAGCGGCCTGGTCGACCAGTACACGTTCGTCCTCCGGGACTCGCGCGAGTACCAGCTGCTCTGCCGGCGGAAGGCGTCGAGCTCGAAGGCGTTCTGCGACCGGCTCGTCACGACCTTCGCAACGGCATAGCGGCCTGACGCTCGACGGCGTGGGGCCGGCGTGGCCGCGCGCGGCGCTTGCCGTCGAAGGCGGCCGCGAAGACGTCCTCGATCGTGTCCGCGGGGACGAACTCGATCAGCTCGCGGGTCTCGGGCGGGAGCTCCGTCAGGTCGGGCTCGTTCTCGCGCGGGAAGACGACGCGCTTGAGGCCGGCGCGCTGCGCCGCGAGCGACTTCTCGCGCAGGCCGCCGATCGGCAGCACCTGCCCCGTCAGCGTGATCTCGCCGGTCATGCCGACGTCCTCCGCCACCGGCTCGCCGCGCACGAGCGACGCGATCGCCGTCGCCATCGTCACGCCGGCGGACGGCCCGTCCTTCGGCACCGCGCCGGCCGGGACGTGGATGTGGACGTCGTGGTTCGCGAACCAGTCCTCCGGCAGCCCGAGGTCGGCGGTGTGCGCGCGCACCCACGAGAGCGCCGCCTGCGCCGACTCCTGCATCACGTCGCCGAGCTGCCCCGTGATCGTCAGGCGCCCCTTGCCCGGGTAGGCGGCCGCCTCGATGAAGAGCACGTCGCCCCCGGCCGCGGTGTACGCGAGGCCGGTCGCGACGCCCGGGTCGGCCGTCCGCTTGCGGACCTCGCCCGAGAAGCGCCGCGGGCCGAGCCACTCGCGCAGCCGCTTCTCGTCGACCCGCGGCTTCTGCGCCTTTCCCTTCGCCACCTGCGTCGCCGCCTTGCGGCAGACGTCGGCCAGCCGCCGCTCGAGGTTGCGCACCCCTGCCTCGCGCGTGTACTCGCGGATCACCGTCCGCAGCACCTTGTCGGAGAGGGTCAGCTGCGTGCGGTCGAGGCCGTGCGCCTTCAGTTGCTTCGGCACCAGGTAGCGCTTGGCGATCCCGAGCTTCTCGTCCTCGGTGTAGCCCGACAGCGAGATCACGTCCATCCGGTCGAGCAGCGGCCCCGGGATCGTGTCCGCCGTGTTCGCGGTGCAGATGAAGAGGACCTTCGACAGGTCGAAGGGCAGGTCGAGGTAGTGGTCGCGGAAGTTCCGGTTCTGCTCCGGGTCGAGGACCTCGAGCATCGCGCTGGCCGGGTCTCCGCGCCAGTCGGCGCCCATCTTGTCGATCTCGTCGATCAGCAGGACCGGGTTCGCGGCCTCCGCGTCGCGCAGCGAGCGGATGATCGAGCCGGGCATCGCGCCGATGTAGGTGCGGCGGTGGCCGCGGATCTCCGACTCGTCGCGGACGCCGCCGACCGAGAGTCGGACGAACTTCCGCCCGAGCGCGCGCGCGATCGAGTGGCCCAGCGAGGTCTTGCCGACGCCGGGCGGCCCGACGAAGCAGAGGATCTGGCCGGAGATCTCGTTGCGCAGCTTCGCCACGGCGAGGTACTCGACGATTCGGTCCTTGACCTTGTCGAGGTCGAAGTGGTCGGCGTCGAGCACGGCGCGCGCGTTCTCGAGGTCGAGGTTGTCCTCCGTGTACGCGGCCCACGGCAGCGTCAGGATCCACTCGAGGTAGGTCCGGATGACGCCGTACTCCGCCGCCGCCGACGGCAGGCGCTCGAGCCGCCCCAGCTCGCGCTCCGCGGCCTTGCGCACCTCCTCGGGCAGGTCGCCGAGCGCGTTCAGACGCTCGCGCAGCTCCGTCACCTCCGCCTGGTCCGGGTCGCCCTCGCCGAGCTCCTGCTGGATCGCCTTCAGCTGCTGGCGCAGGAAGTACTCGCGCTGGCCCTTCTCCATCTCGGACTGCACCTGCGACTGGATCTTCGACCCGAGCTCGAACACCTCGAGCTCGCGGTTCAGGATCGCCGACACCGTGCGCAGGCGCTGCTCGACGTCGACCTCCTCGAGGATCTCCTGCCGCTCCTCCGTCTTGATCGTCCGCAGCGTCGACGCGACGAGGTGGCAGAGGGCGCTCGGGTCGTCGACGTTCGCGGCCGCGAGCTGGAGCTCCTCCGGCAGGTAGGGGGCGAGCCCAATGATGCGCGCGAACAGGCCCTGCACGTTCCGCGTCAGCGCCTCCAGCTCCGGCGTCTCGTTGACGACGTCGGGCAGCGCGCTGAACTCGCCGAGCAGGTACGGGTCGGTGTCGAGGCGGTTGTCGAGGTGCACGCGCTCGAGCCCCTGCACGAGGATCCGCAGCGTCCCGTCGGGCACCTTGATCATCTTGTGGACGAGCGCGACCGTGCCGACCTCGTAGATCTCGTCGAACGACGGCGCCTCGACCGTCGCGTCGCGCGCGGTCACGAGCGCGAGCAGCCGCTCGCCGGCGACGACGTCGTCGATCAGCCGAACGGAACGCTCTTGGCCGATCGCGAGCGGCGACATCGACTGCGGGAAGACGACGGTCTCCTTGAGCGG